>DATFXN010000026.1:0-25894 GCA_035315805.1 Chthoniobacterales bacterium
CTCGGGTGCTGCTCGCAACTGCCAAAGCACAGTCAGGCGACAAAGATGCGGCTGCGCAAATGCTGACTGAACTGGAAGAACTCAGCCGTCACCGCTACGTGCGCTCGTACTGGCGTGGGCTGCTCTACCTGAGTCTGGGGAATCGCAATGAAGCAATTCAATGGTTGGAGAAGGGTGTTGCAGACCACGAGGGTGCAACTATCACCTGGATTAAGGTTGATCCGTTGCTCGACCCGCTCCGGGGCGATCCGCGCTTCGAGGCGTTAGTGCAAAAAGTAGTTGGGACGAAATAGTTTCCTTCAACCTCGAGCTTGGCTCGAGCGAACAACAACGACCAATTCGGACGCCCGGGGCTCGAAGGACGCTTGCTAGACTCTTTGTCTGAACCAATCCACGCGCGTGCGCACGGGCGAGGAGCGCCGCGCTCCACCAGTGTTTGTCGGCGCGTTCCACCTCGTTAGGCTGTTGCGATACTGAGATGTGATACTGCGCGGATATATTTGCCGCCGCGTGGATCAACGTGAGTTCACGCGCCATTGCGAGATTTCAGAGGTAAAAGCGCGTTAGTGCATGTGGTGGCGCGTGAGTCAATTCGTTAGGCAGACGTCCCGAACCAGGCACTCTACCAAGCTGAGCCACAGCCCGCACTTTGCGTTGGCACGGCACGCACATCCAAGCGCGCATTACTTCGCGCATTTCGTCCTTGATAGCAAGCAGCCATGCGCTACTCGGCGGGTATTGAGTAGATCATGCGAATGCCCCGGACTGTTCAAAAAATTGTCGCGCTCCGGCCCAGGCAAACCACCCAGTTTATCTCATTTTTGCGACGAAATACAAAAATTCTCACTTAGGCTTATACTTATCGCAGGTGCGAGAAATTCGGCATAATCCCTGCTGCTTTTTTTAACCGAACACCGACGATGAAAGTCCGACCGAAGCCAGCCGATGCAATGACCTTCCCGGAGGTTCTGGTCGCCGTTGTGTTGTTGGCGACCTTCTGCGCGTCGGTGTTTGAACTAAACGCTGTTTGCCTCCGCTATATCGACGCAAGCAAGGAATCGATCGCCGCCCTTGAGAGTGTGCATGATCGCTGCGAAGTCTTGCGCAACCTCGCCTTCACGGACCTGACTACAAAAAGCTATATCCAGTCGCTCCTGGCAACGCCCGCGAATTCCTCTGACTTTTGTAAAAAGGCGACCGAAGTCGTGAAGATCAGCGCTTATCCAACGGCGAATGGCGTCACCCAGTTCACCCGCACACCGGCCGGCGCCGTAACGACCGATTCAACTGCCACGGACCTCGGTACCTCCCTTGTCCAAGTAGATGTCTCAACCTCATGGAACATGCTCGGTGGGCGAGCGCGTTCAGAACAAACCAGCACCATTATCTCAAACGGAACCAAAAAATGAAACTCAAGTCCTCACAAACAGTCGCCGGCTTCACCCTCACGGAAATGTTAGTCAGCGTCAGCCTCAGCTCCATCATTCTCGCCGCCGCCATTACGTGCGGCGTTTCGCTGCAGAAGAGCTTCAACGCGGTCGATAACTATTTCACGACCCACATGCAGCAGATCCGTATCATTGATTATTTGAATCGCGACGTAAAACGCGGCCTCATCGTTACGACTTCAGTCGATCTGCAAACAGTCACCATGTCGATTCCCAATTACATCATCAAGACCGGCGACACTGAGGCAGTTGCCAATCCGGATCTCGTCGGGACACCGCGCACTCCGGCGGTGTCCTACACGGCGAACGGTTGGCAGGTTGACTACGGCCCGTCCACGGCCACGGTCGTTTACTCCATTAACGGAAACTCCATCCTCCGAACCGAAAACGGAGTGGTTACCACCATCGCTTCCAGCACCGATCAGTTGGTGCCTGCGACGACTGATGTTGAGTTGTCCAATACTGAATACGCTAAAACGTCAGTGACCTTCATGCCGATCTTCACCTTGAGTGGGAGCCAGGCCTCACGGACTGGAACGAGCCTTTTCGCAACCGCCTATCTGCGCAACAAGCGCCGCGGTTAAAAAACAGGTCGCGCACAAAGCTATGCAAACCTCGACCAGGCTGTCTGAGCGCGGCAACGTGCTTCTTTGCGTGTTGTGCACTATCCTCGTCGTCTCCGTCATTGGCGGGAACGTGCTCCTCAATTGCATGACCCGCTACAACGCCGCATCGAGTCAGGTCCGCAGTTGGAAGGAATCGCTCGACGCAGCCGAGACCGGCGGGGACATCGCTTACGCTGAAGTCCGGAAGAAGGTTCTCGATCGGACTCACGCTTTCAACGGCTGGAATTATTCGGGCGGGATTTACAGTAATTCGCAGGTGATCTATGGCCAAGACAATCTCAGCACGAGCGCCACGGTCGATGCGTTCCATTACGACAGCAATGGAAATCCTTGGTATCGGATTCGGACAAAGGGCACGGCACCTGTCCTCGGGCTGAAACGTGTTGGCATGGACGATCGCATGGGCTTGAACAACCGAGGCGACAGTTTACTGCGCAAGATCGACTTCAATTACGATCATTTCGTCGCGACCTACGGGCCGAACGGCGATGGGCTTAACAAGGCGCTGGTGCCTATCTCGCGGCCTCAGGTCACCCGCCGAGTCGAGCTCATCGCCGCGCCGATGACTCCTTTTGAAGCTGCGATCAAGGCCGGTGGTACCTTCTACGGACTCGGCTCCGCCGCTTACATTGACAGTTTTCGATCCTCCACTGGGCCGTATGATGCCAGCGTCCGAAATAATCCTAGCGATCCGCGGTACGGCGACGCGCGCTCGGGAAACGTGGAAATCAACAGCAACGTCGCAACTATCATGGGAAGTATTTACGGCAACGTTTATACAAACGGCGGAACGGTCACCAAAAGTACAACCAGCATCACCGGCGTAATCGACAATAATGTCCCGTTCACCATTGCTCCATTCGTTATGCCGGACACCTCTTCGTGGAGCTATGTTTCCAATCCCACGATGGTCGCCGGGAACACGGTCATAACTCCTCCCGCGGCTGGGAGTGCGGAAAACCCTAACTACTATCTTCTAACTTCCTTCACCACTAATGGCAGCCTGACCGTAACTCCCTACGTCAGTAATAATGGTACAATCCAGGAGACATATGTTGCTGTGCATGTGACGGGAGATATCGGCAGTAGCACCGGTCAGGGTGCGACCATCGTTGTCCCAGTGCACGTTCACCTCCAGGTTTACTTCGATGGAAACTTCGGGGCCAAGGCAGAGAATATCATAAACACCAGCGGTTACGCCGGGAATCTTCAATTCTACGGGATAAGTCCGACTGACCCGACTATTCAGCAAACAATCACTTTAAATTCAGGTGGCAGCTCAAGCGCGGGATTCGCTGCCACTTTTTACGCTCCGTCCGCTAACTTCACCATCAGCGGCGGTCCAGATATTACCGGTGCGATCGTTTGCAAGAACTTTTATTCCAATGGAAACGTCCACTGGCATTACGACCGTGCACTCGATAACGCAGGCGACGCCGTCGATTATCGCCTTATTAGTTACGTCGAAGACATTCGTTAGGCCGCTGACTCGGTGACCTTCGCTCGGGTCGCATTGTCGATCTTGCGGTTTTGATTTGGCGTTGCCGAACAAATCGGTTGACAACCTGATCATCCGCGGCAATGTCAACGCTCCATTTTTATGATCGCGTCGCAACTCACGCCCTCCGCTCTCGCCACCAGTGCGCCGACCATTCTTCAATTCCCGACGGAAACCAACCGCACCGTCAGATCCCTGCGCCATATGACGACTCAACTCCTCCAGGAAGCCGCTCAAGTTATTCCGAACCAGCAACTCCTGATCAACGTTGTCTCGAAGCGCGTTCGCCAGCTCGGTCTGGGACATCGGCCGATGGTGGAAACAACGCCGCGCATGTCGCTGACCGATATCGCCCTCAAAGAAATCATCGTCGGCAAGCTTGCTTTCGAGCCTCTCAAGGGCCCCGACACCGCATAATTTCTTCGGCGCGTTTCACGCGCGATCATGTCCGCCGAGTCGATCCTTAATCGCAAGGCGCTGCGCGATTTTTACATTCTCGAGCGCTACGAAGCCGGCATCGAGCTCAAAGGCAGCGAGGTCAAGTCCGTCCGCGCCGGCAAAGCCAACATTAGTGACGCGTTCGCGCGAATCGAGAACAACGAAGCGTTTCTCTACAACGCCGACATACAGCCATACGAAAAAGCGAGTCACGAAGTCCCGAGCGCAAAACGTGTCCGCAAACTTCTCCTGCATCACGAGGAGATCGACAAACTTTACGGCGAGAGTCAGGTCAAAGGTCGCGCGCTTGTTGTGCTGAAACTCTATTGGAAGAACGGAAAACTCAAAGCCGAGATCGGTGTCGGCCAAGGTAGGGTCGCGCGCGATAAACGCGCCGACTTGAAAAAACGCGCGGTCGAACGCGAAACGGCGCGCGAAGTTGCCCGCTTCAATCGCAAACACTCTTAGACCAATATCATCTTTCTGAATTCAGCGTTGAACCTGGAGCGTTGAACGTTCAACGTTTTCCTGGTGTCGCGTTCATTCTATCAAGACAAGGTCGCCCTCATCACCGGTGGGTCGCGTGGCCTCGGATTGGAAATTGCACGCCAGATTTGCCAGCGCGGAGGAAAGGTCGCTCTCCTTGCGCGCGATCCGGATGAGCTCGCTCGAGCCAAAAATGACTTGGATCACTTCGGCACTGAAGTCCTCACGATCGAATGCGATTTGCTCGAGTCCGCTCAGATCCAATCCGCCGTCCAACAAACTCTCCAACATTTCCGCAAGCTCGACATCCTCATCAATAACGCCGGCATCATCGAGATCGGCCCGCTCGTGCACATGCAATTCAAAGACTTTGACCGCGCCATGCGCCTGCATTTCTGGGCACCGTTCATTTTATATTTGCTGGTGGCCCCAGAAATGCGCGCGAAAGGTGGCGGCCGCATCGTCAACATTTCATCCATCGGTGGAAGAATTGCCGTGCCGCACATGGCGCCCTATTCCGCCAGCAAGTTTGCCCTCGCCGGATTTTCCGATGCGATTCGCGCTGAGCTTGCCCGCGACAAAATTTACGTTACGACCGTCACGCCCGGCTTGATGCGCACTGGCTCGCACATCCACGCGAAATTCAAAGGCAATCACGCCGCCGAATACCGATGGTTCGATTGGTCGCGCAAAATTCCCCTCGCTTCCATCTCGATGGAACGCGCGGCACGAAAAATTCTCGACGCTTGCCGGCGTAGCAAGTCGAACGTTGTCATGCCGCTCTCAGCCTACTTCATCATTGCCGCGAACATGCTTTTCCCAAACTTAACCGCTTGCGCGATGAAAATGTTTAATCGCCATCTTCCGATGGGAGTTAGTCAGGAAGGCAACGAAGCCCGCAGCGGCGCCGAGATTCGCGCCGGCAAGTGAACACGAAACGTTTGTTTGTTTCGATCGATCCGCCACCATCAGTGCGGAAACTTCTCGTCGACATTGATCCGCGGATTCGCGGTGTTCGCTGGACTGCGGGCGATCAAATTCATCTTACCCTCGGATTCTTTCCCGATGTACCGGAGGATGTCGACCTTGCCTTGCGCGAGAAACTCAAAACGATCGAGTTTGGCGCGTTCTTTCTGCCAGTCGAAGGTGTTGGAACGTTCCCGCGCAAAGGCCCAGTGAAAATAATCTGGATTGGCGTAGGTCAGGCTCATCCGCATCTTTTTCAACTACACAAACGCGTCCAAGAAGCGGCGTTCACGGTGGGGCTCGCGCCCGACCTGCGTCCGTGGCATCCGCATTTCACGCTCGCGCGTTGCCGTGACGTGCCAGGCGGCGTGCTCCGCAAATTTCTGAAATCAAACGTCGAACTCGATGCTGGAATGTTTCGTGTCGAAGCGTTTCATCTTTATTGCAGCGAACTGACACCGGCCGGACCGATTCACACTTGTCAATTGTCTGTAGCGGCGGTCTCTGACCGTCGATCCTAAGAATTTCGGCGCTCGGAGAGCGCCGCTACAATTTACTCGATAAGGGCGCCGCGATGTGTTCGAGCGGCTGGCGCTCGGCCGGAACACCGATCCAAAGTTCAACGATTGCGGCTAAGGTCATCAAAACTGCAGCCGCCAGATAACCAGCAACGAGTGCACCGCTCGAACCGGTTTGAATAATCCAACCGAACAACCACGGCGCGAACACTCCACCGACGAGTGTTCCGACCGAATAAAAAATTGCGATCGCGAATGCGCGAATCTCGAGCGGGAAAATTTCGCTTACCGTCAGGTACGCCGAGCTCGCGGCAGCCGACGCGATGAAAAAAATAATTGTCCAGGCCAGCGTCTGCGTTTGTGCAGTTAGAAATCCGACGTCAAATAACCATGCCGTCAGGGCGAGTAGAACTCCGGAAACTCCGTAGGTCGCCGCGATCATTTGTCTTCGGCCAATTGTGTCGAACAAATGTCCGAGCACGAACGGACCGAGCAGGTTGCCAAGGGCAAACGGCAACAGATAACCGCCCACGTTTTGCCCCGGCACGCCGTAAAATCGCATCAACACAAGACCGTAGGTAAAAAAGATTGCGTTGTAGAAGAAAGCCTGAGTCGACATCAACACAAACCCGAGGAAGGAACGATGTCGATGTTGATGTGCGACCGCGTTCCAAATCTCCCGCCAGGGCGTGTGCGTGCGTGTGTGAATGCGCGTTGGTAGAAAATCGTGTGCTGGCAACGCTCCGCGGCCCGCCATAATCACGCGCTCAACCTGATCGACAGTCTCTTCCGCTTCCTGATTTCGGCCGTGAATCATCAGCCAGCGCGGACTCTCTGGAATCCAACGGCGAAAGAAAATCACGATCAGTCCAAGCGTCGCCCCGATCCCAAATGCAAACCGCCAGCCTAGCGAAATTGGAAACCGCTGCGAATCGAGCAAGAACAGTGTCGCGCCCGAACCGAGCGCGGCACCGATCCAATACGACCCGTTGATCATCAAATCCACGCGGCCGCGCACCCGAGCCGGAATCAGTTCGTCAATCGCCGAATTGATCGCGGCATATTCGCCGCCGATTCCGGCACCGGTCAGCGCCCGAAAGAGCGCATAGCTCGCGAAGTTCCAGGAGAACGCCGAGAGCGCCGTGCCGATTAGATAAACCGCGACGGTAATGAAAAATAATTTCTTTCGCCCAAATCGGTCGGTTCCGTAACCGAACAAAAGCGCGCCAAGCACTGCACCGGCAAGGTAACAGGTCGCGCTTGCACCGACTTCCGTTTCTGTGAGTGCGAGCGTCTCGCGTCGCGTCAAAATTCCACCTAATGCGCCGGCGAGGGTCACTTCGAGTCCATCGAGAATCCAGGTGGCACCCAGTGAGACGACAATTAACCAGTGCCAGCCGCTCCACGGCATCCGATCCAGCCGCGCCGGCACGTGGGATTCGATCGTTTTGCCAATTGCTTGCACGGTCATTCCGACCGAAGCGAGGAACCTCTCACCCGAAGCACGGAACACACAGCCGACATAGCGTGAATCAATCAGCTTATGTGAGATCCTTCACTTCGTTCAGGATGACAAACACTCAGTCCTCATAGGTCGGCAATCCTTTTTCGCGGCGGCGCTCTTTGATGTAATTCACGAGATCTTCGGCGCTCTTAAACTGATCCGATTTAAACGGCGGTTTCTTCTTTCGGCGCAAAACACTGTACCACCAGCGCCAGTAATTCTGCCAGGTGTCGTAACCGGCTTCTGGTTTCTCTTTCGCGATCTCCGCCGCAATCCGCTCGTCCACGCGCTCCTTCCAATACTGTTCCTCGGTCACATTGCTCATCGTCGTGTGCCCCGTCGTGTCGGTCCGATATTCCCGAATCGTCCGGCGATGAATTTCGGTGCAGCCGACAAGCAACGTTATAAGCAGCAGCAGCCCAATGGTCCGCCTCAATCGAATAGTGGACATCTTTAGTCAGAAAGGTTTTTAGAATACAACAAATTCGGCACAATCAAGCCAATCTCTTCTTACGAGCCACTCACGGGTGAATGGGACAGCTGGCATGAAACTCGCATCCAGCACCAGTGTGAAGTCATTTTCTCTCTGCGGGTTGATCTTCTTTTGCGCGCTGCTGGCTTATCTCTTTTATCACGAGAGTTCTTTCTGGCCGCGTGGTTCGTGGGCGCAAACTTCAGAAACGCCCGAATACGTGCATGAGCGATTTCAACGAAGCTACTTCAGCGGTTCCGATGCCAAGAAACTGCGGCGATTGCATTATCAGCAGGCAATTGTGTTCCTTGCAGTTGTGACGTGCGCAATGGCGATGCAGGATTCGAAGTGAAAATCCCCTGAGCGGCGTCGGAACCGTCGGAACTAGGCGGTCCGGCCGCAGCAATTCTTATATTTTTTCCCGCTGCCGCAGGGACATGGTTCATTCCGACCAACTTTTGGCAGTGACCGCCGCGCCGGCAGATCGATCGACATCTCCCCCGCGCCGTCGCCATCGACCGCTACTCCCGCCATCGCGCCCACCGGCTGCGGCCGACGTGCGCGTTTGGTCGGAATGTCCGGACCAGAAGTCGCAGCGCTCGGCGCATCCTCCTTGAGCAAAAATTGCGGCAGCGTGGCCAGAAAATTCTCGAACGCCTGCAGGTTCGACGTGCTTCGGAAAAGATTGTGCAGGACTTCGTTCTTAATGTTCGCCATCAGCTCGACGAACATGTCGTAAGCCTCGGTCTTGTATTCTATCAGCGGATCTTTCTGCGCGTAGCCGCGGAGATAAACACCTTCTCTGAGCGAGTCCATGGCATAGAGGTGTTCCTGCCACAATCGATCGATCGCGTTCAAAATCACGTAGCGCTCGAGACTTTTCACCGCGCTCGGCTCTTCGTGACTCGATTTGCGCTCGTAAGCCTCTTTGACTTTGCCAATCAAAAACTGTGCGTTTTCGTCAACGGTTCGCGTATCGAACTGCGCTTTCTCTTTCGTTAGGCCGAGTGGGAAGGTCGCATTGATCCAATGAATCAGTCCGCTGTAGTTGGGCTCATCGATATCGAGAAATTCCTTCACTTTCGCCGGCACCGCTTCCTCGATCACTTCGTAGACCAATGTGCGCGGATCTTCCGAGTCGATCACTTCGTTACGATAGGTGTAAACCACTTCGCGCTGCATGTTCATCACGTCATCGAAATCAAGCGTGCGCTTGCGAATCAGATAATTGCGCTGCTCGACCCGCTTTTGTGCTGTCTCGACCGATTTGTTGAGCCAGCGGTGCTCGAGCTCCTGGCCCTCTTCGAGTCCGAAACGTTCCATGATTTTCGTCATCCGATCGGCCGCGCCGAAATTGCGCATGAGATCGTCTTCGAAGCTGACATAAAATCGCGACGCGCCCGGGTCGCCTTGGCGCGCGCAACGTCCGCGAAGCTGTCGGTCGATCCGGCGCGCTTCGTGGCGCTCGGTTCCGAGCACGAACAGCCCACCCATCTCAGTCACGCCCGGTCCCAATTTAATATCGGTGCCGCGACCGGCCATGTTCGTTGAAATCGTCACCGTCCCGGGTTGACCGGCGCGTGCGACGATCTCCGCTTCCTGCATGTGAAATTTCGCGTTCAACACGTTGTGGGGAATCTTTTCGCGCTTCAACATTCGGCTGAGTAACTCCGACGCTTCTACACTGACCGTTCCCACCAGGACCGGCTGCTGCTTCGAGTGGTGCTCTTTGATTTCGTTGATCACGGCATTGTATTTCTCGCGTCGCGTCTTGTAGATACGGTCGTTGAAATCCTGCCGCGCCACCTGCCGATTCGTCGGGATTACGTTCACGTCCAGTTTGTAAATGTCGTGAAACTCGGCCGCTTCGGTCTCGGCGGTGCCGGTCATGCCGGCCAGTTTTTGATACAACCGAAAATAATTTTGGATCGTGATCGTCGCCAGCGTTTGCGTTTCGCGGTCGATCTGCACGCCCTCCTTCGCTTCGACCGCCTGGTGCAATCCGTCGCTCCAACGTCGGCCCGGCATTTTCCGGCCCGTGAATTCGTCGACAATGACGACCTTGTTCTCCTCGACGACGTACTGCACGTCTTTCTCGAACAGGCAGTAGGCACGAAGCAACTGAGAAATGTTGTGAATCCGTTCCGCCTGCGCGTCGCAATGCTGCTGCCGCTCCGATTTTTTCTTGTCCTTCGCTTCCTCCGACAAAGTTGTATCGAGATCGATCTCGGTGAATTCGTTGATTAAATCCGGCAAGACGAACGCGTTCGGATCGTCCGGATTCAGAAACGTGCGGCCCTGTTCCGACAAATCCGCTTCATTCGATTTTTCGTCGATCGTGAAAAACAATTCCTCTTTGAGTGCGAATAGTTCTTCTTTGCGGGTGTCTTGGTAAAAAGAAAGCTCGGCCTTATCGATCGCGCGCCGCTTGTCCGGGTCTTCCATCATCCGAAGCAACTGTTTGTTGCGCGGTTGACCGAGTTTCACTTTGAACATCAGACGGCCGCCAAGTTCCACGTCGCCTTGCTCGAATTTTGCCGCCGCTTCGCTCGCGACGCGATTGCACAGCATTGTTTGCTTTCGCACCAATTGCTCGATCAACGGCTTCCATTTGTCGTACTGATGCGTCGAGATCGTCGCCGGACCGCTGATGATCAGCGGCGTGCGCGCTTCATCGATCAAAATCGAATCGACTTCATCGACAATCGCGTAATGATAACCGCGCTGGACCTGTTGCTCGCGTGTCGTCGCCATACCGTTGTCACGCAAATAATCGAAACCGAACTCGCTGTTCGTGCCGTAAGTGACGTCGCACGCGTACTGTTGTCGCCGGACATCAGGTTCCTGATCATGCTGAATACAGCCGACCGTCAGACCCAAGAAAGTGTAGAGCTGCCCCATCCACTCGGCGTCGCGCCGCGCTAGATAATCGTTCACCGTCACCAAATGCGCCCCGCGGCCAGTCAACGCATTCAAATAAAGGGGCAACGTTGCGACCAAAGTCTTGCCTTCGCCCGTCGCCATTTCCGCGATCCGCCCGCGATGCAAAACAATCCCGCCCATGAGCTGCACATCGAAGTGCACCATATCCCAAACCATCGGCTGATCGCACACGGTGAAGCTATGACGTTGCTCCTTGAGCCGGCGGGCGGCGTTCTTAACAAGCGCGAAAGCTTCCGGCAAAATTTCTTCCAACTGCCGCCATTGCT
This sequence comes from Chthoniobacterales bacterium, assembly GCA_035315805.1. Lineage (GTDB taxonomy): Bacteria > Verrucomicrobiota > Verrucomicrobiia > Chthoniobacterales > UBA10450 > AV40. Next base: position 11,166 of record DATFXN010000026.1, read on the forward strand.
CTTCCGGATCGGAAATTTTCGCGAGCTCCTCTTTCCACGCCGCGGTTTTCTCCCGCAAAGCGTCGTCGGAGAAGCTCTTGAACTGCACGTCGCACTCGTTAATTCGCCGCACCATCGGCACTAACCGCCGCAGCTCGCGAGCGTTCTTTGACCCAAAAAGCTTCCTTAAAATCCAGTTAACCATCGAGTTCCTAATATCGACGAGATTCGCTCATTTGTCATTCTACGGCCGGCTCGCTAAGCTGAAATTATGAAGAAAATCATTTCCACGAGCGACGCACCGGAAGCAATTGGGCCGTATTCGCAGGGTGTCCGCATCGGATCGACAATCTACTATTCCGGCCAGATCCCGCTCGACCCCAAAACCGGACAGATCCTTTCCGGAGACATTAAGGCGCAGGCGCGGCGCGTAATGGAAAACGTGGGCGGATTATTGAAAGCCGAAGGTCTAGGCTACGACAACATCGCGAAGACGACAATTTTCCTGGCCGACATCAATGACTTCCAAGCCGTTAATGAAATCTACGGCAGTTATTTCAAACAAGCGCCGCCCGCACGCTCCACTATTCAAGCTGGAGCATTGCCGAAAGGCGCGCGGCTGGAAATCGAAGTGATCGCAGTCGCCGACGATGGCTACGAAACGGTCGCCGATACTTCTGGATGAGTGAAGATCTGCTCGCCCTCTTCCGAAAAACCGGCGCACTGCTCGACGGCCATTTTGTTCTGCGGTCGGGCCTGCACAGTCGCCAATATTTTCAGTGCGCGATCCTTTTGCAGCATCCAGACATCGCAGCTCGCGTCTGCGAAATGCTCGCCGAAAAACTGCGGCGTTTCGATTGCAATTCCGTTATCTCCCCTGCCCTCGGCGGAATCATTGTCGGTCAGGAGGTCGGCCGTTCGTTAGGCAAACGCCACATCTTCGTCGAAAAAGAAGACGGCGAACTCGCACTTCGTCGTGGATTCAAGATCGATAAAGGCGAAAAATTTCTTGTGGTCGAGGACGTTGTGACCCGTGGCGGTCGCGTTCAGGAAACGATCGACATCGTCCGGGGACACGGCGGAGTCGTCGGTGCTGTCGGCGTAATTGTTGACCGAAGCGGCAAGGCCAAACCGGATTTTGGTTGCCCGTTTGTTAGTTTGGTTGAAATGAACGTGGAAAATTTCCCTGCGGACAAATTGCCGCCCGACCTCGCAAAAGTTCCTGCGGTAAAACCGGGAAGCAAATGACGACCGAAACCAAATCAGCCGTAGCCGCGACTGTGCGTCCGAGACGGCGCCATTTTATCTCCGAATTTTGTCACTCGTCAGTCGGCCGAAAAATAATTGTCGCTGCGACCGGTGTGATCCTCATCGTTTTCGTGATCGGCCATTTGTTAGGCAATCTGCAAATTTTTCTCGGGCCGGAGTGGATCAACGGCTACTCGCAACACCTCCGCGATCTCGGGCCCCTGCTCTGGCTCATCCGAATTGTCCTCCTCGCGACCGTGATTCTGCATATTTATTTCACCATTCTGCTCGCGATCGAAAATCGACGCGCCCGCCCCGAGCCATATCGCGACCGGAATTACGTGAAAGCGAGCTGGGCTTCGCGCCACATGGTGGCGAGCGGCCTGATCGTGCTCGCGTTTATTGTTTATCACCTGGCTCATTTCACTTTTCGCAAAACCGATCCGCATTTTGCGCTGCTCAAACCCGATCCAGAAGGCCATTACGACGTTTTTTCGATGATGGTCTACGGGTTCCAAAACGTCTACGTCTCCGGCTTCTATGTCGTTGGGCTGTTTCTTCTGACGCTGCATCTCACGCATGGCTCTTCGAGTTTTTTCCAATCGCTCGGCTTCAATAATCAACGCCTCACGCCCAAGCTCGCCATCGGGGGGCGCATTTTCGCCTGGCTTCTTTTCATCGGCTACACATCAATCCCGATCGCGGTCCTGCTTGGATTCATCAAACCGGCGCAATAGCTATGATCGGCGACTTCAACGCCCACATTCCTCACGGCCCGATCGATCGGAAGTGGACGAATCATAAAGACCACGCGCGGCTCGTTAACCCAAACAATCGCCGCAAATTCGAAATCATTGTGGTCGGCTCAGGTCTCGCCGGCGGTTCGGCCGCGGCGACGCTCGGCGAGCTCGGTTACCGCGTGAAATGCTTTTGTTATCAGGATTCGCCGCGCCGCGCGCATTCGATCGCGGCCCAGGGCGGAATCAATGCCGCGAAAAATTACCAGAACGATGGCGACAGCGTTTACCGTCTGTTTTATGACACGATCAAGGGCGGCGACTTCCGTTCCCGCGAAGCGAATGTTTACCGTCTGGCTGAGGTAAGCGCAAACATCATCGACCAATGCGTCGCGCAAGGCGTGCCATTCGCACGCGAATACAGCGGTTATCTTGCGAATCGTTCATTCGGTGGCGCGCAGGTTTCGCGAACGTTTTACGCACGCGGGCAAACCGGCCAACAACTTTTGCTCGGTTGTTATTCAGCGCTCTGTCGACAAATCGACGCGGGCACCGTGCAAATGTTTCCGCAAACCGAAATGCTCGACGTCGTGATCGTCGATGGTCACGCCAAAGGAATCGTCACTCGAGACTTGCGCACCGGTAAGATCGACAATCACGCGGCTGACGCAGTCGTGCTTGCGACCGGCGGCTACGGAAATGTTTTCTATCTCTCGACCAACGCGCGCGGCTGCAACGTGACTGCGACGTATCGGGCCTACAAGAAAGGAGCGCTCTTCGCCAATCCCTGTTTCACCCAAATCCACCCGACATGCATTCCACACTCCGGCGATTATCAATCGAAACTCACCTTGATGTCCGAATCGTTACGGAACGACGGACGCGTTTGGGTTCCAAAGCGCAAAGAAGGTTGCGCGAAACCACCAAATGAAATTCCCGAAAGCGGTCGTGATTATTATCTCGAGCGAAAGTACCCGAGCTACGGAAATCTTGCACCGCGCGACATTTCATCGCGCGCGGCCAAGGAAGTTTGCGATGAAGGCCGCGGCGTTGGGCCGGGCGGCCGCGGCGTTTATCTCGATTTCGCCGATGCGATCAAGCGCCTCGGTGAGCAAACAATTCGCGAACGCTACGGAAACTTGTTCGAAGTTTACGAAAAGATCACCGGCGAAAACGCTTACGAAGTCCCGATGCGGATTTATCCCGCGGTCCATTACACGATGGGCGGACTCTGGGTGGATTACAATCTGATGAGCAACCTGCCTGGCTTGTTCGTGATCGGTGAAGCGAATTTTTCCGATCACGGCGCAAACCGGCTGGGCGCGAGCGCGCTCATGCAAGGTTTGGCCGACGGTTATTTTGTGTTGCCGTACACGCTTCCGAATTATCTGGCCGGTCAAGTGGGAAAGCGGCCTCCTAACGATCACGCCGAATTCAAAAGAGCCGAGCGCGACGTGCGCACGAAGATCGATAATCTTTTGAAAATAAATGGGAATCGCTCGCTCGATTCGATCCACCGCGAGCTGGGCTTGCTGCTTTGGGACAAATGCGGCATGGCGCGCAACAAAGACGGACTCGAGGAAACGCTCGGAAAAATTCCGGAACTTCGCGAAAGATTTTGGCGCGAAGTGCGCGTGCCGGGCGACGGCGAAGATTTCAATCAATCGCTGGAGCGCGCGGGTCGTGTGGCCGATTTCCTCGAGTTCGCCGAGCTAATGTGCATCGACGCGTTGACGCGCGATGAATCATGCGGCGCACATTTCCGCGAGGAACATCAAACGCCCGAAGGCGAAGCGCTCCGCGACGATGAAAACTTTGCGGCCGTGTTCGCGTGGGAATTTCAAGGCAACGGCCAGATTGCAACGCCCAAATCCCATCGCGAGCCCCTGCATTTCGAAACAGTGCATCTCGCGCAACGAAGCTACAAATGAACTTCAAGCTCAGAGTGTGGCGACAGAAAGATCGACAATCGCCAGGCAAACTTGTCGATTACGATGCGCCGGACATTCCGCCGCAGGCGTCGTTGCTCGAGATGCTCGACATCGTGAACGAGCGCCTCCTTCTGCGCGGCGAAGAACCGATCGCGTTCGATTCCGATTGCCGCGAGGGAATCTGCGGCACCTGTTCGCTGACAGTAAACGGTGAAGCGCACGGGCCGGATCATCCCGGCGCGGCCTGCGAACTTTACATGAGAAAGTTTCGAGATGGCGAAACGATTGCGATCGAGCCGTTTCGGGTGAAAAGTTTTCCGATCGTCAAAGACCTCGTCGTCGATCGAAGCGCACTTGATCGAATTGTTCAGGCCGGCGGATTCATCTCGGCGCGCGCGGGCTCGGCGCCAGAAGCGAATTCGATCCCGGTTCCGAAGCACGCGGCTGATGTTGCGATGGAAGCAGCGGCGTGCATCGGCTGCGGCGCATGCGCGGCAGCATGTCCGAATGCGTCCGCGATGCTTTTCACCGCGGCAAAAGTTTCGCATCTCGCGCTTTTGCCTCAGGGCGAACCGGAACGAACCAAACGTGTTATAAATATGGTGCGCGCGATGGACGCCGAAGGTTTCGGCAATTGCACGAACACTTACGAGTGCGAAGCGGTCTGTCCGGCTGAAATCAGCGCCAGCTTTATCGCCAAACTAAATCGCGAATATTCGCGAGCGAGTTTGAAGCGAAGCGCCGGCGAATAGGTGAATCGGCCGCTCCGCGGGTGATGCTAATTGTAGACGGCCGCAGGCCGGTAATTTTTCTGGCATCGAGCAAGGGGACTGCTCGATCCACTCCATCAGAGCGTTTCGCACGCGCGCGCCCAAATCTCGCGGTCGAGTTGTTTGCGCGCGCGCTTTGCTAACGAATCAGCGCCCGACTTTTCGTGGACGACCGCGAAAACCGTGGAACCGGAACCCGACATTAACGCCACGTCGACTTCGGCTTGTTTCAGTAGCCATGTTTTCAACTGCGCGAGAAAAACAAATTTCTGGAAAACGGGACGCTCGAGATCATTTACGAAAATCTGGCCGTCGACGTTCTGCGGCACGTACGAAGCTCCCGGAATTTCTTTTGAATCCCGCCAACGCGAGTAGGCCCAAGCGCTCGAGACACCGAGTGCCGGCTTCAACAGCAAGATCGACATTTTCGGCTTTAATTGCGCCGGCTCGATAATTTCGCCCCGGCCTTTGCAGATCGCGGCTGATCCAAAAAGAAAGAATGGAACGTCGGACCCGATTCCCGGTCCAATCTTGGTCAGTTGGTCGCGTGACAATTTCGTCTCGAACAATTGATTGAGCGCTTTCAATGTCGCCGCGGCGTCACTGCTACCGCCGCCAAGCCCCGCTCCATGAGGAATCTCCTTTCCCAGTCTAATCGCAACCCCGGCTTTTATTTTCGTTTGCTCGAAAAAGAGCTTCGTTGCACGGACGACGAGATTATCGTCGCCAGTCGGTACGGTCGGATCGTCACAACTGAAATCGATCCACCGGTTTTGCTTTTCGATCTCGATCTTATCGTAAAGCGAAATCGGTGAGATCAGGGTCTCGATTTCATGAAAGCCGTCAGAGCGGCGGTTCAAAATCCGAAGCGAAAGATTGATTTTCGCCGGCGTCAGAATTTGCATAGGTTGCGCTACTCTAAATGACGAACGCGGCTGATAAAATCATTGTTGCGCTCGATGTCCCGACGAAGAAGCAAGGGCTTGAACTTGTCGAACAACTGTGCAAACAGATCTCGTTTTTTAAGGTTGGCCTGCAACTCTTCACCGCGGCCGGACCCGATGTCATGCGGGAAGTTCTCGGAACTGGCACGAGGGTTTTTCTCGATTTAAAATTGTACGATATTCCGAACACCGTCGCGCTCGGCGTGGAATCGGCAGGCGATCTCGGCGTGCAAATGCTGACGATTCATTTGGGCGGCGGCGGCGACATGATTCGCGCCGCGACGAGCGCGAAGAAAAGTCAGATGTCGATCCTGGGTGTGACGGTTTTGACAAGTTCCACCAAGGAAACGCTGCGCGAGATTGGAGTTTCCGACAGAGTCGGCAATCAGGTTTTGCGTCTAGCCAAACTCGGCGTCGAAAACGGGATCGACGGCGTGGTCGCGAGTCCGCACGAGATCAAATTGTTGCGCACGGAGTTCGGCGGCAAAATTAAAATCGTGGTTCCGGGAATTCGACCGAGCTGGTCAGGAGCCGGCGACCAGAAACGAACGATGACACCGCGTGAAGCGCTCGAGGCCGGTGCTGATTATTTGGTGATCGGGCGGCCGATCACCGCGCATAAGAATCCACGGGAAGCGGTCGAGAAAATTCTGATTGAGCTAGGCAACTAATGTCATGTCGAGCGAAGTCGAGACATCTCTAGATATTTCCGACCTCAGAAATAGTAAGAGATTCCTCGACTCCGCGCGAAATGGCGAAAGGCAGAAAAGTCACCCTTTGTTTTCCACGCTCTGTGTTTATACAGACATCAATTCGCGCTCGGCCGCCGCGAACATGGCAATTGATGAGGCACTACTTGAAACTGCGAGCAGGCCGGTGATTCGGTTTTATCGCTGGGATCATCCGGCGCTGTCGTTTGGCTATTTTGGCAAGTTTGCTGAGGTCGAGAATATCCTGTCCGAGCGCCTGCCACGCCGTACCGCTGTGGAGACGTGCGACATCGTTCGTCGCTGGACTGGTGGCGGAATCGTTTTCCATGGCGAAGATTTGACCTATTCGATTGTAATTCCGGCGAGCGATCCGGCGTTCGGCGAATCGTCCATGTCGGTCTACAAGAAGGTGCATCTGGCCATTCAACGCACACTTATGTGGTTAGGCCAAAGGGCGGACCTAGCGGTGGAGAAAACGCCGAACACTCAACGCCCAACGCCGGACGCCCAATTAAGAAACGCTTGTTTCGCGAATCCGGTGCGCGCCGACGTGTTGTTAAACGGCCGCAAAATCGCGGGTGCGGCACAGCGCCACACTCGTCGCGGATTTCTGCAACAAGGCAGCATTCAGAATGTCGAGCTTGCCCCGGGCTTTGAGACAAATTTCGCGGAGCAGTTATCGAAGAATTACGAAGCACGCTCAATTGACGACCAGGTTTTGGAGCGCGCCCGGCAAATCGCGGTTCAAAAATACGCTACTTCTGCCTGGCTCCGACGGCGATAAATCGACCCGCAGGGCGACGGTGTTGCTTTGACAAGCGCCGCCGCGTCCTTCTATGCTGCGGTTGTGGAAGCCACAGTTTCCTCGGCGTTCGCGCCCACAATTCCAAATGGTCCGCTAAGCCGAGTGACGGACGTCGTCCGACGCGAACTCGATGACGTCGAGTCGCGCATCATTGCACAGGCCTCTAGCTTCGATCCCGCAGTCGAAGGTTATGTCAGTTATGCAATTGGTGGGCGCGGCAAACGATTGCGTCCGCTCGTCGCTTTGCTCGGCGGCGGCGCGCTGAGCGCGATCACGCCGGAACATATCGATCTTGCCGTCATCGTCGAGCTGATCCATGTCGCAACGCTGGTTCACGACGACATTGTTGACGAGGCGGAATGGCGTCGAGCGCAGCCGACGTTGAACGCGCGCTGGGGAAATTCGCTCAGTGTGCTGCTGGGCGACTGGCTTTTCGCACACGCCCTCAATTTGTCGGCGCGATTTGATGATGTCGAAGTGAGCCGATCAATTGCCCGGGCGGCGCGCGAAGTTTGCACGGGCGAAATCGTTCAAACCCAACGGCGCTTCGATCTCCACCTCGGAATCGACGATTATCTGCGCATCATCGAAATGAAAACCGGCTCGCTTTTCGCGGTGGCGGCGGAGCTGGGCGCGATGTTGAGCAAGGCCGACTCCACGGCCCGGGAAGCGCTCAGAATTTTCGGACAGAAATTCGGCACAGCCTATCAGATTTATGACGATTGCATCGATATCGCGGGCACCGAGCGGCTCACCGGTAAAACGCTGGGCAGCGATTTGCGTAAAGGTAAGTTGACGCTGCCGGTGCTGATGCTGCTGAGCGGACGCAACGGCGCCGACACAGAACATTTTTCGCAATTGATTTTGGACGCCCGCTTCGAAGATATTGCGCGAATCTTGAATTCGTCGCACGCGAACGGCGCGCTCGGCGCTTCCATTGACGCAGGGCAAGTGTTGATCTCTCAAGCGCAAGCCCGGATCGGCGGTTTGCCGTCGAATGCCTACGCGGAAGCGCTCGTCGGCCTCGCAGACGCTCTGCGCGAAATGCTTGAACAATTTCGGAGTTGATCGCACGCGAGAAAAACCCGCGCAAAGCGCGAAACATTCCCCCGAAGACGCAATCCCGGATCCGCGAAATGCCGGAAGATGAGCGGCCACGCGAAAAACTGGCAGCGCATGGCGCATCGGCGCTTGCGGATTCGGAATTGATCCCGATTTTGCTCCGCACCGGAATGGTCGGCGCCAATGCGATTGAAGTTGCACGCGAGCTTTTGAAACGGCACGGATCGTTGCGTGGATTGAGCCGCTGCAGCGTGGACGAGCTGGCGAACATTCCTGGTGTCGGCTTTGCCAAGGCAGTGCAACTGGCAGCGGCATTTGATCTTGGGAATCGCCTGGCCCGCGAAACATTGGCCAATCAAAAAATCGATTCTCCCGAACTCGTGAACAAGCTCGTGGGCGGCGAAATGCGAACGCTGCGCAAAGAAGTAATGCGCGTAGTGCTGCTCGACACGCGTTACCATTTGATTCGCGTCGAGGATGTGTCGAGCGGCAGCGTCAACGAAAGCATCGCTCATCCGCGGGAAATTTTTCGGCCAGCGGTCGTGGCCTCGGCCTATGCCATGATTGTCGTTCACAATCATCCTTCCGGCGATCCGTCGCCGAGTCAGGCTGATCACAATTTGACGCGACGTTTGGCCGAAGCCGCCGAGTTGATGCAAATCAAATTACTCGATCACATCATCATCGGCGCGCAATCGGGCCGTAAGCCTGGTTATTTCAGTTTCAAAGAAGCGGGCGTGCTGTGAAAATTCATCCGACTGCAATCGTCGATCCAAGCGCGAACATCGGAGCGGATGTTGTAATTGGCCCCTATGCTGTGATTGGCGCGCACGTTGTGATCGGTGCCAGATCGGTAATCGCGTCGCATGTTGTGATCGAAGCTGACGTCACAATCGGCTCGGACAACGCGGTCGACCACGCTGCGATTATCGGGACGGCGCCGCAGGACTTGTCGTATTCGCCAGACCGAAAAGCGCGCGTCGAAATCGGTAACGAGAACGTGATTCGTGAGCATTCCACGATTCATCGCGGCAGCACTGATGGCAGCGTCACAAAAATCGGCGACAAAAATTTCCTCATGGCCGGCGCCCACGTTGGACACAATTGCGAGATCGGAAACAACGTCATCATAGCCAATAACTGTCTACTCGGCGGCCACGTTTTCGTCGCCGAAGGCGCGTTTCTCGGTGGCGGCTGCGTGTTTCATCAAAACATTCGCGTCGGACGACTCGCGATCACTCAAGGCGCATCAGCATTCAGCAAAGACATCCCGCCGTTCGTGATCGCGGCCGAGCGCAATTACATTTTCGGCTTGAATGTGATCGGTCTCCGTCGCGCCGGATTCAGCCCCAAAGATCGCGACGAAATCAAGGCCGCATTCAAACTAGTTTACACGAGGGAGCTAAACATCTCACAAGCGCTCGAAAAAGCGGCGACGATGAAGTTCGGCGCGGCCGCCCGCGAATTTCTCGATTTCGTGGCGAACGCCAAAAAGCGCGGCATTTGTCCGCTCAAACGCGGCGCCGACGAGCAGATGCCGATCTAATCGAGACCAAGCAGCGCGAGCATGCGACCGGTCTTGCCTTTTTCGGCGCGATAGGAGTAGTAGCGCTCGACGTCGCAAGCTGTGCAGATCCCGGAGTCGTGGATTTGTTTCACGCCGGCGTTGCGGCATTGCACGGAAATGTTTGCCGCAAAATCAATTTCGTAATGCGGTGGGCGGATACACGGGCTCAGTTGCACGATCAGGTTCGCTGGATCTGATCCAAATTGTTCGCACATTTGCTGAATCGCCTTCAACGCAATCACGAGTTCGGTTCCTCTCTTTCCTGAGTGAATCAGGCCAATCGCCGGAGTTTTTGGATCGACAATGTAAACCGCGCAGCAATCGGCGACGTGAATGCCGAGCGCGATTCTCTTCTGATTCGTAATCAACCCGTCGCAACCAGCGAATTCCTTGTCATTGGCAAACGCTTGATCGACAACCGCGATTTTGTTGCCGTGAATTTGCTGCGCGGTCAGCAACGGCCAATCTCCCATTCCAACTTCGCGGCGCGCTTCGCAATGAGCAGCACCGAGTCGCTTCAGCACTTCGGCTTTGTCGTGCGAAACATCGATATCCGGGATTCGCACGATGAAAGCGTGACGGATATTGGGAATCGCGTCGAGCGCGGGAAAACGTTCGATACGAGACCGCTCGGGACCTCTCGCGCGCTCCACAAGTTTCGAAGTTACTTCGAAGTTGAAGTTTGAGACTTGGTAGTCGTCGTGACCGCCTCGAACCCGGTCGTGCGTTTCGGTCTGCCTCGGGCATCGACATCGCTGCCGGTATAATAGGTCTGCGTCTTGGTGGAATGCGGCGCGATCCCATCGAAGTTTTCGGTATAAGTGCTTTGTCTTCCGGTGACCCGATCGAACTCGGCCAAGTTCGAGTTGTAACTAAACAAGGCCTGCAAGTAAGTGGACTGAGCAGTGGTTTGCTGCACTTGAGCGTTCAAAACGTCGAGCTGCGTGCCGGCGCCTGCATCGAGTCGTGCTTTTGCCAAACGCAGAGCTTCCGCAGCTGTCTCCAGATTTTTCTCCGTCGCGATGATCGTCTCCTGGCTCTGCTTCAAATTCGAAGCCGCCTGCTGGACCTCGAGCTCAACTTGGCGAACATCATCGTCGTAGAGGATTTCTTGTTCGGACAAAAGGGCGCGTTGTTGTTTAATTTTCCCCCAGGCTGAGCCGCTGTCCCAAATGTCCCAGCTCCCGGTCACCGTCGTCAGCCAACCTTTCTTAACATCTCCAAAGCTCGAATTGAACTCTGAGCTGATCCATTCACCGCCGCCGGTGGTGTTGACGTTGGGTAACCAGTTGCCGATGGCAACGTGCACTTGTTCAATTTGATTAAGCACATTCGCGCGTTGCTGTTTCAAAAACGGACGATTGCGTTTGCCCTCCTCGATTGCCGACGCCAAATCGATCTTGCGCGGAATGTAGTCCAAGTCACCCCTAACGCGCAGGGGTGCAGTAACTTCGGGCGAGGGCTTGAAATCGAGACCGAGAGTTTTCGCCAATTGCAATACTGAAATTCGATAAGCGTTTCGTGCCGCGATAAGTTGCGGGATTTGATTGTAAAGTTGGACCTGCGCCTGAAGAACATTGAACCGCGGAACCGTCCCGGCTTCGAAACGGTTTTGTTGATCTTTGAGCTGGCTCTCAAGAAGATTGACGGAGTCCTCCTGCACGACGATCAGCTCGCGGTTCACGATCACTTGGTAGAACTGCGTCTTCACCGTTGCAATTGTTTGATCGACTACGTTTCGAAGCGCGAAGTAAGCCGAGTCCCGTTGGAAAAACGTGCCGCGAATCGCGCGGAACGTGCTGTAGTTAAAAACAAGCTGCCTGCCGGTGACTTGAACGTTGTAGATAATATCGCTGCGCAGGTTTTTGATCCCACCTACGCCAAATCCGCCCGGCGTCGGTGTTGGCCCACCGCCACCTCCAAACGTAGAAATCGAAGTCGTGTTTTCGCGAAGATTCGGATCTCTCCACTCCCACATAAAGTTCGGTCCGATATGAGGCAACGCTTCCGCGCGTATCTCGATGATCACGCCCTTGGTGCGCTTGATCTCCTCAAGGGCGCGCAAGACTTCGGGATTTTGTTGCAAGGCCGTCACCACCGCTTGCTCAAGCGTAAAAACCGGCGCGCCTCTTTCGGACACGCCGATATCACTCGGGCCGAGTGCGGCGGCTCGCACCCCGATCGGCGTCGCCGAAGGCGATGGTGAAACGCTTGGCGAAGGTACGGACGCTGTCCCAACCTCGCTCGGGGTACCCGACGGCGAGGGGGTCGGCGTCGATGTGGAGACGAGCATTGGCGTCGGCATTGGCGTTTCGGTCGGCCCCGGAGTTTGTCCGATTGCGACCAGCGCGATGAAGAAGGAGCTCAACGCGAATCCGCCGATGAGAGAATCTTTTCGTATCACGGGTTAAGGCGTCGAAAGTCTGATGCGCCAAGGTTAGCGCGTAGATTCAATCAATCCAGATTATCTTTTACCACTACCGGCGAGCGAACGACAATCTTTGGATTGGCAGTAATCATATATTTTGCCGTAGATGTGCAACCAGGCTTTTTGCTCATCCGGCGAGAGGTATTCCATAATCTTCATCAGGTTGCTGACCATTTCCTCGCGAATCCGGCGCACCAGAGCCGAGCCTTTGGGCGTAATGCAGACCATCACCTTGCGGCGGTCGTCGCGCGCCACTGAGCGGACCACCATCCCGAGATTTTCCAGTCGCGCCACCAATCCGCTGGCCGCCGCGGTCGTGTGCCCCATTTTTTGCGCGATCGCCGACATGGTCAGCACTTCTTTCTGGTCGAGATATGCAAGCAGAAAAAATTGGGGGAACGAAACATTGCCCGGCGCGAGCTCTTTGCAGAGATGCAGCACGAAACATCGCTGCATTTCGAGCACGATGTTGGAGAGGCGTTCGGCGTCGGCACGGATTTCATTGGGAGGACTTTGCGCCAACGCCGTTTCCGTATTCAAAGTTGCTTAAGCTAAAATGCGCGAGTGAGGTGTCAAACCAGTTACAATGAAAAAAATTGTTCGATCTCGATTGCGTCTCCTGCCTTCAACGATTGGCCGGCTTCGATTCGCAGCAACGCGTTTGATTGACTTAGTCCAAACAAAGCATGCGATTCCTGTCGGCCGATCGGCGCGAAGTTTCCGTTTTCGAATTTTCCGCGAACATAATGCGCGCGATCGCTTTCGTTGCTAAGATTGACAATCAGCTTTGCCGCAATCTCCGGAGGATCGAAATCATTCGCACCCATCATTTTCAAAATCGCCGGGCGGACAAATTGCAAAAATGTGACGAACGCGGACACAGGATTCCCAGGCAACCCGAAAACAGAACAGCTTCCTAAGTGCCCAAACAGGAACGGCTTACCCGGTTTGATTGCCACCCGCCAGATCTCGATCTTTCCCCCGAGCTTGCGCAAAGTTTCTTGAACCAGATCGTGTTCGCCGATCGAAACTCCGCCAGTCACAATCATGATTTCGTTTTTGGCCGCCGTGCGAAACGTTTTCCCTAACGAGCTCGCGTCATCAGGGCAATGCTCGGTCACAGCCGCAGTAGCGCCGCAGCGTTCCAGCAGTGCGCGCAATAAAATCGAATTGCTGTCGTAAATCTGTCCCGGTTGAAGCCTCTCGCCCGGTTCCGCCAATTCGTCCCCCGTCGAAATAATCGCGGCGCGAACTTCGCCCCCGATTGTAACTTCGTTAAAACCTTGCGACGCGAGCAACGCCAGATTCGTCGCACTAATGCGTTCACCTTTGCCGAGAATTTTTTGCCCTTCACCGAGATCGCAAGCGCGCCTCCGCACGAACTCATCAACCTTGACATCGGTGTTCACGACGACCTCGTCGCCGTCGCGCGTGACGTCTTCCTGGATCACGACCGCATTTGCGCCAGCCGGAATCGGCGCCCCGGTGAAAATTCGGATCGTCTCGCCGTTCGAAACGCGAAGCTTTCGATCAACCCCCGCCGGTTGTTCGCCAATAACCCGCAATCGCGCGCCGCGCGAGCAATCGCTCGCGATCACCGCGTAGCCATCCATCGCCGAATTGTCGAACATCGGCAGCGGCAACCGCGCGAAATAATCTTCGGCCGCGAACCGATCCAGTGCCTGTAAGATCGACACCCTCCGCGCCGGCAACGGACGGACCGTTTCCAAAATCTTCGCGCGTGCTTCGGCTTCGCTGATCATCTCTTTTGAAGGAGACGCTGTCAGCATCTCATGGATGTGGAACGGCAAACTAGCAGCTTCCCCTGCAGGAATCTATCTCTCGATGGCATGGCGGTGAGGGAGGGATTCGAACCCTCGGTGCCCGTTTGGGGCACGGAGCTTTAGCAAAGCTCTGCTTTCAACCACTCAGCCACCTCACCAAAAGCTCGGGCGAGAATATGGAGTTGTCGGATTAGCCGTCAAACGAATCGCGTTTTCTGTAGCGGCGGTCTCCGACCGTCGAAAATTTGGGACGATGCAAGTCTTGGATGATGCGATCTATTTCATGGAGAACCCGTTTCCAACGGCACATGTTGAGAGTCGGGGTAACTGGCAGAGATATTTCAAATTCCTGATTCGCATCGCCAGGGAAGCGGATCGATCCAAGCCGCCGTGCGATCGACACGTTCTTCTCGCGTGACAACAGTTGGCTCGGCGCTCGAGGCCCGGATGCTTATCACGACATTATCGCAGATATAAGCGGCGCGGCGCGTGATACGGTTGGCAGGGCCGAAATCGCGGCGAACGTCGATTCCACGGGGCAAAACAGAAGCCGCCACGCGGTTAAAACGCGACGGCTGAGTGTGAAATGCTGGTGCTTGTTAGGCCTTGGTGGTTTGTTGGCGACTTACTTGCGGTGCAGGTTTGTCCACTTCTAGGCAGGCTTAAAAGCCTTGCACGAGGAAGCCGTGTATCACGTTGCTCCCGTCAATAGCCTCTCCGACGATCGCTCCTGAGTCGCCGTTGCCCACGGGGATGGTGCCCTG
>DATFXN010000027.1:0-11457 GCA_035315805.1 Chthoniobacterales bacterium
GGCGAGGGCGAGTTGGTTTATTCCGCCGGCGACCCAAGCAACGAACTTTTTATCATCAATCGCGGCCTGGTCGAGATCACGCCGGAACCTACGCTTCCCGGAGGTTCGACGGTCTTATGTCGCGGCGACATTTTCGGCGAACGCCTGGAACAAATTCATCATTCTTCACGGCGACGGCTGGTTGAAAATCATAGGTCAACCGGGCGATCCCTGCCGGTTGCATACGGGCCAAATGGTCGTATTCCCGCCGCATCCGACCCATTGCCCGCCCGTGCTGAACATTGACCTCTCCAAATTGCTGAAAGGAAAATTAGTCAACGGCTTCAAACGCCCTCTTCCGGAACTGGATCTGATCCTCGCCGACATTGAAAACCAACAAACATCGCCCCCCAGCGGCGGACTAATCGACCCGACCAGTCAAGACACGATCGATCAGGCCATGAATGCGCGCATGGAAAGGCGGCCGCCGCCGACAAGAGTATTTACGCCGCCACCTCGAGACAGACCCCGCTGAAAGTTAGGCGCACCGCAAAACTACTTAATCGTTAGGCGGAATCGTTAAAGTCACGCCGGCTTTCAAATTGTCCGGATCATCGATTTTCTTCTCGTTGGCGTCGCGAATTTCCCGCCAGCGCTTCGAGGTCTTGTAAAACTTGCGCGAAATCGAAGCCAGTGTGTCGCCTTCTTTCACAGTGTAACTGTGAGACCCGGGCGATTTTTCATTCTCGCCGTGCCGCGACGTCGATTTCGCCGCGGCCGTGCGCGAACGCGATGTGCCTTCTTCAATTTGCCTGTGCAAATTTAGATTCTCATTTCGCAGGCGAGCGGCTTCGGCTCGGGTCACCACTGAGTCTCCGGACAAGCTAGTCCCGAGCGCGACTTCGTCGCGATGCATGAAATCTTTGACCTCGGCAGCGTGCGCGCCTTCCGGGTTGAGCACGAGATAACGCTTGAAATGATGCAATGCGTGCAACGGATCGTTCAACTTATCGTCGTAAAGCAGCGCGAGCTTGAAGTGCACCTCCGCCGACTGCGGAGTGCCGTCGAGCGCAGCTTCGTAGAGATTGATCGCCCAGAGATAATCACCCTGGGCTGCTTTCCAATCCGCTTCCTTGACCAGTCGGGCGTTCCGCGACGTTACCATCCGCTCGCAAGCGGTGACCAACAGTAGAAATGAAAGGGAAAATGCGACAAAGTGGACGCGGGAGTTGTCAGCGCGCATTTCTCGTGATCAACGTCTCTAATCGTGAAACTGAGTCGAGCGCAAATTTTTGTCGGGATCAGCACGCTTGCCGCTCCTCTACTGTCGAGCTTCGGCCAAATCAGTATTGGCGACAGTTACCACATCAACTTTGTGGATATCGATGGAAACACACTCTCAACCGCTAACGGCCACATTACCACCGTGGTCGTAATCAGTCAGGCAAACGTCGACAAAGCTCGAACAGTCGGGGATCGCACCCCCGATTTTTGCCTTGGCAATCCAAAGTATCAAATGATCACCGTGCTGGCGCTCCAAAAGAATCACAGCAAACCGGTGCGCATGATTCTCAGTTCATTGGTGCGCCGCCGGCTCGATGCGGAAGCCCGCCGGCTCCAATCACGCTACGATCAACTCAAAATCGCGCGCGCCGCGCGCCAGGACGTTTTCGCCGTGGCGGACTTCGACGGGGCGGTGTCGAAGCAACTTGGAGCTGAGCCGAAGCCCGACCTCTTTCGCGTTTTTGTCTTCGGAAAAAATGGCGAACTGCTGGAACAGTGGAGCGATCCTCCAAGCGCTGAGGAATTGGCGACCGTTTTGAAACGAGATTAGTACTGCGGCACGTCCGAATCGATCTCGTCCGACCACTTCGCGATTCCGCCTTCAAGATTAAACACGTTCGCAAAACCGGACTCGCGCAAAATTCGCACCGCCTGCGCGCTGCGCTGGCCGCTGTGGCAATGGACGATGGTCAACCGGTCGCGATCCAACTCGTTCAACCGATCCGGCAATTCACCGAGCGGAATCAATCGCGCGCGGTCGATCCTCGCGATCTCGTGCTCGAACGGTTCGCGCACATCCAGGAGCTCAAAATTCTCCCCCGCGTCCAGTTTCTGTTTCAGTTCGCGCACCGAAACAGTCGGAACGCCTCTCGAGACCCCGCAGAATTGTTCGTAATCGATTGGCGCCGTAATCGTCGGCGAATCACCGCAGACCGGACATTGCGGATCGCGCCGAAGACTGAATTCGCGGAATTTCATTTTCAACGCGTCAAAATAGAGCAGCCGGCCGAGGAGCGGTTCGCCGACGCCCAAAATCAATTTGATCGCCTCGTTGGCCTGAATCGTTCCAATGATTCCTGGAAGCACGCCGAGCACGCCCGCCTGCGCGCAATTTGGGACTGATCCCGGCGCGGGCGGCTCAGGAAACAAACAGCGGTAGCACGGCCCCTCGAGATGCGGCGCGAAAACGGTCGTCTGCCCGTCGAAACGAAACACCGAGCCGTAAACGTTCGGCTTTTGCGCAAAAACGCAGACGTCGTTCGACAAATACCGCGTCGGAAAATTGTCCGAGCCATCGACGATTACGTCGTAACCGGAAACGATTTCGAGCGCGTTCTTGCCCGTGAACCGGCACTCATATGTTTCGATTTCGACGTTCGGATTCACGTCGCGCAAACGATCACGCGCGGAATCCAATTTTCTTCGTCCGATGTCTTTCGTCCCGTACAAAATCTGTCGCTGCAAATTGCTAAGATCGACATCATCGAAATCGACCAGACCGAGCTTCCCAACGCCGGCGGCCGCCAGATAAATCGCCGCCGGCGAGCCGAGTCCACCCGCACCGATGCATAAAACGCGCGCTTCATTGAGCCGGCGCTGCCCCTGCGGGCCGACTTCCGGCATGATCATGTGCCGCGAATAGCGTAGTTGTTCTTCCGTGTTCATCGGGTCCTAACCAAGTCCCAGTTAATTCCAACGATTCGCCTGTTCTCGAAGCGTTTCAACGATTTCGGGAAGATGAGATAGCTCGCGCCTTTCTGTGCTTTGAAGCCAGCCATGCCGAACTCGCTGCCCGCTCCGGTTTTCAGAATCGTCATTACGCGATTGTTTTTGATCTCGGATTGGAGATGTCGATCCTGAGCCGGATTTTGCCAGAGTGTGTAAACCTTCGGTTTGCCCGCTCTCTCAACAAGCTGCGCCAAACGTGCGGTTTTTGTTTTGAGTAACTTCACAAAAAGCCCGCCAGAGGACTACGGCAAGAAGGATCAAACTACCGTTGCTGCATTCCTGCCCTAGCGGGGTTCGTCAGTCCTCAATCCATAGCCCCTGACGGAGAAGAAACTTTTCCGCAAGATCGACATCGTGCAATCGGGAGTTTTATTATCGAGATGTGAATCTCTCGGCGCTTGTGTTCCTGGCCGCGTTGCTCTGCTCGTGCACAACGTTCCCATCGGATGCCTATAATCGCCGCGATCTTTACAGTCCCGAACCGGCACCTGGGTCTCCTGAAGCTGCTCGGCAAATGCGGCCGCATCCCTCGCCTATTCCGGAACCGAAACCGCAGTTTCGTTAATACTCAACCGAACGGCAAGTTTGCCTTCACTCTTGCTTCGTCGGTCTTATCGAGCTGCGCCATTTTGCCGAGCTGCCGTTTGCGTTTGGCACGCTTCCACGCCAGCAAATGGCGCCGGGACGATTGCGCGCGCAGAACCTTGCCCCGCGCGGTGATTTTGAACCGCTTGGCGACCGCCTTTCGTGTCTTACTGCGAGCGATTGGCTTCGGCATGAGGCGCGAAAGATAATCGCGCATGATGTTTCGACAACCGGTTTGTTTTCTAGACAGATTAAGAGGATTTCTAGGATCGGTTCAGAAATATGTCGATCCTATTTCCTTTCATCGAATCTTTTGGTAATCCTGTAAATCCTGTCTCATTCGGATGGAAACTACGCAAAATTCCAAGCCGCACGTCGTCATTATTGGCGCTGGCTTTGGCGGACTGGAGGCGGCCAAGAAGCTCGCCTGCGAAAATGTGCGCGTTACGGTCATCGACCGAACGAATTACCATTTGTTTCAGCCGCTGCTTTATCAAGTCGCGACTGCGGCACTTTCCCCGGCGGATATCGCCGCGCCGGTGCGCGCGATACTGAGCAAGTGTGAGAACATGGAAGTGATCATGGCGGAGGTGCAGTCGATCGATGTAAACGCGCGAATAGTGAAGGCCGTCGATGGCGAACTCGATTACGATTATCTCATCGTCGCAACCGGGGCGCGGCATTCCTATTTTGGACATCCCGAATGGGAAAGGCTCGCGCCCGGCCTCAAAAGTTTGGAGGACGCGGTCGAAATTCGGCGGCGAATTTTGATGGCGTTCGAATACGCGGAGAGAATTAGCGACGAAGCCGCCCGCAAGGCAGCGATGACGTTTGTGATTGTTGGAGGCGGACCGACCGGTGTGGAACTGGCTGGCGCGATCGCGGAAATCGCGCGCTATACCTTGGCGAAAGATTTCCGCAATATCGACCCGTCCCAGGCGCGGGTGATTCTGGTGGAAGGCGACCCCTACGTGCTGGCCGCGTTTCCCGAGGACCTGCAAGCCAGTGCGATGCGGCAACTTGTCGATCTTGGCGTCGAAGTGCGGACGAGAGCCCGCGCCACCAACCTGACCGAACACGGCCTTCAAGTCGGCGACGAATTCATTCCCTGTCGCGTGAAAATCTGGGCCGCGGGAAACAACGCTTCAGCCGTCGGTCATTCGCTCCGCGCACCAATCGACCGCGTCGGCCGCGTCATCGTAAACAACGATCTCACGATTCCAAATCATCCGGAGGTGCAGGTCATCGGCGATCTCGCGAATTTCTCGCATCAAACTGGCGGACCGTTGCCAGGAGTCTCACCGGTTGCGATGCAACAAGGGCGCCACGCGGCGCGAAATATTCTGTTGATGATCGACGGCGAAAAGCCGCAGCGTTTTTGGTATTTTGACAAAGGGAGTATGGCCACCATTGGTCGAAACAAAGCGGTCGCGGATCTCAAGCTCGTGCATCTGAGAGGAATTCCGGCCTGGCTGGCGTGGTTGTTCGTCCACATCATATTTCTAGTCGGATTTCGGAACCGACTCGCTGTTTTATTCCAATGGGCCTGGGCCTATTTCAGCTTCAACAAAGGCGCGCGACTGATTACCCGGAGCTTTCAATCGGAGCAAAGACCACCGGTATGATAATTGCAGAGAGCACAGAGTTCGCGGACTTCAGATACTTGAGAATTTGTTTACTCTGCGGCCTCGGCGGGCTCCGCGGCTAAATTTTCGATGGGACTTCGCATTGGGATCGTTGGTTCTGGGGCAATCGGGACTTATTACGGCGCAAAACTTGCCCACGCCGGAAACGACGTGCATTTTCTACTGCGTGGCGATCTAACCGAAGTGCAACGCGACGGGATTTTTGTTCGTGGTCAGGACGAAAATTTTCGTGTCACCAAAATCAATTGTTATAACTCAACCGAAGAGATTAGCGCATGTGATCTCGTGATCGTTGCCGTTAAAGCCACTTCCAATGCGGATCTTGTCGACCTTGTTCCACCACTTCTGCACGAACAAACGATGCTACTGACTTTGCAGAATGGTCTGGGCAACGACGAATTTCTCGCCAAACATTTCGGCGCCCGACGCGTGCTCGGCGGACTTTGTTTCATTGCGATCGCTCGCAAATCGCGCACTGCAGTGGCTCGTACTGCCCATGGCGACATCGTACTTGGCGAATTCGGGCGCAAAGCAGAGAAGCGGACGCACGAAATCGCTGAAGTACTTCGCCACGCAAAGGTGGCCTGTCAGGTGAAGAATGATCTCGCGCTTGAGCGCTGGCGAAAATTGGTCTGGAACATTCCGTTCAACGGGTTGTCGATCTTAGCCGGAGGCATCGACACGGCCGCGATCATTGGCGACAACGTTCTGCGACAGGCGACGCTTGCGTTGATGGGCGAAGTGATTGGCGCAGCAAACAAATGCGGCCACGCGCTGCCGAACGAGGCGTGGCGCGAACTGATGAAGCGCACCGAAACGATGAGCGGATACAAGCCATCGACCTTGCTCGATTGGGAAGCCGGCAAGCCGTTAGAGATCGAAGCAATTTGGGGCGAACCAGTGCGCCGCGCGACTGCCGCCGGCGGACAGATGCCGCGCACCGAAATGATCTACGCGCTCCTCAAAAAACTGGACTACGCGCGCCGTTGATCATGGGACGCGTTCCTGCCACCTTCCCTGCTCCGCGAATCAGGGTGCGGAATCTTCAGCGCAAAGTGTCGATCGACGTTGTCGATCTTAAGAAGTTCGCGCGAAAATCCGTTGCGTTGTGTCTTCGCTTGCCGCGCAAAAGGAAAACCGAACTCCAACAATTGCCGGAGATTTCTGTCTTGGTCGTGGCCGATCGGAAAATAGCGTCGTTGCACCGGCAGTTCATGAATAAAGCCGGTCCAACGGATGTGATTACGTTTCAGCACGGAGAAATTTTCATCAATGCGGTGATGGCACGTCACAACGCCCGACGATTCGGAAGCTCTCTTCGGCGCGAACTTCGTCTCTACGTTGTCCACGGTTTGCTCCATCTCCATGGGTTCGATGATCGCAATAGCGCGAGCGCGCGAAAAATGGAGTTGGTTCAGCGGACAATCCTGGATGCGGCCACGGTTTGAAGTGGAGGGACAGTGTGATAGCATTTTTTCATGAGCGCGGTCAGTGCCGTGCAGCTCGAAAAAGGGTCGACCTCAACGGTGGAAGCACCGGCCAAAGAAAAAGAAACTCGCGGTGAAGAAGAGCTCGATGTGCCATGGCAGGTCGTGGTCCATAATGATCCGGTGAATCTGATGACCTACGTGACGATGGTGTTTCAGCGGGTGTTTGGGTATCCGCGGGAAAAGGCCGAGCGCCATATGCTGGAAGTGCATCATAAAGGCCGCTCGATTTTGTGGAGCGGCGTTCGCGAGCGCGCCGAATTTTACGTGCAGCAGCTCCACGGTTATCTCCTGCTTGCGACATTGGAGAAGGTCGTTTGATATGGAAATCTGCCGCGAAAACGACACGCTGCGGATTTCAGACCTCGATCCGTTTCTGGCCGAGCTTTTGCGACAAATCCCGTCGAGCACGACTTCCGACGGCGCGCCCAGAGCCGAAGCGCGTTTGTTCAGCCGGCCGTCGGCCGAAAAAGAAATCTGCAAGGAATGGAAAAGTTACGTCGAGCCGGAACTGCGGCGTCTTTTCCGGAGCGCAACCGAAACCGTTGCCGCAGATCTGGCTCAGTTGGATGGAAATGAAAAATCGTTGCGTAACCGCACACTTCGCATTCCGCTCGAGCACGCCGACGCCTGGCTGAGCGCGCTCAACCAAGCGCGACTGGTGATTGCGACGAAATACGAATTCTCAGAGGAAGAATTGAACGACCACGACCGGTCGCCAATCGGTTCCCGGCGGGATCTGGGCCTGTTCCAGGTAAACTTTTACGGTTTCCTCCAAGAGTTCATCCTGCGTGAGATGGGCAGTTAAGTTGGGGCCTAGCCCGATTGACGCTGGTGCCCCCACACCATCGTCATCAGCTTTTCCTTGATAGCGCGGGAGGCTTTGGCCGGCTTGAGGCTTAGAGCGAAAGCCTCGTGCAACCCGTAACATTGATTGATGAAATCCTCGCCAGCAGAGCCGAATTGCTTGCGCGCGGCCTGAAATTCCCGCAACTCTGCGGGTTCTAACGCCCCGATTACGTAAAGCCGGGCGGCGTTCTGGAAGTCCTCAAAACTCATCCTTCAACTCCTTCAGGCCGTCATAGATCTTTTTCAACCCTAATTCGAGCCGGGTTTTCACCGTGCCCAACGGTATATTCGTATGAACCGCGATTTCGCGCTGGCTCATCCCCCAAAAAAACGCGAGTTCGATGACTTCCTGCTGGGCTTGCGGGAGGAAATTAATGACCTTGGGCATATTTTCCTCGGTTACTTGCAATAATGCCTTGCGTGTGTCTTTGCGTTTATAACGAATTGCGCGGCGCGTTTTGTGCGGCAAAGGTTAACTGGCATGCCGGCGACCACTAAAGAATCAATGACCGATCCGCTTTGGTTCAAAGACGCGGTCATTTATGAACTGCACGTCAAAACGTTTCACGACAGCGACGGAGACGGCATCGGTGATTTCCGCGGACTGATCCAGAAGCTCGATTATCTCCACGAGCTCGGCATCACTGCGATCTGGCTGTTGCCGTTTTATCCCTCGCCGCTCAAGGACGACGGCTACGACATCGCCGATTATTTCGATGTCAATCCGAACTACGGAACACTCGACGATTTCCGCGCCTTCCTCGCCGAGGCGCACAAGCGCGGCCTGCGCGTGATCACCGAACTCGTGATCAATCACACCTCCGACCAAAATCCCTGGTTCCAAAAATCCCGGCGGGCGACGCCCGGCTCGCCCGAGCGCGAATTTTACGTCTGGAGCGACACTCCGGAAAAATATTCGGAAGCGCGGATCATCTTCAAAGATTTCGAA
This sequence comes from Chthoniobacterales bacterium, assembly GCA_035315805.1. GTDB lineage: Bacteria > Verrucomicrobiota > Verrucomicrobiia > Chthoniobacterales > UBA10450 > AV40. The sequence goes on from DATFXN010000027.1 coordinate 8,508, forward strand.
AGCTCGAACTGGTCGTGGGACCCGCTGGCGAAAGCGTACTACTGGCATCGTTTTTATTCCCACCAACCCGATTTGAACTTTGACAATCCGGCGGTGCACGCCGCAGTCGAAAAAGTTTGCGACTTCTGGCTCGGCATGGGCGTGGACGGATTGCGACTCGACGCGGTGCCTTATCTCTACGAGCGCGAAGGCACGAGCTCCGAAAATTTACCCGAGACCCACACCTACCTGAAAAAGTTGCGCGCGCATGTCGATCAAAAATTTCCCGGACGCTCGTTGCTCGCCGAAGCGAACCAGTGGCCGGAAGACGCGGTCGCGTATTTCGGCAGCGGGGACGAATCGCACATGAGTTTCCACTTCCCGCTCATGCCGCGGATGTTCATGGCGCTGCAAATGGAGGACCGGTTTCCGATCATCGACATCCTTGATCAGACGCCGCCGATTCCAGACAATTGCCAGTGGGCAATGTTCCTTCGCAATCACGACGAGCTTACCCTTGAAATGGTCACCGACGAGGAGCGCGACTACATGTGGCGCGTTTACGCGAACGACCCGCACGCGCGCATCAATCTCGGGATTCGCCGCCGCCTCGCGCCGTTGCTCGCTAACAGCCGCCGCAAAATGGAACTCCTCAATACCATGCTTATGTCGATGCCGGGCACGCCGATCATTTATTACGGCGACGAGATTGGCATGGGCGACAACATTTACCTCGGTGATCGCAACGGCGTCCGCACTCCGATGCAATGGAGCCCCGACCGCAACGCTGGTTTTTCTCAGGCTAATCCGCAGCAGCTCCATCTGCCGGTCATCATCGATCCCGAATATCATTATGAGGCGATCAACGTCGAAAATCAGCAGAAGAACCTCTCTTCGCTGCTCTGGTGGATGCGACGCGTGATCGCGATGCGCAAAAACTTCAAAGCGTTCTCGCGCGGCTCGCTCGAGTTTCTTTTCCCCGACAACGCCAAGGTCCTCGCGTTTCTGCGCCGTTATGAAAACGAAACTGTGTTTGTAGTTGTGAATCTTTCCCGTTTTGCGCAATCGGTTGAACTCGATTTGTCACACTTCGCCGGATCCGTCCCAATCGAAGTTTTCAGCCGGAACGAGTTCCCGATCATCAAGAAATCGGCTTACGTGCTCACGCTTGGTCCACACTCACATTATTGGTTCGCCCTTCAGCCGCACCGCGACCGGCGACGTTTGGAAAGAAAGCGCATTGTTCCAACGCTAAGCGCCCGGCCTGTGCTGCAATCCTTGCTCGATGACGGCGAGCGAGACCGGATCGAAAGGGAAATTTTGCCCGAATACATTTCAAATTGTCGTTGGTTTGGCGCAAAAGCGCGCACGCTTCGACAGATGCGCGTGCTTGAACGCTCGCCCATTTCTTCCGAGCCAAACGCAGCGCAACTTTGGGTCGTCGAAGCGAGTTATCTCGACGGACCGACCGAAAATTATTCGTTGCCGGTGAAGATCGCTCCCGCTGAGAAGGCGAAAAATATTTCGCAGTCCACGCCACACGCCGTCATCGCGCGATTTGATGACGGCTCGATTCTGTTTGACGCAGTCTGGGACAGTGATTTTCGGGAACGACTTTTCCGGCTCATGTTAGATCGCCAACATGCGAGCGGGCGAAACGGGAAACTCGTTGGCGCTCTCAGTCCGCACGTCCGTCGAATCGAAACGGTTCCGCCATCACATGTTCTTGGCGCCGAGCAAAGCAATTCCTCGATGCTTTTCGCCGATAAGTTTTTCCTGAAGCTTTACCGGAAACTCGAGGATGGCGTGAATCCGGATGTGGAAGTTACGCGTTTTCTCACCGAGCGGACGCAGTTCGACAATGTTCCCGCGTTTGGCGGCGCGATCGAGTATCGCCGCGAAAAATCGCAACCCACAGTCGTTTGTTTGTTGCAGGACGCGATTCCGGCGGAAGCTGATGCCTGGACGATGACGCTGGATCACGTTGGCCGTTATTATGAGCGCGTTCTTGCCCGGAAAGCCGAACTGCAGAATGAGACGACGCCCGCGGCTCCGCTCATCGACGAATTAGTCGGCGGGGTTTATCCGGAAAAAGCAAAGCTGCTCGCTCAACGCACCGGCGAATTGCATCTCGCGCTTGCCTCCGTTCCCGACGATCCTGTATTTGCGCCGGAGCCGTTCAACGCGATGGCGCAACGTTCAGTTTATCAAAGCATGCGCGCGCTCCTGCGGCGTAATTTCGATTCCTTGAAAAAGAAACTGAAGGATGTGCCGGACCATCTTCGCGCCGAGGCCAAAGAAGTTCTCGGCACCGAAAAAGAAATTCTCACGCGCGAGAAACGTCTCCTCGATCGCAAGACCAACGCCGCCAAAATCCGGATCCACGGCGATTACCACCTGGGTCAGGTCCTCTCTACTGGAAAAGATTTCGTCATTCTCGACTTCGAAGGCGAACCGGCGCGGCCGATGAGCGAGCGCAAACTCAAACGCTCAGCGTTACGCGACGTCGCCGCCATGATGCGCTCATTTCAATACGCCGCCTACAGCGCACTCTGGCAACCGGCCATGCGCGCCGAAGACGTGCCGTTCCTTGAGCGCTGGGCCGACATGTGGTACCGCCAGATGAGCAGCATCTTTCTCCAAAGTTATTTGGCGACGAGTTCCGACGCGATGTTCGTCCCGCAAAATTCCGACGATCTCCAGATTCTTCTCGAAGCCTATCTCCTCGACAAAGCCGTCTACGAAATCGGTTACGAGCTCAACAACCGCCCCGACTGGGTCGTCATACCTATCCGCGGCATCAAGCATATTTTGAAAAATACCTAGGTAGAGATCGGAGTCGTAGAAAATTTAATTTGCATTTTCGGACAATATTTGCGCACTTAAGCGCAATATGGAAATGGGTCGGACGGAACGTCGTCCTTCGTTAAGGGGAATCCGCGGAGGTGGTGGGCCCCCGCGGGATTTCCAA
>DATFXN010000028.1:0-7924 GCA_035315805.1 Chthoniobacterales bacterium
TACTACCGCCGATACCACCACCACCACCATTGGTACTAATCTGGAAGCGAGGAGATTTTCCCAGGCCGGCGGGCGCGAATACCGCCGGCTTATTTCTTTGGAGAACTTGAGCCAACTGGCGCCGTTGTTGATCTAATTTCCGGCGAAGGTTTTTCCTGAAATTCCTTCTTCAAGCGTTCCTGTAGAGCAGGCAATTCTTGCTGGCGCTTGGATTCAATCTCTTGTCGCAGCGAATGCTCAATCCGACGCCGTTCCTGCAAGTAACGTTGTTCAAACAGGGCCCGCCGTTCACCTTCCAGACGCAGGCCAGAATCGCGCAATGCCGCATCGACTTCCACTTTCACCCGCTCGCGATATGCTTTCTCCCTCTCACGCATCATTGCCCGCTCCTCCGGGCCCATTTGCATCCAGCGCTCGGCATTTCTGCGGAAGCTTTGCCGATCTTCCGGGGGCATCGCGATCCATCGATCACGCAAATTGTTTGAATTAGGAACACGCCGCGGAGGAGGCAGCCTGCGATGGTTGCCGCCCGGGGGCTGCGCCTCGGCCGAGGACCCGCACAGAATCACGATCGCACCTGTTGCGATTGCGCTTACAATGTTTGAGTATCGTCGTCCCACAAGTTGCTCTCGTCGGCGGCCAACAATTCGTCCAGATCGGCGACAACGTCGTAGTCTTGCGGATCGATCGCAGCAATTACGTCCGGTGGATTTTCCACCGAATTGCGCGACGCCGGCTGATGCATCCCCACAATGGCAGCGATCACTGCCACGACCAAGGCGGTCGCCGGAACCAATTTCCTCGGACTCAACCAACTGCGCAATCTTTCAAGGCGCGTCGGACGCTCTCGAATTTTTCGAACGACGTTGCGCGCGAAAAAAGCAGATACCTCGACCTGCGGCCTCTGGCCGAGGAGATCCCATAATCGCTGGTCGTCCGCGCGTTTCATTTGTCTCGCGGATTGAACAGATTCCGCCCGCGAAAGTTGCGCCCGCAATGCGTCCGACAACGTCTTACACTTCAGGCGCTTCCAAAAAACCTTCCAACTGCCGAATCCGCGTGGGATGGCGCATTTTGCGCAACGCTTTCGCCTCGATCTGGCGAATGCGCTCCCGAGTCACCCGAAATTGGCGGCCCACTTCCTCCAACGTCCGGCTGTATCCATCGACCAAACCGAAACGTTGCTCGAGGACCTGTCGTTCGCGCTCGGTCAATGTCTCCAGGACGTCTTTGATCTTTTCCTTGAGCAGCACAATCGCCGTCATGTCGCACGGATTTTCAGCGCCTTTGTCCTCGATGAAATCGCCGAAATTTGTTTCTTCGCTTTCGCCGACGGGTGACTGCAGCGAGATCGGTTGCTGAGCCATTTTCAAGACCGCGCGGACACGATCCACCGGGAGCAGAATTTCCTCGGCCACTTCCTCCGGCGTCGGCTCGCGACCGTATTCCTGGACCAGTTGCTTCTGTACTCGCATCAGTTTGTTGATGGTCTCGATCATGTGCACGGGAATGCGGATAGTGCGCGCCTGGTCGGCGATTGAACGGGTAATCGCCTGTCGAATCCACCATGTGGCGTAAGTGGAAAATTTGTAACCGCGGCGGTACTCAAATTTCTCGACCGCTTTCATCAACCCCATGTTGCCTTCCTGGATCAAATCCAGGAACGACAACCCGCGGTTGGTATATTTTTTGGCGATCGAGATCACCAGTCGCAAATTGGCCTCGACCATTTCGGTCTTAGCACGGAGTGCTTTGCGGAGCCAGGCTTTCAGGGACTGGTATTGTTCCGCATATTCGTCTAGGGAAAGCCAAAGCGATTTTTCCAGTTCGCGAGCCTTAGGTCTCGCCGCCGAGCGGGCCCCCAAACCGCGGCGATGCTTCGCCATCTCGCTCTGAACGGTCAACAGACTGCGATAGTGTTCGTCCGCCAAATGAACGAATTCCTCGGTGACTTTTTGTTTGAAATAGAATTTCGGATAAAGCCGTTGCAGCGAGGCCAGAGTGCGCTGAAACGCTTTCAACCGCTGGGTATCTCTTTTCTTCGAATTAGTCGTCAGCTTGACGTAGTTGCGGGTGATCGTGGCGCCCAATTTTTCAACCTGCTTGCACAAGCGCGGCAAGATCTTCATGTAACGCTCGCGACTCTCGATTTTCTTGTCGAGAATGACGCGATCGAACCGCTCTCCGCCTTCGCTGAGCTTCTGGGCAAGGTCAAGATGTGCACGAGCGGTGAAGCCGAATCGGTTGATGTGCTTTTGCACCATATTCTCGGCTTCCTCGATCCGCTTGGAAATCTCAACTTCCTGCTCGCGGGTCAGCAGCGGCACCTGGCCCATCTGTTTGAGGTACATCCGGACCGGGTCGTCTAGAATGTCGAGCTTCGTCTCCGGTTTTTCTTCCTCTTCTTCGTCGAGATCTTTTTTACCTTCTTTATGTCGATCAACGTCGGACGCTTCGATGACGTCGATCTCTATTCGCCGGAGACGGGTGAGAATAGCGTCCAGCTCGTTCGGGTCCGTAATTCCATCGGGAAGCGCTTCGTTCAAATCGTCGAACGTGAGATAGCCCTGCTCTTTGGCGAGCTTGATGAGGTCACGCAAACGAACTTGGATTTCGTTGGCGGCATCGGGTTCCGTTTTTGCCTTCAGCAATGCCTCGGGAGTCGAGCGCCGCGCGCGGACTAATTGCCTGATCCGATTTGCCTCGAAGGCAGCGATTTTGTGACCTCCCTTCGTTGGCGGCACAGAAATGCTCCAAGTCCCCAGCCGACGCGCGCGTTTAGATTTCGTGCGCTTCGCCGTTGATCGGCGAAGGCCTCTTTGTGCTTTCGAATGCCTGGCCAAGACTGTGGGTTAAGGTTTGCGGCCTTCGATCAGCGTTCCCATAGATCGACACTCAGCGGCCGGCCTCGGGAACAGACGAAAGCCCGGAAATGTGGGCGAGTTGCTCCCGCAGGTCAACAATTTCTTTCTGTAAATTGAGAACCTCACCGGAGGTCAATTGCGGCAGCCGGATTCGAGCTTCGGCGATCTCGAGTTGCCGGCGCAAATTCGCCTGAATCAGTCCCGTCCACCAAGCCTCTGCCACTTCTATCGCGTTTGCCGGCATCTTTTGCATCAGCCAAGCAGAAACCAGACCTTCCTCCGCCGCCGTTAACCGTGGCATCAAGGAATTCAGCGAGACCGGGTCGTTTGGGGACAGTTCGCTCTCTAAAATGCGCACGAGCAATTCCGTTCCGGAAATTTGGTCCAGTACTTCGCGCCAATTTTGTTCGAGGAGGAACTTGCGAGCCGCTTCATCGCGCAAAGCAAGAAGGCAAAGCACGGCAATATCGTGTCGTGGGGCGACCGTCGCCGCGGCTTGAGCCTGGCGCGCTTCGTGGATCCGTTCCGGTCTTGGTTTTGCGATTAGTTTGTTGAACTCGGACGCCGCAACGCCGAGCCGCGCGCTCATCTTATTCGAAACTTCGTCCCGCATCAGCGGGTCACGGACGTAGGAAACCGTTTCAGCGAGGCTGCGCGCAAGCTGCATTTTTGCACCGAGCGAACCAAGATCGACATCCGCGACTTCGCGGTCGATCCAGTAATCGAAAAAGTCACGCGCAGCGCCGACGCGCTTTTCGAATTCTTCTTTCCCATCCCGCCGAATCAGCGAATCGGGATCTTGGCCTGGAGGCATTCCCACCACCCGGACGATCAAATCGTTTTGGAGAAGCGCATCTAGCGAATGCGCCGCAGCCTTTTGACCAGCCTGGTCTGCGTCGAAACAAAGGACAACCTCATCGACGAAGCGCTTCAGAATCCGGGCCTGATGTTCAGTGAAAGCTGTGCCTTGCGGCGCGACCACGTTTTTGATGCCGGCCTCGAACAGCGTGATGAGATCGATCTGACCTTCGCATACAATCGCGCAATTGGCTTCGATCAGCGCGCGCTTGGTTTTGTGCAGACCAAAAAGGACGCGGCCCTTTTGGAAAAGAGCCGTTTCCGGCGAATTCAAATACTTCGCGACCTGCGGATCAGATTCGAGAAGTCGCCCGCTAAACGCGATCACTTCCCCAACGTCGCTGCAGATCGGGAAAATGATCCGGCCGCGAAACCGGTCGTACACTTCGTTTCCCGGCCGTTCTTCGTCGCGCGGTTTGACCAGACCGCTTTGCAACAGTTGGGTGCGCGAGTAACCACGCTCCAGCGCCCATTTCAAGAAACTGTCCCAACTGTCCGGCGCGAAACCGAGCTGCCAATTCTTAGCCACCGACTTGTCGATTCCACGCTTCTTCAAGTATTCGCGCGCCGGTTCGGCGAATTGCTTTTTCAAAAGATTATCGTGAAACCAATTTGCGGCCTCCGCGTGCAGCTTGAGCAAAGTGCGACGCGCTTCGTGTTGTCGATCCTCATCCACAGTGCCACGCTCTTCGACAATTGAAATGCCGACGCGAGCGGCCAGCTTTCGCACCGCCGATGGAAAATCGATATGCTCGTATTCCATCACGAACCGAAAAACGCTCCCGCCCACGCCGCAGCCAAAGCAGTGAAAAGTCTGACGCTGCGGGCTGACGAGAAACGAAGGCGTCTTTTCCTGATGAAAGGGACAGAGCGCCTTGAAGTTCGCGCCAGCCCGCTTGAGGGGAAAATAGGAACCGATCACCTCGACGATGTCGTTCGCGGCAGCGACTTGCTCGATGGTCTCTGAAGGAATCACGTGGAGCTGTTATTTTTCGCTCGTTTGTGCACTGAAGCGATGCCAAAATTTACGCAGCGTTGAGAGGCTTTCCAAGACAATGAAGAAGTTGTTGGTCTTGATTTTGATCGCTGCCCTGTCCACCCTCGAAATCAGCCACGCCCGCGAAGTCGTTCATAAAGGCGACGTGGTGGTAGTTCCGATTAACGGCGAGATATCCCCTTCGCTTCTGACATTTTTGCGTCGGGCGCTCAAGACTGCCGAAAACAGCGGCGCGAGCGCGATTGTTTTTGAAATGAACACTTACGGCGGCCGTCTCGACAGCGCGGAAGAGATTACGAGCGCGCTCAATCACGCCACAATTCCGACCTACACATTTATTAATTCAAATGCGGGATCGGCCGGTGCGTTGATTGCTTTGGCCACGCAGCACATCTACATGGCGCCGGTCAGCGCCATCGGCGCGGCCGCCCCGGTCCTGCCGACAGGCGAAGATCTCCCCCTGACTGCACGGGAAAAAACGATCTCTTACTGGTCTGCCTTGATTCGCGGTTCGGCACTGAAGAACGGACACAATCCCGACATCGGCGAAGCGTTCATGAACAAGGAAAAGGAAGTGAAAATCGGCGAACGCGTGATTCATCCGAAAGGAGCCTTGCTCAGTCTCAACGCGCAGGAAGCGACGCAAAAAATTAACGGGAAACCTTTGCTGGCCGATGGAGTCGCGGAGTCGATTGTCGACCTTGCCAAGGAGGCGGACCTCAAAGGCAGCGTCGTGTCGATCAAGCCGACCGGTTTCGAGCAGCTCGCGCTCTGGATCACTGCCCTGGCACCATTGCTTTTGCTCGCCGGAATCGTTGGCGCTTATCTCGAATTCAAAATTCCGGGGGCGACCATGCCGGGAATTATTTCGGCAATCTGCTTCGCCTTGTTCTTTCTCGGACATTATTTCGCCGGGCTGGCCGGCTGGGAAGTAGTCGCACTTTTTGTTCTCGGTCTCGCACTGGTCATCATTGAGATTCTCTTCTTTGCTCATTCCACCATCGTCTTTGGAGTTCTCGGCGTGTTGCTCATGCTGGCCTCAATGCTTTGGGCGATGATTGATCGTTATCCCGACCAACCATTCTTTCCCACGGGAGAAATGCTGGCCATCCCGTTGCGGAATCTTTTCATCGCGCTCGTTACGGCCGCGATAATTATCGCCCTGCTTGCGAAATATTTGCCGCGAACCAGCATCTATCGGCGGTTTGCTTTAATGACTTCGAATCCGCCCGGCCCATCTTTGGCCGGCGTGCCGCGCGAATTCGCAACCGCCCTTAATCTTTCTCCAGGGACGAAAGGAATATCGATTTCGATCCTGCGTCCGAGCGGCAAGGCGCGCTTTCTCGATCAGACCGTCGATGTGGTCACCCAAGGTGAATTCATTCCGCCAAACACTGCCATCAGTGTTGTCCGCCGAGACGGGATGCGCGTCGTGGTAAAAGCAGCGGGTTAGCCGCCCGCCACGACGTGGAGAATTTCTACGCGGTCGCCTTCGCTTAAGTCGCACTCCGGCCATTCGCGTTGGTGTAAGGCAACACCGTTGTGTTCGATCAAGACCGCCTCGGGCGCCAATTCATAGCGGCGCACCAGCTCCGCAACAGTCTCTGCGCCGCACGCGTCGGTTTCTTCGCCATTGAGTGAAATCCGCATTAGCCGGTAAGCGTTTGCTCCCAATCCTTCCAAACCGGCTCCAGCCCGCGCTCGCGCAACACCCGCACGATTTTTTCCGGCGGCCGGTCGTCACTAATTTCGAACTGGCCAGTCGCCAGTTGGTCCTCTCCATCTTGAAACTCCGGCGGAACGATGCGGCCTTGAACGGTTTGATGGAGATGGTCCACGCCGCGACGAGTGTAACCGCCGGGCTCGGTATGGCTGCCGGCGCTCATCATGGTGACGCCTAACGAGACCAAGGCGTCGCGCAGCGACGGTCGTTCGCGCGTGCTCAAAACAATGCCGACCTGAGGAAAACTAATCCGCAACGCACAAACCAATTGCGCAAATTCGCGATCGCTGATGGAAAAGAGAGGGCGGAATCCGCCGGCCGCTGGTCGCAATCTCGGCAAGCTGACGGTAATTTGAGCCTGCCAGCAATGTTGCAGGAGATATTCCAAGTGCGCGGCAAGGGCGATCGCTTCGTCCTGCCAGCGCCACAGACCCAAAAGAGCGCCGATACCAATTCTGCGGAAGCCGGCCTTGTAAGCACGCTCCGGACAATCCAGCCGGTAATCGAAATCGCGTTTCGGACCCGCCGTGTGCAATTCCGCATAAACCGATCGTTGGTAGGTCTCCTGATAGACCACAAGTCCTTCCGCGCCCGCACGAACGATTGGAACGTAATCTTCGGTCGTCATTGGGCCCACTTCGATCGAGACCGATGGAAAGACGGGAGCCAGTGCTCGAATACAATTTGCCAGATAATCGCCGCTGACAAATTTCGGGTGCTCGCCCGCGACCAACAAAATCTGCCGAAAGCCGGCTTCCCAGAGATAGCGCGCTTCGGCGACAACTTCGTCGACGCCGAGAGTCACGCGCAGGATTGGGTTGTCGCGAGAAAAACCACAGTAGCGACAATTGTTAATGCACTCGTTCGACAAATAAAGCGGTGCGAAAAGACGCATGGTCCGGCCAAAATTTTGGAGCGTCAACGTGCGCGACGTCCGGGCCATTGACTCCAGGTCCGCGTCCGACTTGAGCGCGATGAGTTGCTGGAACCGGCGCACGACCGTCGATTTTTGCAGCGGCAGACTGTCCAGTGTCTTTGCAAACGACATCACGACAATTTCACGCTCCGAGCCTCGCTTCGCAACCCGGCCTGTCTGCGAAGTTTTTGCGGCAGCCGCCTGGCGGGCATGCTAGTGATCTCGCAGATGCTCTACTCGTGGCGCAATTACATTTTCGCGATCGCGCTGATCGTTGCGACGCTCTTCGCGTATCGGCCCGTCTGGTACGGAACGGCCCTGATGGACGACGACGCGTATTTGATTAGCAAGCCCGAACTGCGCACGGTGAGCGGCTTGGTCAGAATATGGACTGAGCCGCAAACAGCGCCCCAAGAGCATCTGCGGCAGTACCATCCACTAGTAAACACAGTGTTTTGGATCGGGGACAAGCTCTGGGGCAGCGCGACGCTCGGTTATCACCTCGTCAACATTCTCTTCCATGCGGTTTCGGCATTGTTGTTGTGGAGAATTCTTCGCCAACTTGA
>DATFXN010000029.1:0-28928 GCA_035315805.1 Chthoniobacterales bacterium
GTTTCTTCCTCTGCTTCATTTTTCTCGCAGCTGCCGCGCAGAAACTTTCGTCGCCCACCTACCGCTCTGGCGAAATGTTCGAATATTACCTGTATGTCGATTCACGCTTTACGGCGTTTGGGAAATTCATTGGTATTGATCCTTCGGTGCCGGATGCAGTGCAGAAGACAATTGCGCTCTTCCGAAGTCCCTTTTTGAAATTGGTAGATAACGAACTGGAGTTGCCCGCGACACCCCGCGCTCGCGTGGCCGCATTGGTTCTTACCTGGTGGGATGCGTCCCTTCAATTGTTGATCGGTTTGCTGTTACTCTTCCGGCTTTGTGCTACCGACAGGTTTGGGCACATCCTCCTGCTGCTTTTCATTTTCACGACCTATCTGCCGGCGCCGATTTTCGGCTTTGGCTGGATTCTTGCCATTATGGGTTTAACTCTCGCGAAGGATAATTTTCCGGGGATTGCGGTCGTTTATATGATCTCATTTGTGGCAATAATCCTCTACCAACTGCCATGGCGGGACTGGGTGTTAGCGAGATGATGCCCGACCGCATTTAGGAAAACGCGCCTGGCTTGCGCGGGGCACATCCGCCTCTATCTTCGCGGCGTCGGACTCCGGAGTGGAAAGGCGAATGTCGCGGCAGACGAAGCGGAGGGCGAAGCAGAAATTGTCGGTGAAGATGCCGGTGTTGGAGAGGCTCCGGGCGATGGAGTTGGCGAAGGCGTTGGTGTGGGAGTTGGCGGCGGAGGAATGATATTTTCCCAATGATGTAATGGCACGGTGGCGCCGCCGATTTCATCCGCCAATTTCTGGCAGATGCTTTGCAGTTTTTCCAAATCGGGCGGACCAAACTCCAGATCGGCTGTTCCGGGAAAAATCAAATACGTCACTTTCAGTTCGCTCACCGGGCGATTGTAAGGCGTCGATTGCCGGTTAATTTCTTTGGCGATCCGAAACGATGCCTCGCCCACTTTGTCGTTCGGCCCGATGTCGCCCACGATCGCGGGGAAAATTCGGTCGCCAAAGACGACGAGCGCGTAATCACCCGTTTTGACGGCGTCGCGTCCGCGGGTGAACGCTCCGGGAATCACGATGTAAGGATCGGTCGCTCCGATTAGGAAGCTGTATTTCTTGAGGGTGAACACTTCCGCCTGCAATTGCGCGATGGCGCTGCGCAGGTCGCGTTTGCGTTCCGGCGGCGCGGTTTCCGATTCCTCTTCGGCGCGCTTCAATCGCTCTTCCGTCGCGGCCAGATACGGATTAGCCGCTTGAGTTTTTTTCGGCCACTTGAAACTGGTGAACGGTTTGAAATTGGTCGGCGCGCCCGCGCCGGCCGGCATCCGGTCGCCGTCGGAACCGTCCATGTCCACGTCCATGTCCGCCTGGAGTAGCAGCGCTTTGCGGTGGGTTTGCGGGTGCTGCAATTGCAACACAGTCTGGCAATCAAAAAAATTGTGCCGCGACAGAAGCAGATCAAGTCGGACCAAATTCTCCCGCAACATCTTCACTTTCGTGTCGTAAAGTTGAGCGAACAACGGCGAAACTGGTTCGGGCGGAAGCATCGTCGCCAATCCTGGTAGCAGTTCGGGCAATTTCGGACTCACTTTTGCCAGCTCCTCGACTGTCCGGTTGGGCGAGGGCACCCGCGCGTGCAGTTTCAGATCGAGAACGTAACTTTCCGGATCGACCCGCTCGGTCGTCGTGTCCGCGCCTGGCGTAGTCTCAACGCTCGAGTGGAGCGTGATTCCGTTAAACAATCGGCCGGTGTCGAGTTTGCCGCCGATCGGCGGCGGCCGCGTGGGCGTCGGCTCCGGCGTGGGAGAAGTCGGCGGGACTTCCGGCGGCGCGAAATATTGCAGGCGCTCCTGCGAAATCCAGCGATACAAAATTGCGGCGACAATTGCGGCCGCCAAGAGAACGACCACTGCTCGCAATGTCCGCAAACTCAATTTCGCCACGCGATTACTTTTTCAACCAAGCCAAGATCGCCACAATGACGCCGACCACGCTCAAGATCGACATCAGGCCGGCGGGCATCACTTTGCCGGTGCGGATAAATTTCGGAACGAATTGCGCTGCGAGTAGAAGAGAGAGAACGAAAGCGGTCGTGAGTCCGATTAGGCGGTGTGAAGACAAGAGCGATCCGCTAATCAGCAGCAACACGCCGGTCGTTGCGCCGGCGATAATCGACGGCACGCTGCCCGCTTTCACGTAGCCAATGATGCCGCCGATAATCGTTAGTGCGCCAAAGATAAAAAAGTAAAGCCTCGTCGCATCCATGTTTACAGAGTAGCGGACTCGTAATCCAAGGCCGGATTGCTGTCCAGCCGCACGATTATTTCGTACCGAGATCCTCGATCTTTAGCACCGGATGGATCTCCCATCCAGTGGAGCGCCACGGATGATGATAACCTTCAGTGCTGAACCATTCAATGTGACTGCCGACGTCGCGGTCGGCTTTGTTGTGCTCATCGTCCCACAACAAAAAACCGGTCACGCGAGTTTTGTGTGCCTCGTTTCCGGTCGGGGCAAAGCTGTTGTCCGGCAGGCGCAGAAACGCGGTCAGCTTTTGGATCCGAACGCCGCTGTTATAAAGCAGGCTTTCCGTGCGCGGCGTGATTTCGCAAATAATCGGCGTTGGGTCACCGGTTTGCGCAGGGTGATCGACCGGTGCAGGCGACAATTCCAAGTGCCAGTCGAGAAAATCCTTACTCCGGCAGTTAGTCGATTCCGGTACGCCTTGATATGCCAGCACCAGCCAACCGGTAAGTGAAACGATTTGTTTCTCGAGTCTGGCGATTTTCTCTTTCTGCTCCGGAGTCAAGTCGCGCCGGTGTTTCCTCCCGATCTCTTGATCGTAATCCGCGACCCGAGCCAGAAACGCGGCCATGTCGAACGACGGGACGTTTAATGATGTGAGCTCGACCGGGGAGCGGTTCTTTTGCCTGTTTCGTTGCTGACCGTCCGCTGTTTTTGCCGCGCCACCCAATTTGGAGAGGCAATCCCAACCGCTCAGATCGAGCTCGCGAAGTTCCGGCAGTTGCGCGAGCGCACTGACTAACAAACAGACTTGGACAAAGCAGGTGAGTCGAAATGGAACATGCGACACGCGCAAATTTTACTTGGCCGATGCTAGAACACAACGCGTCTGCTACATTCACTCGTGCACTTGTTTCGTTATCGCGACGGTCGGCTTTACTGCGAAGATGTCGATCTTGCGCAGGCGGCGGAGAAGTTCGACACGCCGCTCTATATATATAGCGCCGGCACGCTCCTCGATCATTACCAACGTCTCGATGCCGCTCTCGCACCGCTCGATCATCTCATCTGCTACGCAGTCAAGGCGAACTCGAACCGCGCGATCCTGAAACTCCTTGGGGAGGCTGGTGCGGGGTTCGACATCGTTTCTGGCGGCGAACTTTTCCGCGTGATCAAAGCCGGCGGGGATCCAACAAAGTGCACGTTCGCGGGCGTGGGTAAAGCGCGCGACGAAATCGAATACGCGCTCGAGCAAGGCGTTTATAGTTTCAATGTCGAGAGTGAAGCGGAGCTCGAATACATCGCTGAAATCGCCGGCGCCCAAAATAAACGCGCGCCAATCGCGCTGCGAGTGAACCCCGATGTCGACCCGCGCACGCACGAATACATCTCGACGGGATCGCACGAGAACAAATTCGGGATTGCGCGCGATGACGCTCCGGCGGTTTACGAGCGCGCTGCGCGCATGCGCAACATCGAGATTCTCGGCGTGCAGATGCACATCGGGTCGCAAATCACGGAAGCTGCGCCGTTCGCTGCGGCCATTGACAAAGTGGCGCCGCTGGTTTCCGAATTAAAATCGAAAGACAGCATCAAGTTCTTTAGTATCGGCGGTGGAATGGGAATCGTTTATCGCCGCGCGCTGGAGAGCGGGTCGGGGAAATGGTGGCACGAGCACGGGGGCGAATCGTCCGCTTTCAGCATTCGCGATTATGCCGATGCCGTGGTGCCGCCGCTGCGAGAACTCGGCCTTCGCATTCTGGTGGAACCGGGTCGCTTCCTCGTCGGGAATGCGGGCGTCTTGCTGACCCGCGTTCGTTACATTAAAAAATCAGCGCAAAAATCGTTCGCGATTGTCGATGCTGGGATGAACGACCTGATCCGGCCGGCCCTGTATCAGAGCTATCACGAAATCGTGCCGGTGAAGCAGAAGGGTAAGAGCACGAGCGAGAGCAAGGCGGAAAAGATCGACATCGTCGGGCCGGTATGCGAATCGGGAGATTTTTTCGCGCTCGATCGCGAAATGCCCGAGCTCCGCGAAGGCGATCTGGTCGCTATCATGAGTGCGGGCGCGTACGGATTCGTGATGGCGTCGAACTATAATTCGCGGCCGTTGCCTGCCGAAGCGCTTGTGCGCGGCGATCAACTTTCCCTTATCAGGAAACGGCAGACGTTGGAAAGCCTAGTGGGGGAAGAATTGTAGGTGGATCGCGTTGTCCCTAACGCGATCTATCGCCTTCGGAGAAGCCGATCCACCAGTTGCAGATCTTCGGTTCCTGAATAAATACTGCTACCCCTCGAATTTGATGAAACGCCTCTTTCTGATTGCGACTCTGTCGATCTTGGCGCTGGCGGCAAACGCGCGCGACAACACTCCTAAAGGCGAATGGATCATTCTCGTCGGCGGACCGTCATTGAAAGAATGGGAGCAATACAAAGCTCAGCCGCACGATCATTGGTGGGCAAACTTCGTCCGGGCGGCGCGGCTGCGCACCGAGCAGTTGCGTGATGGGCTTGGCCCCGACGCGCCTATCACCTGGCTCGTTTACAAGCAAGGTTATCTTGACCGCGCTCCGCAGGAACGTCAGGACCTGATCACCTTGATCGAAACGGTGAGGGACAAATTTAGTCTGAACCTGGTCTGGTTTAAGAACGGGGACGACGTGATCAATTATTTGAACAACGGTCGCGACCGCAGACAGCTGAAGGTCGCGGGCTTCGAATATTTCGGACACTCCAACCGAGCGTGCTTCATGTTCGATTACAGCAGCAACGTGGACAGCGCGTCCAAATCGTTCCTGCACGAATCGCAGCTGCGGCAAATCAACGGCCGTGTTTTCGCGCGCAACGCTTATATCCAAAGCTGGGGTTGCCACACCGGCGAGGAGATGAGCGACTGGTGGTATCGCGCCACTGGCACCAAGATGATCGGCGCTCTTGGCAAAACGCAGTTCATGATGGAAGAACTTCCCATTCTCACTTCCCCCGGCGGTAAATGGGTGACCGCGTCAGAGAAACTTAAGTCAAACTAAATTTGCAGTTTCCGAATTTCCAAATTCGGAATTAAGGTCGCGGCGTTGCCATGAAATTCGAAGAACTCCGCGCGTTCTATCAACAGCCGTTGTTCGATTTGATTTCCCGGAGTCGCGAAATTCATCTCAGGCACTGGCGCGGGGAAGAAGTCCAGCGGTGCAGTTTGCTCAGCATCAAGACCGGCGGTTGCAGCGAGGATTGCGCTTACTGCGCGCAAAGCGCGCACTACTCGACCGGCGTGGAGCGCGAGGAGCTGTTGTCGCTCAACGAAGTTGTCGATGTTGCAGGGCGGGCGGGCGCGCAAGGCGCCACCCGGTTCTGCATGGGCGCGGCCTGGCGGGGCGTGCGCGACGGCACCGAAAAGTTTGAGCGCGTGCTCGAGATTGTGCGCCAAGTGAGCGCGCTCGGGATGGAAGTTTGCGTTACGCTTGGCGAAATCGGGCCGATCGAAGCGCGCAAGCTCAAGGCCGCCGGCGTCACCGCTTACAATCACAACATCGACACGTCACCGGAGTTTTACCCGGAGATTGTGACCACCCACACATTTCAGGACCGGCTGAACACGATCGCCGCGGTGCAAGCCAGCGGCATGTCGGTTTGCTGCGGCGGGATCATCGGCATGGGTGAATCGGAAGACGACCGCTTGCGCTTGATCGAAATCTTGAGCGAGCTCGATCCGCAACCGCAAAGCGTGCCGATTAATTGTTTGATGCCGCAACGCGGCACGCCGCTCGAAAACAACAAGCCGGTCGAAATTTTCGAGCTCGTTCGGCTCATCGCCGTCGCGCGCATCGCGCTCCCGAAGTCGCGCGTCCGGCTCGCCGCCGGGCGCACCCGGATTTCGCGCGAAGGCCAGGCGCTCTGCTTTTTCGCCGGTGCCAATTCCATTTTCTTCGGCAACAAACTCCTCACTGCCAAAAATCCCGAGGTTGATGTCGATCTTGCGCTCCTTCGCGAGCTCGGGCTGAAAGTTGAATCAGCCAATCATCAAATTAGACAGGATTTACCGGATTCGATTGATGTCAGAGAAGTTCCTGCAAAATCCTGTTAATCGTGTCCGTTTCTGGTTACTGCCAGTCCAGCTCGGACTTTTCGGATTGACGCCACGAATGGTGGCTTCTTAAAGTCGAGCCCGATGAAGGCTCTCCTCGGCTGCTTGATGTGTCTCGTGTTCACGTTGACACGAACATTCGCCATCAGCGGCGGGCCTCAATTTCCCGGCGGAACGAATGTCGCCGGTGTTTATGCCGGTGTGCTGAAACGTCCCTCGGACACGATACCTCCCAGTTTTCCAGCCGGTTGTCCGCTGCCCGCGCCGGGCTGCTCTGCAAATTCACTCGGCGTTTTTTCGATAACGGTGCCGACGTCGGGAATTTCGAGTGGCACCTTCGTGATGTTTTCCCAGGGACGCGTTTTTAGCGGTACTATTCGGGGAGCAGCGGACCCTGGCAGATCCAAGCTCACTGGCGTTCTGAACGCCACCTTCGACTTCACCGTCACCCGGACCTTTATAAATCCGGTTACCGGGGAGGTAACAACGACCACTGAATCCGTGACCGCTCAGGCGAATGGAGGTCTGAAGGCAAACATAACTAGTGTTCGCTCGCAGAGCTCGTTCGGCGCCACAGCGGTCCGGCTCGCCGACGATGCAACGCTTAACATCGACCACGGTGAGGTAAACGCCGATAACCAGCCGTGCATCACCTGTTACATGACGCTTAAGGTCAGGGGCTTTAAGCAGACCAATACGGCGCCGACAACATCGACAACGGGCTAAGGTTCGGGCTTCGACTCATTGCGAGGGATCGCCAAATCGCTCTTCAGACGCGCATTCACGCTTGTCGAACTATTGATTACCGTCGCGATAATCGCAGTCCTTGGCGCACTATTGATATCGGCCATCTGGAGCATGCCAGCGCGGGCCCAGCGCGTGCAGTGCATGGCGAATCTGCGAAATCTGTATATAGCGGCGGAATCATACCTGCAACAAAACGGCAGTTGGCCCCAGATCGCCACTGGCGATTCAGATTCCGACGAGCAGGCGGAGGCTGCCGCCTGGATTGCAGCGCTGAAGCCATTTGGGCCCACCGAGAAAACATGGATTTGCCCGACGGTTCAGAGCCTCATGCAAAACCCGGATTACACCAAACCTGAGAATACTCGGATCGATTACATCGCTACCCCCTTCGATGACAAGCCGACCACTCCGCATGAATGGCCGCGCCAGCCCTGGTTTGCGGAGGTCGCCGACGTCCATGGCCATGGTAACCTCATCATTTTTACCGATGGCAGCATCAGCGATTTGAAGACGATAATTGCAAATCAGGCTGGTAAGTAACCGCGGGCTTGAATTTTAGCAGGAAATCGCGGATGCAATTGCGAATAGGTTATTGAATGAAAGCCGACGACGAAAAGGGGATCAGCGTAATTTTGATTTATACGTCGCTGCTTTTTTTTCTGCTCGGTCTGGCCGCGCGGATGAAAATGAATTTCCATCATCGGTTGGAAATTTCGACCGCCGGCTTCGTGGTCGCGGCGACCCTAGCGGCACTCGGAGTTGTACTGTTTCTCTTTTCTCTGCGGAAGCGCCGCGATTAAACTGCGTTTCCTCTGTGAGCTAAGACCGCCCGGAGTTTATGTCAGGATAATTCCGGGCAGCCGGGACGAAATTTCAGGAGAAACGGCGGCGGACCGTTTCCAGCCGTCGCCGTTTGTTCCCCTTATGCCCTGAAGCTATTCGGCCATCGCGTCGTGCAGCTCTTTCATCGCGTTGCGCATGTCCTGATGCGCTTTTTGGAGGGCATCGAGCTTTTTCTGCTGGTCCGCAGTGAGGACTGGACGAATCTGCGACATCGTTTTGTCGATGATCGCGTGCGTCTTCTCCATCGCGTCCTTGTGAATCGCGATGATCTGCGGCCGGGCTTGATCGATGAGAGGTTGCACCTTCGACTGCTGGTCCGGCGTGAGATTGAGCGTCTTGGTCAAGTGGTCCATGGCAAATCCCTGACCGTGCCAGCCTCCGCGAAAGTGTCCGCCGCCAAATCCCCCTTCGGGCTGAGCAAACGCGTAGCCGCCGAGCGCGACCGCGCCGACAGCTGCGAATGTGAGCAAGTTTCGTTTGGTGTTTGTTTTCATATTTGAGCGTTCCAGTGTTCATGATCGGTGACGGCGCAGGCGCGGCCTTGGTTACAGAAATCTTTATCGGCTTAAGGGGATGAAATCTGTAACCGCGCAATCGCCAAAGTGGTCATTGTCAGTAGTGTGGACACGATCTCGACGGCAACATGGCTGATCTCGACGCTGCTGAGTTGGTTCCGGCCGCCCTGCGTCAAGACGATGAAGCAGCTCGCCAACTGGTGCGCCGACTCTATCCGCTGGTCGCGAAAATGGTCCGTTCGCATCGGCCGCGACGAACTAGTGAAGAGGATCTTTGCCAAATGATTTTCATTAAAGTTTTCCAAAAGCTTGGCCAATTTTCCGGGAATGTGCCGCTCGAGCACTGGGTCTCGCGGATCGCAGTGAACACCTGCCTGAGTCAGATCGAGTCCGAAAAGGTGCGGCCCGAGTTGCGTCACGCCGATTTGAGTGAAGAGGAACAGGCGGTCGTCGAAAATTTGGCGGCGTCGAATGCGGACTTAGCGCCGGACCGGCAGTTGGCGTCTCGCCAATTGGTCGAGCGCTTACTCGAATTGCTCAAACCGGCGGAGCGTCTCGTGATCGATTTGCTTTACTTGCAAGGCCGTTCGGTCGAAGAAATCCATCAGATCACCGGCCTGGGCACGGCCGCAATTAAGGTCCGCGCCTTCCGGGCCCGGCAAAAAATGAAAGCGCAACTGGCAAGGATTGGAGGGGGAACACGGTGAAAGATAATGACGTTGATCGGTTGCTGCGCTCGGCCGCGAAAGCGAAAGAGGACACGCCGGTCGAAATGCCGTTTGGTTTCGACACGCGCGTCGTTACGCTCGCTCGCCAAAACGGAAACGGTGCAATGTTCGCTCTCTTTCTGCGTTGTGTCACCCTGGCCGCGGCCGCGGTGATTGTGCTGGCGGGCGCCGGCGTCTGGTTGGAATTCGATCGCAATGCCGACGCGCTGACCGGCTCCGGTAACGAGTTCGCCATTGCTGAGTCGGCGATTCAAGACGCGGTCGGCCAATGAATAGCGCGCTGAAGTGGAAATTGATTGCCGGTTTCCTGCTCGTGTTCATCGCCGGCGGCGCCACCGGCGTGTTCGTGACGATGGCAATTGCGCATCGATTCATGTTCGCGCCGCATCCGCCCGGTATTGTCGCTCAGGCGATGAAAAATCGATTGAGTTGGCAACTTCGGTTGACGGATGAACAGATGGCCAAGATTTCGCCGATCATCGACAAAACTGGCGCCAAACTCGAAGAGATCCGCGGCGATACCGGCCGCCGCGCTCATGAAGCGATTGCGGAAGCGCATCGCGAGATCGCCCAATATCTCACGCCGGAACAACAGCAGCGTTTGAAACAGATGGAAGAACGCCGGCAGCATTGGATGCAGCATCACGGGCCATGGCGCAGAAACTCGCCGCCCGGGACTTCGCCGTCAGAATCGCAAAGCCCGTCGTCTAATTAGGCGCGGTCTTTCAACTGCGTTTTCCCGGCCGCGCGCGCGCAATTGACGCAGCAAAAAATTTTGCCGTCCTGTTCAACGCCGTGACCGATGATGCGGCAATTGCAGTGCGGACAGCGAGGTGCCAGCGCGTGAATCGCGCATTCAAAGCTGTCGAAGGTGTGATGCTTGCCCTCGAACACCACTTCGAACGCCTTGTCATATTCGTTTTCGCAAACTTCGCATATAGCCATATGTACTGGTTTCGCGCGCGCCCAGCGCTCCGGGCGTGTGAAGCTAACTTAATCGTTGCGACTCCGAACCATGCGCGCAATCTGCTCACGAAAAAGTTTGGCCCCGCCGGAAGCCGGATGTCGAACGCAACCCATGAGGATGTCGATCTTTTCCAGTTGAGCGGCGGCGACCTGGCCGAGCGCGACAACTTGTTCGAACGGAAAAAGGTCAAGGAGCGCTTTCAGGAGCGGCAGCCCGGCGGCGCATTCGTGCCGATTCGGCATTCGGTTGCTCAACATTCCACAGTCGCGATTGAACGAATGCCACGGAAACGCGTTCCACAAAACGAACTTGTTCGGCGAAAGGCCGAGTTCTAGCAGACTTCTCCAAACAATCGTCGCCGTCGGCTCTGAAAAGCCGTCACGGCAGATTTGCGGTTTGCTCGTGCGCCGCGGCCGGACTTTACCAAGCAAATCCTTGGCTTCGACTTGGATCGAGCGACTTCGCCCGAGCAGAATTCGCTCCGATGTCATTGGAATTCCAGTGAAACGTCCGCCACGATAACCAAGCGCTTCGCCGATGACGGCAAGTCGCGCCGTTCTCAGTCGCACTGTGAGATACGCTTGCAGCTGGCGTCGCCGAATCCGCGGCGCCTGCCGGGCAATGTCGCTTTCAAGATCAACATCCCGCCAGGGATTGAATACCGCGCCGCGCGGCGACTGCTTCAAAAGCCGGATAAACTCTTCGACTGCCTCGTTCAACACAGGTTTAAGTTACAATGAATGAGCATGGCTGCCGAAACTGTGCGCCTCTTCCTCTGCGGCGATGTGATGACAGGCCGTGGGATCGATCAAATCCTCCCGCATGCGTCTAATCCGATTTTGTACGAGCCGTACATCGGTGACGCGCGCGCATACCTCGATCTTGCCGAGAAAAAGAACGGGCCAATCCCGCGCGGCGTCGATTCCGAATACATCTGGGGCGACGCGCTCGAAGAACTCGAGCGGTCGAGCGTTGATCTGCGCGTCCTCAATCTGGAAACGGCCATTACGGCAGCGGACACGAACTGGCCGGGCAAGGAGATTCATTATCGAATGCATCCGAAAAACGCCGGCGCCCTCGTCGCCGCGCACATCGACATCTGCGCGCTGGCGAACAATCATGTGCTCGACTGGGGAGATAGCGGGCTTTCCGAGACTCTCCTCACTCTGGACAAAGCCGGAATCGCTCATGCCGGCGCGGGAATCGATTCTGAGCAGGCCGCCACGCCTGCGATCGTCGATCTTCGCGACAAACGGCGCGTGCTCCTTTTTTCCTTTGGATCGGGAGACAGCGGAATTCCGCGCGACTGGGGCGCGACGGAAAATTCGCCAGGCGTAAATCTACTCGATTTTTCAGAAGCGACCGCCAGCCAAATCGGGAACGAGGTCCGGAGATTCCAGCAGCCGGACGATTTGCTGATTGCATCGATTCACTGGGGCGCCAACTGGGGCTACGAAATTCCATTCGAACAGATCGCGTTTGCTCATCGTTTGATCGCTGAAGGTTTCGCGCTTGTTCACGGTCACTCTTCGCATCATCCGAAAGCCATCGAGGTCTTCAACGGTCGCTTGATTCTCTACGGCTGCGGCGATTTCCTGACCGATTACGAAGGCATCAGCGGTTACGAAAATTTCCATAGTGACATCGCCGTGATCTACCTCGTTGATTTGAACCGCAGTGGCGAATTGGTTTCGGCAAGGCTCGTGCCGATGAAAATGCGACGGTTTCAACTGAAACGCGTCGGCGCGGGCGATTCGAAAGACCTGCACGATCTTCTCAACGATTTAGGCGCGCCATTTGGCACTTCGGTCCGGCTCGAGAGCGATAACAACTTGCGACTCGCTTGGCATCAACTTCCTTGAACACCACCTCGCCGATGAAACCATTCTAGCGTCCTTTGGCTGCGTTTTTCTATCTCGATTTGTGAACCGGCAGGAGAGTCAGCCGCTGCCTTTTCGGCCAAGTTCTTCGAGCAATTCGATCTGGATCTGCTGAATCTCGAAGAGGCGGTTGTACTGTTTGCGCAACAAGTGATCGATCTTTTCGTGCAAGTGCCGGATTTCCAATTCGGCTTTTAAATTCACTTTGTAATCGTTCTCGGCTCGCAGGCGATCCCGCGCCTCGGCCCGGTTCTGACTCATCATGATAATTGGTGCCTGGATAGCGGCCAGGCACGAGAGAATTAGATTCAAAAGAATAAAAGGGTAGGGATCGAATCCGCGATTCAAAAGAAACACCGCGTTGAGCACGATCCAAGCGATCAGCACGGCGGCGAAACTGATGATAAATTTCCAGCTCCCGCCGAATTCCGCGATGCGATCGGAGAGCCGTTCGCCGACCGTCAATTTGCGCTCGAATTGCTTCTCGATGTTGCTGGTGACGATCTCGTGCTCACGCAAACTCTCGACCACTTCGTGATCGAGCGCGGTTAATTCGCCGAGTTCTTCCTGGAGCACTTCCTTAACAAAATCTTTCCGGCAATCACCGATGTCTCCGAAGCAAACGAAGCCGCGACCGTCCCACTGCGGATGACGTTTGCGCATGGATTCGAGCAACGACGGCCGGATCACGTCGGCGATTTGGCCTTCGTTCGGCGATTTCGTTTTCCCGCAGATTTGGCACATGGTGGTTTCGCTCATTGCTCCGCAATTAACCGCAAGCCGGGCCCTTGTCGATTCCGTCTTGAACGAGCACATGTCGATCTTAGAGTGAGCCCATGGAAGAAGCGGAAGTTCCGATGGAGCATTTGCACGAAGAGATTCATCACAGCGCCGAACATGGCGGTGAAAAATGGATTTCTTGGGTCGCGCTCAGCACCGCAATTCTTGCCGTGCTCGCCGCGATCGCCGGACTGCTCTCCGGAAAACACGCCAACGAAGCCATGATGAGCCAGATCGAAGCCTCCGATCAATGGAGTTATTACCAGGCCAAAAGCATTAAGGCTTCGGTGCTCGATGCCAAGATCGCGCTCGCGTCCGCGCCGAGCGAATCCGATTCCGAAAAGCGCAACCGTTACGAAAAAGAGCAGGAGGAGATCAAGATTGAGGCCGAGCAGAAACAGGCCGAAGCAAAATCGAATTTTCACCTACACGAGGTTTTCGCGCGCGGCGTGACCATGTTCCAAATCGCAATTGCTATTGCCGCGATCTCGGCGCTAACGAAGAAGCGAACGTTTTGGATCGTCGGCCTTCTTTTCGGCCTTGCCGGCTGCGTTTTTCTCGGGCTCGGTTTTAGTCACTGACATGCGAGTCCTTGCTATTGACGCTTCGCTGCGGAACACCGGAGTCGCGATTGTCGATGCTAACAGCGGAAAAGCGCGCGCGCTTTATTTCGGAACGATCCACAATGCGCAATCGCTCCCTTCGTCCTCTTGTCTGGTCACGATTCGCGATCGCCTCGCGGAGCTAATTCGCGAGCATGAGCCGGATTGTTGTGCACTCGAGTCCGTCATTTACGTCCAGAGTTACAAGATCGCGATTTTACTCGGGGCTGCGCGCGGGGCGGCCATTCTGGCTGCGGCTGAAAACGGTTTACCGATTTTCGAATATCCGCCCACGCGAATCAAACAAGCGACGGTCGGTCGCGGCCGCGCCGGAAAAAATCAGGTTGCGTTTATGGTTCGCGCGCTTCTCGAATTGACCGAAACGCCGGACGCAGACGCCGCCGACGCGCTCGCCATCGGTCTCACCCATGTCCGCGCGCAGGAAACTGCCCGGATGGGAATTCCTGGAGCCACCCAAATATGACTATCGATCTTCGCGTTACCTGGCTTGGGCGCGTGAATTTTGCCGATGCGCTGGCCCTTCAAGAAGAGGTCGTTGCGAGGAAAAGAACAGATTCAGACGCCGCTGACGAACTTCTGTTGCTCGAACACGA
Organism: Chthoniobacterales bacterium; assembly: GCA_035315805.1. GTDB lineage: Bacteria > Verrucomicrobiota > Verrucomicrobiia > Chthoniobacterales > UBA10450 > AV40. The sequence goes on from DATFXN010000029.1 coordinate 14,016, forward strand.
GCCCGTTTACACCATCGGGCGGACGCCGGACAAATCGAGTTTGTTAGGCGCAGCGCATTTGCCGCATCCGCTTTTCGCGATCAACCGCGGCGGGCAGGCGACGTATCATGGACCGGGACAGTTGATGGGCTACCCGATTATCGACCTTCGCCGTTGTGGGCAGGATTTGCATCGCTATTTGCGCTGGCTCGAGCAAACGCTGATCGAATTTCTCGCGCACTACGAAATTTTGGCGAGGCAACGCGAAGGTCTCACCGGTGTTTGGGTTCATGATCGCAAGATCGCATCGATCGGCGTCGGCGTGCGGCACTGGATCACAATGCACGGGTTCGCGCTGAATGTTGGCGGTGACCTCGCGCCGTTCGCACACATCGTTCCCTGTGGAATTTCAGATGTCGCAATGACGTCGATCGAGAAGGTTACGGGCGGACCGTTGGCGGTTGTCGATGTTGCACGCCAATTTGAAAAGCTTGTCCGCGAGAAAATTCACAACTTGCGGCGTGATCGAGAAGCGCAGGCGCTCTCTTTCTGACGAAACAGGATTATGATTCATCTGGAAGACAATGTTGGGGACATCGTCGGCAAAGCGCAGCGCGGCTTGGGATTTTCGGACAGTGAACTGGCAAAAGCATCAGGTGCAAGCGCGGAGGCGATTGGCAAAGTGCGGGATGGGAAATTTGATGAAGCGACTTTGCGCGCGATTGCTCCAGTGCTGGATCTCGACGCGACCGCGCTGGTCGCCATTGCCAAGGGCAAATGGAAACGAGAAGCGCTTGAAAAATTCGACGGGCTCGCCCAGTTCAGCACGAGTTACGGCGGGATGTTGGTGAATTCTTACCTGGTCTGGGACGCTGGGACAAAACACGCAGCGGCGTTCGACACCGGCGCGGATTGCGACCACATGTTGAAGCTGGCCACGAAAGAGAACCTGAGCATCGAACTGATTTTGCTCACGCACGCGCACTCCGATCACGTCGCCGACCTGCCGCGCCTGCGCGAGGAAACTGGCGCGGAAGTTTTCGCGCCGGCGCGCGAACCCGTCCCGGGCGCGGAGAAGATTGAAGAGGGGCAGAAATTTCGCCTCGGCAAGATCAATATCGAAGCGCGCCTGACCTGGGGACATTCCCCAGGTGGAATGACCTTCGTCTGCACCGGTCTCGCACGGGAGATTGCCGTGGTTGGCGATTCGCTTTTCGCCGGTTCGATGGGTGGCGGCAGCGTTTCTTATAAGGACGCGGTTACAAATAATCTCGAGAAAATTCTGATGCTCGCCAACGAAACGATTATTTGTCCGGGCCACGGGCCGATGACGACAGTTGGGGAGGAGAAGAGGAACAATCCGTTCTTCGCGCACAAGGTGCGCTAAATGTTTGATGTTTGTGGTTTGAAGTTTGATGTAGCATCCGCGGGTGAACATCATCCGCGAACGACCTCAGGTTGAGCGAAACCTCAAACCTCAAACATGAACGTAGGTTTCGTAGGCGTTGGCCGCATGGGCGCGAACATGGCGCGCCATTTGAAGGATCGGAACTTTCGGATCACGGCTGTTTACGATTCGAATCGGAAGGCGGCGACAGATCTAGCGAGGGAACTTGGCTGCGCAGCAGCGCAGCATTTATCGGAAGTCACGGCGGAAGCAGACACGATCTTCACGGTCGTGACCGACGATAAGGCGATGCGCGAAATTTTCTTCGGAACCGGGGATAACCTGCTGGTAAACGCGCGCGGAAAGCTTTTCATCAATTGCGCGACGGTTTCGCCGAAGGTCCACGTCGATCTCGAAAAGCCGGCCCTAAAATCCGGCGCCGAGACGCTTGAGGCGTGCATGGCTTCGAGCATGACCCAGGCGCGCGAAGGCAAACTTTATTTGATGTGCGGCGGGAATGAGAAGGCATTCCGCAAAGCTGAGCCGATTCTCAGAGAGCTCGCGTCAACAGTGCGGTTCATCGGCAAAACGGGTGAGGCAGCAAAAGTGAAAGCGCTGGTCAACATGGTGATGAATATTAACACGGCCAGCCTGGCGGAAGGACTGGGCTTGGGCGCAGCGCTTGGAGTTGATCTGAAAATGTTGCGCGAAGTTTTTGCGCAAACCGGCGCGAACTCGCGCGTACTCGAGACCGATGGCGAAGACATGCAGAACCGCGAGCACAGTTGTTTCTTTTCCGCAGCGCACGCTGCCAAAGACAGCGGCATCGCGCTCGAGCTCGCGCGTCAGCTCGGTCTGGAATTACCGCTCGCGCGCGCGACCAAGGAACAATACGAACGCATGATCGCGGAAGGTTTAGGCGAGCTCGACAAATCAGGAATCGCCGAGCTGACCTTCACAGATCGACATCGACATTCCGGTGATCGCGTTTAGTCAGGCGATTTTGACGGACCGACCTTATTGCGGCTGCGGAACGATGCGGATGTACGGCTTCGGTTCTTTCCAACCCTGCGGGTAACGTTTCTTCGCCTCGTCGTTCGAAACAGAACCCGCGATGATGACGTCTTCGCCCGGTTTCCAGTTCACCGGCGTGGCAACTTGGTGTTTTGCCGTTAATTGCAGCGAATCGATCACGCGCAATACTTCATCGAAGTTGCGTCCGGTTGTCATCGGATAAACCAAGACCAGTTTGATCTTTTTGTCCGGACCAACCACATAAACATTGCGAACGGTCGCGTTGTCGGCCGGCGTCCGTTTTTTCGGATCGCCCGCCACCTCGGCCGGAAGCATTCCGTACAATTTGGAAACCTTGAAATCCGAGTCACCGATAATGGGATAGTTCGGCGCGTGTCCTTGAGTCTCCTTGATGTCTTTCGCCCAACTCTCATGGTCGCCGATGGAATCGACTGATAATCCGATGACCTTGACATTTCGTTTGTCGAACTCGGGTTTGATCCTCGCCATATAGCCGAGCTCAGTCGTGCAGACTGGCGTAAAATCCTTCGGGTGCGAAAACAAAACCGCCCAGGAGTTGCCGATCCAATCGTGAAACTTAATCGGGCCCTCGCTGGTTTGTGCTTCGAAATCTGGTGCAGTCTCGCCAATTTTCATTTCGCCTCCTTCAATTCTGGTTACCTCCAATTCTCTTCCCGCGGGTTAGCAAAAAGTCAACCACGGATGACGCAGCCGCGTCGAGTTGCGCATGCTCGAAGAACGCCGGACTTTGATCGCCCACATGAAAACGGTCTGGCGCGTCTTTGCTTACTTGAAACGCTATCCGGCGCTCGCGTTGGGCACGCTTGCGTGCGCGATCATCGGCACGTCGATGGTGATCATTTTTCCCGGCGTGACGAAATGGATCGTTGATGACGTGGTGCGGCAGCAGCGTCCGGAGAAATTGCTGCCGCTGGTTTTGCTGGCACTGGTCGCGTTTTTGCTTCAACACGGATTCAACACGCTGCGGATCATTTTGAACAACACTTTCGAACAGCGCGTGATCTTCGATCTGCGCAGCGATCTCTATTCGCACATTCAACTCCTGCCGCTACGCTGGTTCGACAGTCGCGCGACCGGAGATCTGATGACAAGGGTGATCGAAGACGTGAACTCAGTCGAGCGCGTCTTGATCGACGGGATCGAGCAAGGCGTGGTGGCGGTGCTCCAAGTCGTGATCGTTCTGGGCGTGATGTTTTATTTCAACGCCAGGCTCGCGTTGCTTGCGCTGATTCCGTTTCCAATGCTGATTGCGGGCGCGTTGACTTACACGCTGACCGCGCATCGCCGTTATCGACTCCAACGCCGCGCCGCCTCGGCGATGAACGCACTCCTGCACGACAATCTTTCCGGAATTCGCCAGATAAAGAGTTTTGCGCGCGAGAAGGAAGAGCACGCGCGGTTCAATTGGGTTAGCGACCAGTTGCGGCACGCCACGCTCGTCGTGATGCGGGTCTGGGCGATTTATTCGCCGTCGATGTCGATGTTCGAAGCCATCGGCGCGGTGATTGTGCTTGCGTTTGGGAGTCAGGCGGTGCTCACCGGCGCGATGCAGCTAGGCGATTTGGTCGCATTCTTGATGCTGACGGCGTTTCTCTACGACCCGATTAGCCGGCTCCATCAATTGAATCAGCTTGTTCAAGCAGGCCGGGCTGCCGGCGAGCGGGTGTTTGAAATCTTGGACGAACCGATTGAGCCAGGTTGGATCGACAATTATGTGCCGGTGCGCGTTGCCGGCGACATTCGCTACGAAAACGTGAACTTCGGTTACGCCGAAGGTTTGCCGGCTTTGAGAAATGTTTCATTGCACGCGCGACCCGGTGAAACCGTTGCGCTCGTCGGCGCAACTGGCGCGGGCAAATCAACGCTCGCGAGTTTGCTCCCGCGTTTTTATGAATTGCAGGAGGGCGGCGGCAAAATCTTTGTCGATGGAAAAGAGATTCGGAAATACGGCATTCGCGAGCTGCGTGAAAACATTGGCCTGGTGACTCAGGAAAGTTTTCTCTTCAACGGATCGATCCGCGAAAACCTTTTGATGGGAAAGCCGAGTGCCACGGATGCGGAACTCTGGCGAGCGATCGAAGCGGCCAACGCGCGGGAGTTCATCGAACGCCTTCCGGAGAAATTGGAAAGCGTCGTCGGCGAGCGCGGCGTAAAATTGAGCGTCGGCGAGAAACAACGGCTCTCGATTGCTCGTGCGCTTTTGAAAGACCCGCCGATCCTGGTTCTGGATGAGGCGACGGCGAGCGTGGACACCGCGACAGAACGTTTGATTCAGGAAGCGCTTGAGCATTTGATGGCCAACCGGACTTCGATCGTGATTGCGCATCGCCTCTCGACAATTGTGCGCGCGGATCAGATTCTCGTTCTCGATCACGGCCGGATTATTGAGCGCGGCACGCACGAAGAGTTGATTGCGCACGGCGGAAAGTACGCGCAGCTGTGCGAACAGAGTTTGCTCGAATCGCCGCGTGAGATCGTCGAGGCAAGCGCTGGTTTGGAAGAAGCGCCGGTTGCGTCCCCCGATGAGCAAATGTCGATCTAAGCGGTCGGCGGGCTGCGTTGAATGAGCTCGTTATATTTTTCTTCGAGCTTCCCGTGTCGCTGTTCGGCTTCGGCGAGCGCGCGCCGTTCTTCTCGCAAAGTTTGTTCAAGATCGCGAATGCGTTCCTGAAGGCGAATCGAAATTCCCGCCGATGCTGGTTCGGTGGCAGCGTTAGTTGTGTTCAGTTTGAGTGCGGCGATGTTTGTTTTGAAGAGACCAGGCATTTCACGGATCTGGCGGCGCGTTCCGTCGCAAGAATTGATAACAAACGTTTCGGCGTTGATGTCGCCGAGACGAATAAATTGTTGGATCGCGCCGACAGTTGTTGGTCCGTAATAATGTTCACTTGTTACTTCCACGAGCCAGTCCATGCCGAGCTGAGAGACCATTGGTGCCTTCAACCAGTTTTCTTGATCTGTGGAAACGAGGTCTTGCGGGGCAATTTGCGCCGCGGACGCCCAAGTCGCGAGCTGCTCAAAGGCGATCGGTCCGAAAACGGAGCCATCCTGGTGCTTACGCAGAAACCAGCACTGGTTGGATACTTCGTCCATCAATCACTGTCCGGATGAAGACGGCGACGGGATCGGGGATGGGGGAATCTGGAGCGTCTGGCCGGCCTGCAATTTCAGCGGATTGTCGATGTGGTTATATTTTTGCAGCTCACTTACGCTGACGTTGTACATCTTGGCGATGGAGGTGAGTGTTTCGCCGCGAGCGACGATGTGGCTATTGCCATTGCCGGACTTCGCCGACGGTTCCGGTGAGGCGGTGGTCGTCGATGTTGTCCCGCTTTGCGGGATCGCGGTGGCTGCTGCCGCCGCTTCGCCGATCATCACGCCGGGCCGATGCTCGCCAATTTGAAGCTGCAGTTTAAGGATCTGCTGCGAGAGCATGTCGATCTTCACACTTTGTTCGTCGATTTTCTTGGTCAGCTCCTGAAGTTGTGCTGTCTGACTCGCGGCCGGATTGGGAGTCGGCCCAGATTTCTGGGCGAAACTGTTCGCGCTTGCGAGTGCAACCAAAACCACCGCTGTAAAAGCTGCTCGGGCCGGCGAATTCATCGAACCTCGAATTTGACATCTGCGGGTTTGACTGGCAAGCCGGTCGAGCAAAAAGCGCGTCAGCTTGCCTTCCCACTATTTCTCCTTAAATTTTTGTCATGCCGGAGCGCGTGCAAAAACCGTTTGATCCCGCTCCGTGGGGTCCGAAGCAGGGGGACGAAGGTGGTCCGCGCTCGCCCGATATTTCGCGTCCGGACACGAAAGATTTACTGAAAAAAATGCGGAAGGTGGACCCGAACCAGTCGAAGCGCTATCGCCAGCGCACCGGTCAATAATGGACAAACCGCCTTTGGCGCTCGATCCGAACTTTTCGGGAGCGAGCGAAGATTTTCCCGCGGTTCTGCGCCGCAAAGGTTTGCTGCAAGTCGCGCCTGAACCAACCGCCGCTGCCGGTGGTCACCTATTTCTTCCAACGGAATCGACGACCATTCTCGCGTTCAAATTTTCCGGAGGGGTCCTGGTGGCAGGCGATCGTCGCGCGACTGCGGGCAATACCGTGGTTTACGATCGCGCGGACAAAGTGTTGGAGATTGATCGACATTCGATCATGGCGATCGCGGGAGTCCCGGCGACGGCCTGGGAAATGGCCCGCGTGCTCGAACATTCGTTTCAATATTTTCGCCGCACGCAATTGCAGGAGATGAGCGTGGACGGCAAAGTCCGCGCCCTTTCGAAATTATTGCGCGACAATTTCGGTTTCGTGATGCAAGGCGTCGGCGTGGTAGTGCCGATCTTTGCGACCTACGACGGAAATTCGAAACCAGAAGCGCGCCTTTATTTCTACGACGCAATGGGCGCGCAATTCGAAGTGACTGATTACGCCGCAACCGGCTCTGGTTCGCCGGCCGTGCGCGGGATTCTTTATTACGAAAACAACTGGGGGTCGAAGAAACTTCAGGAATTGAATGAAGAGGAAGCGGTCGCGATCGCATTGCGCGCGCTCGACACCGCCGCTGAAGCCGACACGTCGACCGGCGGTGTGGATCGGAGTGGCAAGATTTTTCCGCTGATCAAAATCGTTTCGTGCGACGGGATCACGACGTTGCCGGAAGAGAGAGTCGCGGAGATTTTTAAACAGAGAGTGGCATGATCGAAGAACCGTATCGTTGGGTGGAAGCGATCGCGAACCGGCGCGAATACGTCGAGACCCAGCTTGCGCAAGGCAGTCCAATCGCGGCGGTCGGCTTTCGGGACGGGATTCTCTTTCTAACGATTGGACGCCGGTCGCGACAAAAGATTTTTGAGATCTACGATCGGATCGCGATGGGCGCGATTGGTCATCCGGGCGATATCGAGCGATTGCGAATGGCGGCAATTGAACTTGCGAGCACGGAGGGTTTCACGCGATCGGCAGCCGACGTGTCGCTGCGGCGGCTGGTGCATTACTCGCTCAGCCCGGTAATGAAGAGTGCCTTCGAGCAAGTTTACGGACCGCCATATCTGGCCCGGCTGCTCTTTGCCGAAATCGGTTCGAGCCCGAAGGAAGATCTCTTTTTGCGGATCGATTACGACGGCTCGATAGCTGCTGATGGTCCGACGGCGCAGCCGCGCCAACGTCTTGCCATTCTCAGTGGGACTAATCCATCGGCCGAGCTGATGGAAAAGTTCCTCCAGCAAAATCATGTGACCGACGCGGAACTACCGGATGCGATAACGGCGGCGGCGGATGGGTGGAGCGTTGGCCGGATGGCGATGGGAGAAAGTGCGATCAAGGAATTGCCGGACCGCGCTACGATTCGCAAGTACCGCGACGAACAGCTCACGAACTCCGGCATTGAGGGAGCGGTGCTCGAGCGCGACTGTAAAAGCGCGATTCGTTATCGAACGCTGTCGGACGAAGAGTTGCGTTCGGTTCTCCGAAAATAGCGATGTCTTCTGAGCGCTCCGGTTTCGGCGGAACAATGCAAAACATTGTCGCCTGGCTTGGGCTTTGCCTAATGGTTGCGTCCTTCGTTTGGTGGCAAATCCTCTCCGTGCCGCGACCAGCGGCCTCAATGCGGCGGACGGCCGCGCCGGCGCCGTTCACTTTAGTGGTACTCGATCCCGGCCATGGCGGGCAGGATTCTGGCGCCACCTGCGGGACACTTTTGGAGAAGGATTTGACGCTCGATATCGCGCAACGCGTCGATCGATTGTTGCAAGCGCAGGGTCTGGCCACGCTCATGACCCGAGTGGGGGACAGTTATGTGTCGTTGCAAGATCGAGCCGCGGTCACGAACCGCGCGCGGGACTGCGTCCTTGTGAGCATTCATTTCAACGAGAGCAAAAAAGTGGTTGCCGGAGTGGAGACGTATTATGCCCAGCACCAGGCTGCTCCGGCTCCGAGGCTGGTCTCGTGGATTCCATTTTTTCAGGGACCGGCCGCGGAATCGCCGACCGCGGCGAGCGAGAGCCTAGCCCGGTTCATTCAAGAGGCGCTGGTCGCGCGGACCAAGGCGCCAGATCGCGGGACGAAAGCGGAACAATTTTTTGTGATCACCAACGTCAGCGCGCCAGCTGTGCTGGTGGAGGCCGGATTTCTCAGCAAGGAGGACATTGCGAAACTGGAGAACAACGATTACCGGGACCAAATGGCAGCGGCGATCAGCGAAGGCATTTTGCGTTATCGGGATGTGTTGAAGGAGCGACAACTGACTCTGGCCGTCTCCGGCCCGGGCTCTGAATAGGGGGCACATTTGGGCGTCAAAGTAGCATCGACATGAAACTTCCGGTCGTAGGTTTGGTTCTGCTCGCCGCAATCGCGAGCACGGCGCAAGCGGATCAAATGGTCCAAAACGTTCAGCAGGCGTTGAAGGACCAGGGTTTTTACTACGGTGAAATTACCGGGACGAAAGATGCGGACACGACTTCGGCGATTCGGCGGTATCAGATTCGCAATGGGCTCCAAATTACCGGGGATCTCAATGACGAAACGCTCAAATCCCTCGGGGTCGAGTCTTCTGGAGCGCGTCCCGTTGTGAAAGCGTCGCCGTCGCAAGCGCCAGCGGAACAGGACACTTCAGACTTGCGTGCCCAGCGGCAGGAAAACCCGCGGCCGACAAATCCGTTGACCGGCCAAGCACTTCCGGAACCGCCGCAAGGTCGACAACCACCAGCGCAGCCAGATTACGAAGCTGTTCCGGCGCGTCCGGCTGAAAATTTTGCCGGCACCCCGTATGAATCCGCGCCGCCGCAAGTCCAGCACAACGTCATTATTTCAGCACAAAATGCTCTGGCCCGGCGCGGACTTTATCGGGGCCCCATCGATGGAATCGTCAACCCCGATCTGGAATTTTCCCTGCGCGCGTATCAGGCGCGGGTGCGGCTGCCGATCACTGGCCAGCTCGATCTGGGAACTCTCGCCGCTCTCGAACTGTTGCCGGGCGCGAATGCGCCAGTTTACCGGCCCCACCGTCGCCCATTTCGACAACCGCCCGTCCGTGGCGAATGGATTCCTGAACGTTAGTTGTCGTTTTACGAACGGCTCAACCGTTCGGTTTACGTCTTGTCGAAGTGCACCGATTGCAGCTCGGCGAAAACGGTGCCGACAAAAATCTGCGCTTCGATGCGAAGCGGAATCCGGTTTTCATCGTCGGAAATCCATATCGTGGCGCGCCGAAATTTTCGGTGAGGCTCGAGCTCGAGTTTCTTGCCGAGGCGCTTGAGCTGGAGATCAATTTTGATCGTGTTGTAGGCTCCGGCTCGAACAGTCACTCTCTCGCGCCCGAGAACCGTGACGGTGGTCAGGTACGCCGAGGTGGTGGGATACACGACAATGCGATAAGCGCTGTGATCATTCAGTGGTTGGCTACGCAAATAGAGGAGCGCGCTGTGGAGGTCGAATAGGCCTGGGAAATTGAATGAGCGCGTCGTCGTTGTGCCTGCCCCGGACCCTTCCGTGCGGACGCGGGTTACGCCAGAATTCGTGAAAGCGAGGTCGGTGACGAGCTTTTTCTTTCGGTAAATTTCGGTTTGTTTGCTTTCGATCGGGCGAAGTGTGTCGCCATCGACCAAGCCACGGTAATTAGCGTCCATCTTCCAGAGGGCGCGGACGAGACCGATGGTGCGACCCGTCGCCTCGAGCTGAAAACGTTTATCCCCTGTTTTGCTGAACTGAACCTCGCCGGTCGCGGCGGTAATTCCAGACCAGCCGAAATGATAGGTGGCATGGACTGGTCGAAGCTCGGGAAAATGTCCGGGCGGATCTTTAGTCAGCGTGGACTCCCACGGCGCGGCGGGTGTGGTCGGGCAGAGCCCGAGAAGCAAACCGGTGGCGAGCAGGCTTGGGTATCGAGCTTTCACGGTGTCAATGAACCTGGAATTTAGTCCAGATTCCAACCGGTACACAAAAAGCACACGCGAGCTTGTTCCCGCGTGTGTTTTGAGACGGATAAATTGCGCTTTAAGGCTTTTTCGGCGTCGGCGAAGCGGCCGTTCCTTCTTTGCTCGGACTGGCTGCGCTGAGGGCCGAGCTTGGCCGGCCAGGCTTGTTCAAGGCCGTGATCACATCGTTGGTAAAATCGGCGCTATCGCGGGAATACATCAGGACCGGAACGCCATTGAGACTGTTGCCCGATTTATCGAAAACAAGGTCGAGATTGCTTGCCTTCACCTTTTCCATCACCACGTCGGTGATTTCCTTGACGATGCCTTCGCGCATGCGCAACGCCTGTTCCTGGAGCTGCCGTTCTCGAGTTTGGCGAAACTCGGTGATTTCGCGCTCCATGTTCTTGATGTTCGAAATCTTGTCATCGCGTTCCTTAGCTTTTTGGGCCTTGGCGTCTGCGCTCAGAGCCGGGGCCTCGAGTTGTTTATTGAGATTGTTGATATCATCGAGCGCTTTCTTGTAGGCGTCTGCGCGCTCATCGTATTCTTTTTTCGCCTGATTCTTCGCGTCGTTGATCTTTGCCTCGGCGTCCTTGGTTTTATTGTATTCCCGGAAGGTGCGGTTCATATCGACCGTGCCGATTTTGAGGCTTCCCTGCGCCCGCGCCGCGATCGGCAGGACGAGCAAGGAAATAAGCGTCAGAGAGAGCAATTTTTTCATAAGAGGGCTAAATAAGTCGTCGGAAACCGTCCCGACCGCAAGTGCCAATATTCGATTTAAAACTGGTAGCCGACGCTGAAGTTGAGATGGCCGTGCTTCGCATTGCCGGCGGTGTCGATAGGAAACCCATAATCGAGCCGCAATGGCCCGATCGGAAGGTCGAGACGAAGTCCAATGCCCCAGTCGGAAGCAAAGGCATCGAAACTTTTCCGCGGACTGACCAGGGATGCCGGGAATGGTGTGTTTTTCATACCGAACCGATTGAAAAGGTCCGTCGCGATTGCGTTATTCCCCCGTGGCACGTCAATTGTTCCCGGACTGAAATCCCACGCATCAGGGTTGACAAAGCCACAATCGTAAAAGACGGCGCCACGCGCTTTTTCGATAATCGGGAAACTGATCTCCGCGGTCGCGCGCGCCATGGACTGGCCACCGATCGGTTCATTGTTCGAGTCTTTAGGGCTGATATCGCGGAACTTGAAGCCGCGCAAATTGTTTGCCCCGCCGAGATAGAGGCGGTCGTAAATCGGGACGTTTGAAATCTGCTCGGTAAATTGCTGGACGGTACCGGGAGGGCCGCCTACGACATTGCCGGAGGTCAGGAACGATTTTGTCTCAGACTTATCCCAGACGTCAACGGTCGCCGCTTCGACATCGGCCAGGAAAATAATGTCTTTCCACACGCGCCAATATTTGGTCGCTTCCACGTCGAACCCGTATATCTGCACGTCACCGCCAAGCGGACCGCCAGCCACATAAGGCGTAATCGAAATGCGTTCGCCTCTGCGGGTCAAAAAAGGATTGTCGCGCCGGTCCCAAACCAGACTGGGCGTCACCATACTGCTTGTCGTGGTACCTTCTTCGGCGCGAATGAGCGGTGAAACGCCGCTGCTAACGTTGAAGATCTCGTAGTTCTGCAAGCTGTAGCCAAGGACGCCGTAGATCCACGAGTAGATCGGTTTGCGCAGTTCCAGTGAAAAGCCATAGTTTCGCTGGTCGTAGACTGAACTGAGGTAGCTTGCCTCCGAATAGAATGCCTGCCCCCCAAGCGAAAGGCGCTTGTCGAGGAAATACGGCTCGGTTAAGCCAACTGTGAAGTCTTTTCGTTGACTGCCGATTTGCGCTTTCGCCCGGAATTTTTGACCGCCACCGGTTAGTCCTGGCCAGTTCGTGATATCGAAATTGCCCTGAGTCAACTCCACGAAGCCGATCAATTGGTCGACCGTGCTGTAGCCGGCACCGAAGTTAAGTGAACCGGTCCGCTTTTCTTCGACCTCAACAACGAGATCCTTGCGTCCCTCGACGCCAGTTTCTTCAGGATAAGTCTCGACTTTGGTAAAGTAGCCAAGATTCTCGAGGCGCTTTTTACTCGTCTCCACTCGGACGGTGTTAAAAACGTCGCCCGGAGCAATCAGAATTTCACGGCGGATCACTTTATCTTTGGTGCGGGTGTTCCCGATGATGTTGATTCGCTCGACAAACGAACGATTGCCTTCTTCGATTTTGTAATGGACGTCAATCAGGCCGGGGCCGGCCGGAACTCCTTGGGGCAGGACCACGAGATCGACATATCCTCCGCTACCGTAAGCATCCGCGATCGCCTTCGCATCATTCCGTAATTGTTTGGGCGAGTAGAGTGCGCCCTCCTTCATTTTGATAACCTTACGGAGTTTCTCCTCGGTCGTTTTTTGGTAACCGGCGAAAGACATTTTGTTGACGTGGTATTGCGTGCCTTCCTTGATCCCGATGGTGATGGTCAGCGGCCCCTTCTTGCGCTCCCGACCGATTTCCTTCACTTCGACGTCGATGTATCCGTGGTCCTGGTAGAACTCTTTGATGCTGTCGAGGTCCTGCTGCAACTGGACCTCGTCCAGGCGCCCAGACTTGTCGAGGAACGAAACCATCGTCTTGCCGCGCGTCTTCATCTGCTTGCGAAGGATTCGCTCGCTGAAATGTTCGTTGCCTTGAAACTGAATCCGGCCCACTGCGCCCCGGGCGCCTTCGTTGATGGTATAAATCACGCGCGCCGTACCCTTGCTCTCGTCGATCGGCTCGACCCGGAAATCTACAGTGATATCGGTGAAACCCTTGCTCTGGTAACGATCGATGATTTTTTGCCGGGCTTTCTGTAGGTCGTCCTCGTTCACCGGTGCATTCAGCCTCACTGAGATCTCCTTGCGCAATTTCTTTGCACTCACTCGGTGTGCGCCATCAATGACTAGTTCGCGGAGAATCTGCCGGGTCTGTACTGCCACGATTACCTTGACGCCGTCCGCTTCGGGCTGCGCGAAGATGCGTACGTTCTGGACGCCGCCGGTTTTGTACAGGTCGCGAATGTCCTCCTCGACCACGGAATCGGAATAAGGTTGTCCAACTGCTGTGCGCATGTGCGCGAGAATCGCATCCTTCGACACGGTGGCCGGACCGGAATACTGCACGTCGATGGAGCGCACGATCGGCACTTCGGGTCGCTGCGCATGCGCGGGGGCAGGCCCGAACAACGCTGCGCAGATCACGCCGAACATCGCAATCATCCAGCCCCGCGCCGATCCCCGAAATTCACTCATAAACAATCAAGATGCCGAATCCCGCGCTAGATAAAGCTCGGCGCGGGACACCGCGGCAATTAGAGGAGAAGCTGGCGGAGGTCAAGGCAGGATTTTCTTCGAGCGCGGCGAGGTGGCCTGTCATAAGACAGCGCACGAGGGCGTTCAGTTCAACAGTTCGTAAAAATTATTCCGGCGGCGTGGTTCATATCCAGCATCGCGGATCAAGGATTCGATCGCCTCGGCGTTTAATCGGAACGTTGTCCCTGCCGCGCTGACCACATTTTCCTCCATCATCACCGAACCGAAGTCGTTGGCGCCGTATTTCAACGCGACCTGGCCGATCTCCGGCCCCTGGGTCACCCACGAGCTCTGGAGGTTGTCGATGTTGTCCAAAAAAATCCGGGCCAGCGCCTGCACGCGCAAATATTCCGCCACGCCAGTCGGTTGTTTTATCCTTAACACTGTGTGCTGCGGCTGAAACGTCCAGCAAATGAACGCGGTGAATCCTCCGCTCCGCTCCTGTTGATCACGGATTCGCTGCAAATGTTCGATTCGCTCCTCCACCGTTTCCACGTGACCGAACATCATCGTCGCGCTCGATTTCAATCCGACCTCATGCGCGACCTGCATCACTTGCAGCCATTGATTGCTGTTAATTTTTAACGGCGAAATTTTTTTACGGACCCTATCCACCAAGATTTCACCGCCACCACCGGGAATCGATCCGAGCCCGGCGTTTTTGAATTCAGTGATCACCTCCCGCAGCGGCATCCGAAAAGTCTCGGCGAAATGCTGAAACTCTGGCGGACTGAACCCGTGAATGTTGACGTGCGGATATTTTTTCCGGATGTGCTGCAAAAGGTCGACATACCATTGGAACGGCAATTTCGGATGATGTCCGCCCTGCATTAGAATTTGAACTCCACCCACCGCCGAAAGTTCGTCCAATTTCTGGTCGATCTGCTCGAGTGAGAGGACGTAATGATCTTCATCGCGCTCCGTCCGATAGAACGCGCAGAATTTACAATAGACGTTGCAAACGTTCGTGTAATTGATGTTGCGGTCGGCGATGTAAGTCACAATCTCTCGACCGCGGCCGCCGTAAGCTTTCTCTTTCGCCAGGTTCCGCCGGACATCGGCGAGCGCGCCCAATTCTTCCAGCGGCAACTGGTAAAGCTGCATCGCCTCGTCCGGCGAGATCCGTTTGCCTTCGACCACTTTCGCGCACAGCGCGTCTCGATTGAGTGAAACCATCGTCCGAAGTTTAATCGAATCGAGCCCTGCTTACGAGCGATTTGGTAGGAGCTGATTCT
>DATFXN010000030.1:0-42620 GCA_035315805.1 Chthoniobacterales bacterium
CGGCATCGAAACCTACAACGCAAAATAGTCGGTCGCGCGCAAACTTGAATGGCAACTCGCGCTCCGTAGTCTCCTTTTTCATGGAGGCGCGCGAACAAAAGATCGACATCGACTCTTTTCCGCGCCGGCACATCGGTCCGAACGAAGCAGAGACTGCCGACATGCTTCACAGTGTCGGCTTCGACAGTCTTGATGCCCTGATCGACGCAACTGTTCCGAAAAATATCCGGCTCGAGCGCGAACTAAATTTGCCAGAAGCGAAATCGGAAGCCGATGCACTCGCTGAGTTGCGTGCGATCTCGAAAAAGAATCGAGTCGCGAAGAATTTCATCGGCGCCGGTTATTCCGATTGCATCACGCCGCCAGTGATCCAGCGAAACATTCTTGAAAATCCCGGTTGGTACACTGCTTACACGCCTTACCAGGCTGAGCTCGCGCAGGGCCGCCTCGAAGCGCTACTTAACTTTCAAACGATGATTATCGATCTTACCAAGCTCGACATCGCTAACGCCTCGCTTCTCGATGAAGCCACCGCCGCCGCCGAAGCGATGGCGCTTTGTCATGCCGCCGTTCCCGATCGAAAAACTTTTTTTGTCGCCGACAATTGTCATCCGCAAACAATGGCCGTTGTTCTGACCCGCGCGAAACCGCTCGGGATCGAAGTCAAGATAGACAATTTCTCGAAGGTCAGGCTCGACAACTCCGTTTTCGGTGCGCTCGTTCAATATCCGGCAACCGACGGCGCGATTTACGATTACGCTCAATTCGTGAAGCAAGCGCATCAGGCCGGCGCGCTGGTCGTGGTGGCCGCGGACATTCTCGCGCTGACGTTGTTGAAATCGCCGGGCGAATTTGGCGCCGACGTCGCACTCGGAAACACGCAGCGCTTCGGCGTACCGCTTGGTTTCGGCGGACCGCACGCTGCTTATTTTGCCACGCGCGACCAGTTCAAACGGCACATGCCAGGGCGTCTCGTCGGCGTTTCGCACGATGCCGAAGGCAGGCCGGCCTATCGGCTCGCCTTGCAAACGCGCGAGCAACACATTCGGCGCGACAAGGCGACCAGTAATATCTGCACGGCCCAAGTTCTTCTTGCTGTCATCGCGTCGATGTACGCCGTTTATCACGGGTCGCACGGCCTGCGCGCGATTGCTGAGCGCGTTCATCGTTTAACCAGTCGACTCGCAGACGGTCTCACCTCGCTTGGCCTAAATATCGCGCACGAGAACTTTTTCGACACAATTCGAGTCGACATCGAATCAAGTCAGACGTTGCTCGGGCACGCGCAGAAATCAGGATGTAATCTGCGCCCGCTCGGGCCGCGCGCGGTCGGTATCTCGTTGGATGAAACGACAACGAACCGGGACATCGAGTTGTTGATGTCGACCTTCCGCGGCACAAATGTCCGCGATTTGGCTGACGATAATCTCGGAGAACCGCCAATCCGCATTCCGCAATTCGCATTCCGCAATTCTGCATTTCTCACGCATCCAATTTTTAACACGTACGACACCGAGACCAAAATGCTGCGCTATCTGAAGAAACTCGAGTCGCGAGATTTGTCTTTGTGTCACTCCATGATTCCGCTCGGCTCGTGCACGATGAAATTGAACGCGACCGCGGAGATGTTTCCTATTTCATGGCCGGAGTTCGCGAAGCTGCATCCATTCGCGCCCGCCGAGCAAACGACCGGCTACACAGAAATGTGCAAGCAACTACAAGAATGGCTCGCCGAAATTACAGGATTCGCTGCCGTTTCCCTACAACCCAACGCCGGCTCGCAAGGCGAATTCGCGGGTTTGCTCGCGATTCGCGAATATCACGCCTCCCGTGGCGAAGCGCATCGCAACGTGTGTTTGATCCCAACTTCGGCGCACGGAACAAATCCGGCGAGCGCGGTCAAGGCCGGACTAAGAGTTGTCGCGGTGGCAACGTCGAAAGACGGCGATATCGATCTTGCTGATCTTCGGGCGAAAGCCGGCCAACACGCGAATGATCTCGCGGCGTTGATGGTGACGTATCCGAGCACGCACGGCGTTTTTGAACCGACCATTCGCGAAATTTGCGACACCGTGCATGCACATGGCGGCCAGGTTTACATGGACGGCGCAAACATGAACGCGCAATGCGGCCTTTGCCGGCCGGGCGATTACGGCGCTGATGTCTGTCACTTGAATCTGCATAAGACTTTTTGCATTCCGCACGGCGGCGGCGGGCCGGGCGTCGGACCAATTGGCGTCGCTGACCATCTGGTGCCGTTTCTGCCCGCAACGCCTTCCATCGAAAATCCAAAATCGAGAATCCAAAATGGGGTGGGACCGGTCGCGCAGGCCCCTTACGGGAGCGCGAGCATTCTGACGATCTCCTGGATGTACATCCGAATGATGGGCGCCGCGGGATTGAAGCGCGCGAGTGAAATTGCAATCCTAAATGCGAACTACATCGCCAAACGGCTCGATCCGCATTTTCCGGCTTTGTTCAAAGGCAAACGCGGCCTCGTCGCGCACGAATGCATAGTCGATCTTCGCCAATGGAAACGCGTTGGGGTCGAAGTCGAAGATGTGGCGAAGCGTTTGATGGATTACGGGTTTCACGCGCCGACGGTTTCCTGGCCAGTCGCCGGCACAATGATGATCGAACCGACCGAGAGCGAATCGAAACCGGAGCTCGATCGCTTCTGCGACGCGATGATCTCGATCCGGGCCGAAATCGACGCCATCGCGAGCGGAAAAGTCGATCGGCAAAACAATTTGCTGAAGAACGCGCCGCACACCGCGCGACAAATCGCTTCCAAAAAATGGGATCACCCCTATCTGCGCGAGCAAGCGGCGTTCCCCGCGCCCTGGACCCGCGAGCACAAATTCTGGCCCTCAGTCGCGCGGATCGACAACGTTTACGGCGACCGGAACCTGTTCTGTTCATGCCCGCCGGTCGAAGAATTTAGCTCGTAACGCGCCGAAAGATTTCTCGGTTTCGTTACGAATTACCGAAGGATGCTTCGAAGAGCTTTTGCCTTGGTAATCGCGGCCGCCGTCTTGGCTGGTGGCGTTTACATCTACGCCCACCACGTCTGGAATCCAATGCCGACTGGAACGACGATCGATCGGATCCTGGTTGAGAAGTCGGCGCGACTGCTGTCAATCTTTCGCGACGGTCAAAAGTTAAAAAGTTATCGCGTTGCGCTCGGTCGCAATCCCGTCGGGTCGAAAGAACAAGAGGGCGACATGAAAACACCCGAAGGCGTTTACACGATCGACAGTCGCAATCCGCAAAGCGCTTTTCATCTCGCGCTCCACGTTTCGTATCCGTCCGACGAAGACAATGCGCGCGCCGCTCAGCGCGGCGTAAATCCCGGCTTCGACATCATGATCCACGGCATTCAAAACGGCGGCGGCTGGATCGGCGCGTTTCATCGCCGGCACGATTGGACCGCCGGTTGCATCGCAATGACCGACGAAGAAATCGAAGAACTCTGGCGGGTCACGTCGGATGGAACACCGATCGAGATTCGGCCGTGATTTCGGCGGTCATAGATCGCCGGAACAGAATTACGTCTCTGAGGCGAGCTCAGGCTCGCGGTCGTGATCGGACTCGACGCGGTCGGGGACAAGGCGCAAGGCAGATCCGTTTTTCTCGTCGGAAACCTGGTCGCCTTGCTCGTGATATTCGGCGTCGGCGTTGACCTGCCAAAGATCGTAGAGTTTGGCGTCGGCCAGAATATTTTCGACACAAAGCATCGCGGTCATCATGGCGTGGTCCTGGTTGTTGTACTTGTGCATTCCGTTGCGGCCGACGAGGTGCAGGTTCGGATACTTCGTGTCCAGTTCCTGCCGAATCGTCGCGACATGACGCGCGTAGTCGTCATCGTAAACCGGGTAGGCTTTCTTCTGACGAACAACTGTTCCGTCGACAACGTCGCCCTCCTGCGCCAGACCGATCTGGACCAGCTCACGTTTCGCCAGCTCGATCAAATCTTCATCCCTGGAATCCCAAATGCCGTCGCC
Organism: Chthoniobacterales bacterium; assembly: GCA_035315805.1. Taxonomy (GTDB): domain Bacteria; phylum Verrucomicrobiota; class Verrucomicrobiia; order Chthoniobacterales; family UBA10450; genus AV40. The sequence goes on from DATFXN010000030.1 coordinate 4,005, forward strand.
TTCGAAACAGAAATATTCCAGGCCGTAACATGCCTTGTCCGGATCGGGCACCATCTCCGGCGACCAGGATTTGAAATTCTGAACGCGGCCAACTTTCACGCGCGGGTCGTGGATGTAGATCCAGTTGTCGGCGAATTTGTTTCGCTCCTTGAGGATCAGCATCACAGTCAGAAAGTCGCGATACTTTAAACTTTCGGCCGCGCGGCGAGTGCGATCCGAAACGCGTGGTTGAATCCCGCAAATCAATTCGCGCATCGGCGCGGAGGAAATCACGTGTTCGGCTGCGACGGATTGCAGATTCCCGTCGCGATCTTTGAATTGGACCGTCCATGTTTCCGTGGCTCCGTCGTAAGCGCAGCCGTTGACCGGCGCGGCCATTTCCACCCGCCCGCCCATCGCTTTCACTTTTGCCGCAGCCGCTTCCCACATCATGCCGGGGCCTTTGCGCGGATAACGGAACGAATTGATCAAGGTCTTGATCACTTTGGTCCGATCACCATTTGGTGAGCGCTGTGGAAAGAGCGCATTCTTGATCGCGCTGCCGAGCGAAAGACCGCGGATGCGCTGCGCCGCCCAATCCGCCGAGATTTGTTTGCAGCTCATTCCCCAAACTTTTTCGGTATAGCTCTTGAAGAAAATGTTGAAGAGACGCTTACCGAACTGGTTGCTGACCCATTCCTCGAAATTCCGGGGATGCCGGATCGGAAAAAGTCGCGCCTTGAGCCAGGACAAAACACAGATTGTTGATCTTACGACGCCGAGCTTAATCAGTGCTTCGAACGGCTTGAGCGGGTAAGTGAAGAATTTGCCGTCATAGTAAATCTTTGACGAGCGCGGCCGCTGGAGCATGTCGTTCGGCAAAATCTCGGTCCATAAATCCTCAACCGCTTTCGATTTGGAGAAAAAACGGTGGCCGCCGATGTCGAACCGGAAACCTTTGTAGATACTCGTGCGCGCGATTCCGCCGAGGTAAACCGGATCGGCCTCGAACACGACAACGTGGACGTTATTTTTCGAAAGCAGATACGCGGCGGTCAGTCCCGCCGGACCAGCTCCGATAATCGCGACAGTTGTTTTCATTTTTGGTCAGGCCACCCAATTCCCGCGGGTAAAATTCCAAACATACCAACCCTGCACGCTCAGCCCAAGGGCGCAGATTAACACCACAGCAGCGATCCCAAACGTCCGCAGGAGCGGCGGCGGGAGGCGAAATTGCCGTAAAAAATGCAGAAAAGCGAGCACGATCAGCACGTGGACGCAGAATTGATAACGAAGCATGCTTTCCATATCGAGCGAGGCGACGCCAGCCACTGAGATATAGTAGATGACGGCAGCGCAGAAATAGATCCCGATGCGCGTCTGCCAATCCGTCACGCGTCGAATCGCAGGAATCAGTTCGACGATTCCGATGCAAATCAAAAGGATTGCGCCGAAGGTCATCGACATCTGGCTCATTTGCGTTGGATCGTTCAGCTTTGGCAGCAGCCAGCGATAATTAGACGGACGGAAAACGGCCAGATAATCTGGCTCGATGTTCCAACCGGCCGACTGGGTCAGCATGTACATGTCCCAGCGGCCCCAGCGCCACTGGCAGTAAACGAAAAACAGAACGGCTCCGAAGACGGCCGCTGTCGCGACGGCGGCTGCGTTTCCATAGTTTCGAATCCAACCGCGCGGATCACGCAGCGAGTTCCAACCTTTCTTGAACATATCGCGCACCACTGGAAACGCTGCGCACGGGATTCCGACGATTCGCGTCGCCGACATCGCCATTCCATGGAGCGCCGCGAAAATTTTCGCAGCCCGGCCTTCGGCGCTGCTCCAATAAATGAAACCGACGAGCGCCACGAGGAAGAGCGACTCGGAATAGCCGGCGATGAGGAAAAATGCAGCCGGATGAGCGGCGGTCACCAACGCGCCAAGAAAACGCAGTGTCGGCGAGAGTTTCCAGCGGTCACAGAAAAGAAAGAAGTAAGTCCAAAAACCCCAGGCGGCCAGTTGCGCGACGATGAGCAGCGCGGTCTCGGTTTCGACCGGAAGAACCAGACGGACTAACGTCGCCAGCGCCGGATAAGCTGGAAAGAAGGCGACGTTGGAAACTTCCATCACTTTGTGATTGATCGGAGGAACGGTCGTCTGATAGCCGCGGTCGACGATATTGGCGAACCAGTAACCGTCATGTTGGACCAAACTGGTGTAGCGATACGAAAGCGGACCCTCAGGAGCCAACAACAGCACCGCGACGACCAACTGTGCCGCGGCCACGAAGAGGCCGGCTAACCACGGCCGAGACAGAAACTTAGAGTGGATCACATCAGCATCCGGGAGGGCCGAGGAAAAACCAAAGGGTTCGCAATTGCAAGCACTAGTCGGTTCGCGGGCAAGCGTGTTCTGAAGTGACATAAGTTAGTGTGATCGCCGCCTCCACGGCACACTTTTGACGGTGACCTCACCCAATTATTCGCGCGGCACCGCGGCGGCAAGCGTCTCCCCTGCAGAAACCAAATGACTGCAGCCGGGGGAGGGCTGCCTCCACAGAAGGAAGATTTACATCTACGCGGCTGCTTCCTCGCTCTCGCCGGCAAGCTCGCGATAGAGTTGTTCGTAACACTGGGCGGCTGCCGCCCAGGAAAAATTCTGCGCCATCGCGCGGGCAACTAGTTTTCCCCACAACTCGTGCTTGCAAAAAATCTCCCGCGCCCGCTTGATCGCGTCCCAAAAAGCCTCGGTCGAATATTCGTAACAGAGAAAGCCGTAACCGCTGTCACTCCAGGAATCGTAATCTTCGATGATTTCGTGGATGCCGCCGGTCGCACGGGCCACGGGCAGCGCGCCGTATTTCAAACCGTACATCGCGCTGAGCCCGGCAGGCTCGAACCGGGAAGGAATTAAGCTGATATCCATTCCGGCCTCAATGACGCGCGCGCTTTTTTCATCGTAGCTGCGTCGATAAGCGAATTTGGTTGGGAATTTTCGAGTCGCGACCGCAAGCGCGGTCTCGTAAGCGGGATCGCCTTCGCCAAGAATTACCAGGCGGATGTCATCAGTGAGCAGCCGATCGAGCAACGGCACGAGAATGTCGAAGCCCTTTTCGGTGACGACGCGCGTGACCATTCCAAAGACCGGGCCGCCCGGGTCCGGATCCAATCGCAAGCCGTTTACAAGCGCGTCCCGGCAGAATCGTTTGCCCATCCGATCGCTCGCGGTGTAATTGGCCGGCAATAGTCTATCGGTCTCAGGGTTCCACTTTGCGTAGTCGGCACCGTGCAGAATCGCGGTAAGTTTGTGGGCGTTTTCGCGCAAGACCGCGTCAAGGCCGCAGCCGAACTCGGGCGTCTGAATCTCGCGCCGATGCCGCTCGCTCACAGTGGTGATCTTGTCTGCAAACAGAATTCCGCCTTTGAGAAAATTCAGTTTTCCGAAAAATTCGACGCCGCGCAGCGTGAAGAAGCGTTCGTGCAAGTTGGTCAGGCGAAAGTCGAGTCCCCAAAAGCTCCCCTGCTCGGCAATGTGATGGATCGTGAGCACGGTCGCGAACGGCAGATGATGCGCTCGTACGTACACGGGCACGAGCGCGGCTGACCAATCGTGCACGTGCAGGATTTGCGGCGTCGGAGTGAGGCGTCGCGCCAATTCCAGCGCCGCTTTGCTGAAAAAAATGAAACGCGTGGCGTTGTCCTCGTAAGGAGCACCATGCTCGCCGTAAACTCCATCCCGATCGAAAAATTCATCGCACCGGATGAAAAAGAGTTGGACGCCGCCCGCGCAGTGGCCCTGGAGATATTCCGCGATGTAAGTCTTCTCGCCCACGCGAACATCGACCGTCACGCCGGTGTCCTCCTCCTTGAACGCAGGATTATCGCGGATTTCCCGATAGTAGGGCAACGCGACCGCCACTTCGTGTCCGCGCGAGCGCAGTTCGTGCGGCAACGCATCCATCACGTCGATGAGCGCGCCCGCGTGCAGCAACGGCGGACCCTCCGCAGCGATCATCAAAATTCTCATTTCGCGAATGTTTGATGTTCGATAATTGATCTTCGATGTCAAAGAACGATCCGCAAAGAATTGATGCCACCGCAGACGGCCTGCGATACAATGGAGGCGGCGGCGACAGCGAAATCGCGGTGGACCCAGTCGGTCCATATTTTTAGACACGATTTTCCCCTAGAGAGAACTCTTTCGCGCGGACGTTCATCACTCGTTGGCGTTTTGTCGGCGATGCCGGCGCTGGGCAAGCCGGTTTCCGATGTAGCTAGTCGATTGTTGTTGGTGTCGAAGAAAATGGTGACGGGCCCTGGTGATGTGAAGTACTCGGGAACGTTCGACCGGAAAGATGTCGATGTTGGCTACAGTATCAGCTTTTAACACAGCCGTAGGCGGAGTGTCTTGCCGAGGTATCAAAACTATGTGTCACCGCAAGGTCCTGATCGATGATTGCGTTGCCATTCGAGTCGATGATGGCGACGATCGCATCAAGGCACCATTCACATCTATCCTTACTACACGGAAGGCCTGGTCCCTACACACGGCCCATTTAGCGGCCGCTCCGGCTCCCGGTAGCCCGGGTTGAACGCCGATTCTTTTGGGGATTGTTCTCTCCTAAATATTCGCGCTTGACCCACTCGAGCGCCTGTTCCCGATCTTTCAACGCGCCTTCGAGCTGCCGCGTCTCGGCCGCTTCCAGGATTTCGCCAAACTTCGGGCCGGGCTTCATTCCAAGTGCAATCAAATCGTCACCACGCACGAGCCGCGGCGGAATGATCGGCTCATTTGCGAACTCCTCGCGTTTCCGCAGAAGAAACTCGTAATTGTCCATCATCCGGTGACTGCTCGCACAATCCACCCGATGCAGCTCCAGTTCGTCCTCAAAAGTTGGCCGCGCCATGAAGCGTTTCAGTTTTGCCACGCGCATTTTCGGTGTGTCCTTGAAAACCATGTGCTGCCGTACCATTTCGACTGTGGCGTCGATCTCCACCCGCGAAAAACGCAGTCGTTCCATGATCGATTCGGTCATCACCGCGCCGATGCGGTCGTGCTCATTGAAACGAATCCGACCGGTTTCATCGACTGTTGCGGTTACGGGTTTCGCCACATCGTGGAACAGGACCGACATCACCAGCGGCACGGAAACTTTCTCGGGTAGCAATTCCAGCATCAGTCGCGTGTGCTGAAACACGTCGCCTTCGGGATGGAATTGCTCCGGCTGCAAGCAGCCTTTCATTAGCTCCAGCTCCGGCAAAATCGTCCGCAGCAATCCGCTTTCGTCGAGAAGAACCCACCCCCGCGCGCGATTCGACGACAAGAAAATTCGCACGAGTTCCTCGCGAATCCTTTCGGCGCTGATCTCGTTGATCGACGCCGCGTTCGCGACCAGCGCGTCCCACGTTTGATTGTCGATCTTATAATCGAGCACGGCTGCGAAACGGACCGCGCGCAGCATCCGGAGCCGGTCCTCGGAAAAACGCGCGGCTGGATCGCCGATCGCGCGAACGATTTTTGCCTTCAAATCGGCGCGCCCACCAACGAAATCGATCACTTCATTCTTCTCTGGATCGAAGAACATCCCGTTGATGGTGAAATCGCGCCGCTTCGCGTCTTCTTCCGGCGACGAAAACCGGACGTTGATTGGGTGTCGATGATTGAGATACGCGCCGTCCGATCGAAACGTGGCGACTTCGAAATTGAATCCGTTCTCGACCACAACCACGACTCCGAAGTGCGCGCCGACGGCGTAGGTGCGTGAGAAGAGTTTTTGCACGATGTCCGGCGTGGCGTCCGTCGCAACGTCGAAATCCTTCGCCGGCAGACCGCGGACCATGTCGCGGACGCAACCACCGGCGAAGTAGGCGATGTGGCCGCGTTCGCGCAAACGCCGCGCAATGTGGCGCGCAGTTTTTTCCATTAACGACGGTTTCACAGTTCTTACTGTAGCGGCGGTCTCTGACGGCCGCATATCAATATCGTACCTCCCAGAGTTCGGCGCTCACAGAGCGCCGCTACAGCTGCATCGTCTCCGGCGCTTTCTTCTCCTGCCGAAACGAATGCACAATGAAGAAAACAACTGCGATACAAATACAAGAATCGGCCACGTTGAACGCCGGCCACGGATGCGCAAGCGGCACGTGCAGATCGAACAGTAGAAAATCAATCACATGTCCGTACAGCAACCGATCGGTCAGGTTCCCGAGCACGCCGGCGACCAACAACGCAAGCGAAAGATCGCGCCAGGTATCACGGGTCCACCAGAGCGACTTGGGACGATCTGCCGCAGGGTGGTCGAGCCGTCCGAGCAGAAGAACCAGCGCGAACGCCAATGCTATGCACGATATAGCGATGAAAGATACGTTGTTGTTCTTGAACGAACCGAACGCCGCGCCAGTGTTCGCGACATTCACCAGACGGAAGAAGTTTTGAATGATGACTGGTGGCGGAGCATTCGGGTCTATGTAGCGCAAGACCAGATATTTCGTCCCCCGATCGAGCAAATAGAGCGGTAATGAGATGAAGATGATATACTTCATTTCAAAGTCGCGATGACTTTCTCGCACCGGTCGCACAAATCGGGATGCGTTTTGCTTTTGCCGACGTAAGCCCGATGCCGCCAGCAGCGCGCGCATTTTTGATGGGACGTTTTTATTACCGTTGCGCTCGGCTCTTTTGCCTGCTCAAGCGTCAGATCACTCAAGATAAAAAATTCTTCCAGTTCCTCTTTGCTGATTTTGCTTGTCACATCCGAGTTCGAACGCAGAACAACCGCGGCCTCGAGAGAGTTGCCGATCAGTTTCTCCTGGCGCGCTTTCTCAATCGCCTGGCCAATCACGCCGCGCAGCTTTAACAATTCGGCGACCTGCTCGCTCGCTTCCTGGCTGCGGTCTTGGATTTTCGGGAGCTCTTCCAAGTGAACGGAGCCATCGCACGAATGGCGCCACGCTTCCTCCGCCGTAAAAGCCGCTACCGGCGCGAGCAACTGGCAAAGTGCCGCGAAAATTTCATGCATCGCAGCCTGGGTTGCACGGCGCCGTCCCGCGTCTGCGGGATCGCAATACATCCGGTCTTTGGTGATGTCGATGTAGAGACTGCTCAGATCGACCGCGCAAAATTGGTTGAGCGTGTGATAAACCTTGTGAAACTCGAAAGCCTCGTAAGCGGCGCGACAATCTTTGATCACGTGATCAAGTCTCTCCAGGATCCAACGATCAACGAGCGTGTGTTCTTTCGTAGCCTCCTGGTTTCCAGATTGGTAGTCGAAAAGGTTCCCCAACAAGATCCGCAACGTATTGCGGATGCGGCGATACGTGTCGCCGAGACGCGTGAAAATCTCTTCCGAAAATGGAACATCGTCGGTGTAATCGATGCTGCTCGCCCACAGCCGCAGTAAGTCGGCGCCGTGTTTGTTCACAAAATGCCCGGCGTCCACCGGCTTCTCGTACGCGCCAGACTTGGAAATTTTTTTTCCGTCGAGATCGACCACGAACCCGTGCGTCACGCAGGTCTTGTAAGGCGCCCGATTGTTCAGCGCGATGCTCGTCATTAGCGACGATTGAAACCAGCCGCGATGTTGGTCGGTTGCTTCCAAATACATATCGGCCGGATCACGCAGTTCGGGGTGGAGCGCGCAAACCGCTCGATGCGAAACGCCGCTGTCGATCCAAACATCGATCGTGTCGTTGCGTTTGGTGGTGCCCGCCGGCAGACCGAGCTGCTTCGCAAGATCAACATCGTCCAATTCAAACCAAATGTTTGACCCGCGCTCAGCCACGAGATCGGCGAGTTTGCGAATGATCTTCGCGTCAATAATCGGTTTGCCCTCAGTCGAGTAAAAAACCGGCAGCGGCACGCCCCAGCTTCGCTGTCGCGAGATCACCCAATCGGGCCGCGATTCTACCGTCCCGGCGATCCGATTCTCGCCCCACGCGGGAATCCATTTTACTTCATTGTAAATTGTTTCAAGCGCGCGCCCGCGAAGATCGTCGATGCGAATGAAAAACTGTTCGACGTTGCGAAAGATGATCGGCGTCTTCGAGCGCCAGCAGTAGGGATAGCTGTGATGAAAATTTTGTGTGCCCAACAAATTGCCGCGCTCGCGCAGCAGCTTTACCACGTCGGCGTTCGCGTCGAAAACGTATTTACCGGTGAGATTGGGTAAACCAGCGTCCTCCGTCAGCCGACCGTGATCATCAACCGGCGATAAGATCGGCAACTTGTGCGCGCGGCCGAGATTGTAATCGTCCTCACCGTGACCAGGCGCGATGTGGACGGCCCCCGTGCCGGTATCCATCATCACGAAATCGGCGGTCAGCACGATCGCTTCACGGTCGAGAAACGGATGGCGAGCTTTGATCTTGTCGATCTTCGCACCCGAAAATGAAGCGAATGGTTCGCCCGTCGGCTCGAATTTTGTGTTCGCGCAAAACTGCGCGATTAGTTTGTCAGCCAGCAACAATGTCTCTGAACTTCCGTCTCGCAAAAATTCCTGGACGACGTAAAGCTCTTTTGGATCGACCGCGATCGCGAGGTTTGCCGGCAATGTCCACGGCGTGGTCGTCCAAATCGCGATGCTCGCTTTGTCTTTCCAGTCGCCGGTTGCGATCGGAAATTTCACGTAAACAGCGGTGTCATTCCGCTCCTGATATTCGACTTCAGCTTCAGCCAGCGCGGTTTGCGCGCCCGTGCTCCAAAAAACCGGCTTCTTCGATTGATAAACGAGTCCTTTCTCGACGAAGACTGCGAACGCGCGCAGGATTTCGGCTTCGTACTTGGGATCGAGCGTGAGGTAAGGATGCTCCCAATCGCCGAAAACGCCGAGACGTTTGAATTGCTCGCGCTGAATGTCGATGTATTTGCGGGCGAAGGCTTCGGATCGTTTGCGGACTTCGAGCGGCGAGAGATCGCGCGATTCCTTGACCACTTTGTACTCGATCGGCAGTCCGTGACAATCCCAGCCGGGGACGTAGGGCGCGCGTTTGCCGAGCATGGTTTGCGATTTCACTACGAAATCTTTCAGGATTTTGTTTAGCGCCGTGCCCATGTGAACGTCGCCGTTGGCGAACGGCGGGCCATCATGAAGGACGAACAGCTCATGACCCTTCCGCGACTTTTGGATTTGCTGATATAGGCGGGTCTCATCCCACATTTTCAGCAGCTCCGGCTCGCGCGTTGCCAGATTCGCCTTCATCGGAAAATCGGTGCGCGGGAGATTGAGAGTGTGTTTGTAATTTTGAGCCATGATGGAGCGGCGACGCTACGTAGCATCCGCGAACGCACAAATCAACGCGGTGTCCCGGAGGCTGCCTACATGTTATAGAGGAACTCTGCGGTGATCTGTCCTTGCCATCACGCTGCTTGGTGTTAACTCGCAATATGCAACACGCCGGATTTTATCCGATCTCGTTGGCCAACTTTTTCACGCTTCTGCATTTCACAAGTGAGTCCCGCCAACGTGTGTCTGTCCGGACGCCGCGACTGCTGGTTCCATTGCTCGGTTCCGCCTATCTAGCTTTCCTTGCGGTTAATCATTCAACCCAGGCTCAGGTGGCCGCTTCCCAAAGCATCGAGGTTACTGCCGAAGCGTTACCGAGTGCCTACGGCGCTCCAACCAGTTTTTCCCAATCACGCTTCTCCCCGACCACAAACGCTTACGTCCTGCCGCCGGGCGCGATCTACGCCAGCTTAATTTACGAAGACGACGTTGTGCATTTTCGCCCACCTGATCATCATTTCACCGAGGAAGTTGAAATCGGTTTGCCATACCGCTTCAACGTGGCCTTTGAAAATGATGTTCAGCATTTCGACGGCGACACTCAGGATGCGACCTTCAGCGTTGAAGCACGCTACGCCTTCGCCGATTGGGACAACATTCCGCTAAATCCGACGATTTTCGCCGAATACAAATTTGGAATTGGAAATATTCTCCACGATGAGGGCGCGCCCACTCCGGCGCACAAGTTCGGGCCGGGCGGCTTCGATAAAGGCGAAGACATTCCTGATGCATATGAACTTCGTTTGCTATTATCCGAAGATTTTTTTGATCGAGTCGAATGGTCGCTAAACACATTCTTCGAGCAGGAAACGGCCGGCGACCGCGGCCGCGAGTGGGGCATCGCGCAAAGCATTGTCACCCCAATTCATCTTTTCCACGAAGGGGAGACATCACCGGCGGCCGATTACAGAACCGGCCCGGGCAAGGCTGTTCAACCGGTCGCTGGAACTAGCGCCCTGGTCGAAGAACTAAAGGCCGGAATCGAATGTCAGTTCCGCAGTTTCAGCGACAAAGAAAGTCGCGGCACGCCTTACAACAGCTTTGTCATCGGTCCGACCATCACGTGGAGGACGACCCATAATCTCCGTCTCGATATCTCGCCGCTGTTTGGTGTAAATCACAAATCGCCAGTGATGGAATTGTTCGTCGTCGCTTCCTATTACTTTGGCGGCGGTCATGGAGCGGAAGCTGGCGGCGAAGCGCCTGCGTCAACACGTAACCGATAGCCGGGCTTTCTCGGTTAAATGCCTGTGCGGCTCGCACCTTGACCGGTTCGCGCGACTTCCTTACCATTTTTGTCGGAAAGGAGCTCGCCGCGTGAAGACCGAAGTCTCCATCGAATACTGCGTCGTTTGAAACTACACGCCCAAGGCCGTCAGTTTGGCGACCAAAATTCTTGAACTCGGCGAACGCATCAAATCGCTCTCGCTCATTCCTTCGAGCGGCGGCGCTTTTGAAATTCGCGCCAATGGCAAACTGCTCCATTCCAAACTCGATTCCGGCGACTGGCCAGACTTCGACGCCATCGTCAAGGCGGTCAAAAAAGCTAAATAGTTCTCAGGATTTCAGCTTCTTAGCGTTTCGGCATTTCGTTTTCCGGAGAGTGAAGGGTGCCTGGTGGTCCTCGCGGTCTTCAAAACCGTGGTCGGTTCGCAAGAACCGGGGCAGGTTCGATTCCTGTCCTCTCCGCCTACTTCAAACCTCAAACATTAAACCTCAACTTCGAAAGAGAGGTGAATCGTGTCGCGCGAACAGATCCATAAACTGACGTCGCTTTCGTCCTGCGCTGGTTGAGCAGCCAAGTTGAGCCAACAGGCCCTGGCGCAAGTTTTGCGTCAGCTACCAACTTATCGAAATCGAAACGTTCTCGTGAATTCGAGCACGTTCGATGACGCCGGCGTTTACCGATTAGATCGACATCGCGCACTCGTGCAAACTGTGGATTTTTTCACCCCGATCGTCGACAACCCGTTTGCTTATGGACAAATCGCCGCCGCGAACGCGCTCTCCGACGTTTTCGCGATGGGGGCACGCCCGATCACGGCATTGAATCTCATGGGATTTCCGCAAAACCTTGTTCCGCCAAAAACCATCGGGAAGATTTTGCGCGGCGGCCTCGAGAAAGCGCAAGAAGTCGGCTGCGCGATTATCGGCGGACATTCAATCCGGAATCCTGAGCCAATCTACGGACTCGCAGTTACCGGAGTTGTTAATCTTCGAAACATCCTGACTAACGCCAACGCGCGCGTCGGCGATTTGCTTATCCTAACAAAGCCGCTCGGCACCGGGATCGCGACCACCGCGATTAAGCGCGGCATCGCTTCGTGCGCGCTCGAGAAAAAAGTGATCGCCATGATGTCCCAAACAAATTTGGTCGGGGCGGAGCTCGCTGAGAAAAAACTCGTTCGCGCCGCGACCGACGTCACCGGCTTCGGCTTGCTCGGTCACCTCGCCAACCTGTGCCGAGCGAGCAACGTCAGCGCAGAAATCTTTCCGGATCGCGTTCCCCCGATCAACAAGGAGATCTTCGAGCTAATCCGGCAACGGCCGGACTCTATTCCCGGCGGCACCCGTGACAACATGAAAGCGGCGAGTCAAACCACGGATTTGAAGGCGATATCAGCGGTTGAACACACTTTCCTCGCGGACGCGCAGACAAGCGGAGGCCTGCTGCTTTGCGTTTCTGAATCACGGCTCCCAAAAGTGCTTAGGATTCTCGGAAAAGCCCACTCGCCTTGCGCTACCGTGATTGGTCGAATCATCCGCCGGCAGAAACACTTGATATGCACGACAAAGTAAAATCGCGCTCGCGGCGAGACATCCCGGCCGTGAGCAAAATTCTCGATTCCCTGGATGAAAATGCCAGTCCGGCTCGGACCGATCTGCCGCGCGCTCTGATTGTCGATCTTGTCCGGCAGGAGTTGGCACAAATCCGCCGGCGAAAGGCGATCCCGGACTTCAATGCGATTGTCGATCTTGTCCGTGACGCGCTTGAGAATTTCCGCGCGACTCGAGCTCAACCGGTCATTAATGGCACAGGCATAATTGTCCACACCAACCTCGGCCGCTCGCCGCTCCCGCAGGGTGCCGGTGAGGTCCTTCGAAACGTGGCTTCAGCCTATAATAATATAGAGCTCGATCTCGCGACCGGGGAGCGCGGCCATCGCGGCGCCTACCTCGAGCGCGGCCTCGCTGTGCTTTGCCAATCGGAAGCCGCCACACTCGTAAACAACTGCGCCGCCGCGATCGTGCTCATTGTCCATCACTTCGTTCGCGCGAAGCCGGAGGTGATTATTTCGCGCGGCGAACTGGTCCAGATCGGCGGCGGTTTTCGGATAGGCGAAATTCTCGAGGCGAGCTGCGCGAAGCTGCGCGAAGTCGGAGCCACCAACAAGACAACGCTGTCCGATTACGCGCGCGCAATCGGAAAATGGACCGCGCTGATTTTGAAAGTTCATCGCAGCAATTTTTTCATGACCGGTTTCGTCGAATCACCGACAACCGCGCAGCTGGCAGCGCTCGCCCATAAAAGGCGCGTCCCATTTGTCGAAGACTTGGGAAGCGGCGCAATGATCGCAACCGAACAGATCGGTTTGCATCATCACGAGCCGACTCCAGTTGAATCACTCAAAGCCGGCGCCGATCTCGTTTGTTTCAGCGGCGATAAATTGTTCAGCGGTCCGCAAGCCGGAATCATTGTCGGGAAAAAGCGTCTAGTCGATGCACTAAAACGTGAACCGCTTTTCCGCGCGTTGCGTTGCGACAAATTAACTTTTGCCGCGCTGCAAACCACGGTCGATCTTCATCTTAATCAGGTAACAAGCGAACTTCCGTCACTCGCGCTCCTGCAAATTCCGAAAGACGAATTGCGCGCGAGGGCTGCCGCCATTGTGACTCGATTACAAGGATTGCCTTTGATAGTCACCATAGGCAGCGGGACGGCGAAGGCCGGCGGCGGCACATTGCCGAAATCCATCATCCCCTCGATCACGCTTGATTTCTTGCCAGAGAACGGCTCGCTGGGAGATTTTGCGCGCGCGCTGCGCGACTCTGCTCCGCCTGTTATCGGCTACATCGGCGACGGCCGCTTCAGGCTTGATCTGCGTACCATCTTTTCGCATCAGGATGATCTGGTCGTCGACGCCATTCGCACCGCAGCAACAGCTGGATGACAGAAAAGCATTTTATTCTCGCTACGGCGGGTCATGTCGATCATGGCAAGAGTGCGCTGGTCAAAGCGCTGACAGGGACCGACCCCGACCGTTTGCCCGAAGAAAAAGCTCGCGGCATTACGATAGACTTGGGTTTTGCAGAACTGAATCTGGTCGGACCCGGGCACGAGAAACTCCACGTCGGCATCGTTGATGTTCCGGGCCACGAGGACTTCGTTAGAAACATGGTCGCCGGCGTCGGTTCGATTGACCTTGCGCTTCTCGCTGTCGCCGCCGACGACGGCTGGATGCCGCAAACCGAAGAACATTTCCAAATCCTGCTTTTTCTTGGGGTGAAGCAAATCATCGTCGCGCTCACCAAGAGCGATCTGGCAAACATTGCTAACGCCGCCGCGCAAGTTCGCGAAAAACTAAACGGCACACCATTCGCGAACGCGCCGATTGTTCCAACATCCATCCGCAACGGCGAAGGAATCGAGAAGCTGAAGCTGACCCTCGCTTCTGAATTCGCCAAGTTGTCGCCGCCGCGCGACATCGGAAAACCGAGGTTGTTTGTTGACCGCGCATTCACGCTTCGCGGAATTGGGACGGTTGTGACCGGCACGCTCACCGGCGGTCGACTTCAGCGCGGCCAAAATGTTGTGATCCATCCGCGGAACGTTGCCGCGCGCATTCGATCAGTCCAAAGTCATGGCCGCGATTTGGAAACGGCACAACCGGGGATGCGAACGGCGATCAATCTTCCCGAAGTTTCGGTTGGACCGGCTGGAACACAGCGCGGCGATGTCATCACCTGTCGGCGGTTTGAGCGCAGTCCCACATTGGACGTTCTGCTCACCCGATCGGCGCGATTGCGACGCGCTGTGCCTATCAAGTCGGGCGCCTCGGCCTACGTTCATCACGGGACAACGCGCACGCTTGCAAAGGTCATTCTTGCCGAAACTGATTCGCTCGCGGCCAGCGAGAGCGCGGTCGCACAGCTCAGGTTGAACGCACCGCTACTCGCATTCGTTGGTGATCGATTGATAGTGCGGGACACGTCCGAACAACACACAATCGCGGGCGGCGTCGTTTTCAACGTTGGAGATTTTCAATCGAATCAGGAACGCGCGCTTGTCGCGTCCCGCGCGGTCGCTCCGGACGATGTCGATCTTGCGGTGTGGACGGAAGTCTCACGCGCTAGTTTTTTTGATCCTTCACAGTTGCTCGAGAGGTCGCGCTTCAGCGCAGCGGAGATTGCGAGGGCGTTGCATCGATTATCCAAGCATAGTGAAATTTTTCTCCGCCAGAATGTCGGCGCAAAAATGCTCGTTTGGCGTGATTTTCGCGAGCGCGCCGCCAAACTTATCGACACGGCTCATCAAACACATCCCGAACGTCGTGGACTCGAACTAAGCGAATTGCGCGCAGAGTTCACATCTACTTCGCCGACAGTCTTCGAAACACTAATTGACGATCTTTGCCAGGGCCAATTCATGCGCGCCGGGTCGACGATTGCCAAACGATCGCACTCTGCCAGCCTGCCACCGGACTTAAAACCTGCGGCAAACAGGCTTCGCGCGGCACTGGCTGAAAAACCGTTCGATCCGCCTGGGCGCAAAGAGCTCGCAAAAGATCCACATGAACGACAGGCGCTGCGGTTTTTGATCGATCAGCGCGAGATCACCGAAATCAGCTCGGAGATTGTTTTGCTTCGCGAGTCGGTCGATCAGATCAGCGCGACCGTTTCAGATTTCATTCGTGCAAACGGCTCCGCGACGGCGAGTCAGCTCCGCGAAACCGTCGGCACTTCGCGGCGGGTCATCATTCCAATTCTTGAATACCTTGACCGGATCGGCGTCACCCAGCGCATCGGAGATGTGCGCAGATTACGCGAATCGAGTCCGGCATCCGTTGCGCGTTCGTAAAATCTGCTACTGTCAAACAGATGCCCCGCAGAAAAGCCGACGCGCAATCGCACTCCGTTTCATTGCACATCGCTCCGTCTTTCATCAGCGCTTGGGACGAAGTCGTCCTGCCGTGGTTTCAAACGATTGCGCTGAGCGCGATTGAGTCGGCCGAGCCGGTCGCCATCGTCACGCCACATCCAAGCGCTGCCGCATTTTTGCGCTCAAAGCTTCTCGAGCACGACGTTGACCTGCTAGGCGCGAAGTTCGTCACACCGCCGGTCCTGCGGGAAATACTGGTCGGCGACGCGGCAGCGATTCCAATGCGCGAACATTTGCGGCTCTTACTCGCGATCGCTGCCGAGTCGACACTCGGGCAGCATTCGGAAGATCCAGGCTTTCAGGCAATCGCAAAATCGATCGCGCGCTCGCCCGACAATCTTTTGGGCGTCGTCGATCAACTCAGCGCCGCCGGTTGGAATTTGGAGGAAATCGGGACACCGGCGGTGCGCGAGATTGCTGGCGAGTTTTTCCAGCTCGTTCGCCGGTGCGACTTCCAATTCTTGCACGAAGCTGATCGTACCGTATTGCAATCGGCGGCAACGCGACCGAAAAGCTTCGGCGCCTTGCTCGTGACAGGCTTCACCGCTGCGCATTGGGGGCTATTTTCGTTGCTGCATGCTGCTATCCTTTCCGCGCGTCGCGCCACCATCGTTCTTGATTATCCGCGCGAACAAACTCGCGCGGCCGACGAAAGTTGGATCGGCACGTGGGAACAAATCTTCGGGTCCGCACAGCCCGTTGCCGATCAGAGTGAGCGAAGAAAGCCATTCGCTGAGCTGATCCAAACCGAAGCCGCGCGAAAACCGATGGCGCTCCCGTGCTTTCTCGTTGGCTTGAACACAACTGAGCAAGCGCAGGCCATCAGTGCTGCGGCGTTGAAATTTCTGGCGGAGCAGTCATGCACACGGCTCGGAATCTTGTTCGCGCGGCCGGGCGGGTTGCCGCGTTTAGTCTCGGAGCTCCTGACGCGCTCCGGCATCGCGCATTACGACGGAATCGGACACTTGGCCCCCGGCGAAACAGACGACGCCGCCTGGAGCAATTGGATTCATTTGCAGGAGAACCGCCGGCTTGAGCCCCTGCTTCGTTTCCTGGAGACGCATCCGCGGTCGTCAGGCGAGGTCACAATCGACAACGTTCGCACCGCGCTTCGTTCCGCCCACCGTGAGCTCCTGCTCGATGATATCAGCGTTTTGCGCGAGTACTGCGCGCGACATCAGGAGCGCGCCGGTTTCGATGAAACGGTGAAAATCCTTGGTTCGATCAAATTCTTGCCGGCGAAGGCGACGCTTCGCGATTATCTTGCTGAAACGAAACAGATCTTCGCTGCGTTGCAGTGGGAGGATCGATGGTCCGCTCTCAAGGAACGGGCGCGGGAATGGACCGAAAGGCTTCCGCTGGAATTCCCGCGCGCCATTTATCTGCGCTGGCTGAAAGAAGTGCTCGACTCGTTTTCAATATCGCGCGCCGCGGCTGCCAACCATCCCTATAGTCGCGTTCATTTGCTGACTTATCCTGAATCGGAATCACAAGAGTGGCCGCATCTCATTCTCGCCGGATTGAATCACGGAGAATGGCCTCCGGCGGAGCGCGAAAGTGGTTTTCTGCCCGACGAGCAGATCGCGCGATTGAACAATCGCGCGACCCGCCCCGGCGCGCAGGGTGAAGGTCACGTCGCGCTCGCCTCCGGAAAAACATTTTTGCTCAGCTCACGCGATCAAAGACAGATTGCGCTCCGACAATTTGCAGCGGCAGTTGAATCTGCCGAACACGGTCTCGCCGTGACAGCGAGTCTGCTCCAGGACTCCGCGCCAGAACGGATCTGGAATCCCAGCGAGCTACTCAATCAGATTTATTTCGCGACGTATCGAACACCTCTTTCTCAGGAGACGATGTCGATCTTGCGCGAAAAAACGTCCGACTGGTTGACGGACCAGTCGCTGTTCCAGCGCGAAACAGTTCCAAACGGCGACGTTGAGCAAACCCGCGTCGCTTATGCAGCGCGCCGGCGCGCTGACGTGCCATTCGGCGAATACGAGTTCGCGCTGCGGCGGCCGCTCAATCGCACGATCACATTACGCGTCACCGAGTGGCAACGGGCTGTGAAAACGCCCGCGCTCGTTTGGCTAAAGACTTATCTTGGCGTCGAAAACGACGAGCCGGATTTGAATCAATGGAGCGCCACCACTGGATCGTGGATGCACGATTGGCTCGCCAACATCGCCAATCCGAAAAACGGAAACGCTTTCGTCCCGTTTCCGAGCCAGGACCAGATTCACTCTCGAATGACAAAGGCCGCGCGCGACTTCAGAGAATCGATTGTCGATCTTTGCGCGGCAGCGAATCGGTCGCTGCCTGATTGGTGGAGTTCAGGATGGAGCAACGCGCTCGCTCTGGCGGATTTTCTCGCGAGCAAACTCGCTGAAGTCCAAAGCTGGCCGCAGCTTTCCGCCGAATGGAAGCTCGACTCGCGAGAAGTCACGCTCGCAACCGGAGAAAACCTTCGCGTCCGCGGCCGCATCGATCTGATCCTCGCCCAAAAACAGACGAAAGGTTCTCTACTCGCCGACAACACACTTTGGATCGTCGATTACAAGACCGGAAATGTGAAATCGTTGAGCGTCTCGGCTCGAACGCCAGAGGCGCGTCTGGCAAGGCTTCGACAAAAACTCGTTCGCGGTGACGCCATCCAGCTCGGATTTTACGGATTGGCGGCGCGTGAGCAAGGCGCGACCGATGTGCAACTCAGCATTCTTTCGCTGCGCACCGATCTCGATAAGCCGCAGCTCGTTCTCGACGATCTCGCCGGGGAGATTGAGTTCTGGCGCGAGGTTCACCGAATGCAGGAGACCGGAATTTTCGGACTCCGCGGCGCGATTCGAAATGAGTTCGCGTTCCACGCGGATTATCCGCTCGCTGTTCTGCCGATCGATAAGGAATTTCTGGACGAGAAGTGGGTGCTGACCCATCCCGCCTTCGCTGACGAGGAGGACGACCGCGCGTGAACGAACCGATCGATCAAGCCGACCGGCAGCGTTTTGTTTGCGAGCTCGATCGCAATTTCTCCGTTATTGCCGCGGCCGGCTCCGGCAAAACGCGGGCGATCACCGACCGGATCGGGCAGATCGCGAAGAGCGCGAGCCCGCGCGAACTCTTGCCGCAGCTCGTTGTCGTCGCATTTACCAACCGTGCAGCGGACGAAATGCAGCAGCGCGCCCGCGCTGAAGTCTTGAAAGCGAAGGTGCCGATTGAAGTTCTGTCGTCGCTAAACCGCGCGTTCTTCGGAACGATTCACAGCTTCTGCGTCCGTTTGTTGGAACGCTACGGTCATCATCTCGGTTTGCCGCCGGCGTTCGAAGTAATTACCGATGACGACGAGGTCTGGAACGATTTCGTTCAACAGCAGCTGACGATCGGTCGTTCGTTGTCGGAAGAAAATCGGCGTGAATTGTTGCGCCACGTTCAGGCGCGTACGCTCATGGAACTTGGCCGGCGCTGCGACTTGGAATCTGTCGATGGTCCGGCGGGGAAATGCCCCGACGCAGATTTCAGTGCGATTTATCGCCACATCGCCAAAGGCCCGACGTTGCAAACGATCCCGGCCTACCAAAAAGAATTGAAACGCACGGAGCACCGTTGGCGCACGACGACTGATCATGTGCGCTGGCCGGTTTGCTGGTCCAAGGCGAAGGATTTTGTCGGGAAAAAACGCGAAGCGTTCACGCCGCTGCGCCGGTGGATCGATCAAGCGTCGCTTTGCGTCGCCGCCGAAGTGCGAGGCGACTACCGCGCGTTTCGGATCGAGCGCGGATTGTTGACGTATGACGATCAGGTCGCGCTCGCGCTCGAACTATTAAAGCAGCCTGAGATCGGCCGCGAAATTCGAGAAAAGTCGTTTCGTGTCATTCTCGATGAAGCGCAAGACACCGATCCGCGGCAGTTTTGGTTGTTGCTGGAATTAGCTCGTCCGGCGAACGCCAAAGGCGACTGGCTCGAGACGAAAGTTGATCCTCCGCGGCCCGGCCACTTCTGCATGGTCGGCGATTTCCAACAGTCGATTTATCGCGATCGCGCCGATCTTTCGCAATACCGTCGGATTCACAACACGCTCGTCGAAACCGGGGCGGCGGGTGCGCTCAAGTTTTCTGTCACGTTTCGTCTCGACCACGCGCAAGTCGATCTCGTTAACGAAACGTTTCGCCAAATTCTCAACAATCAGGACAACCAGGTTGCATTCGTCGAGCTCAATCCGCGCCCGCAAGTTTTGCCGGGACAGGTCGTCCGATTAGATCTTCAGCCGGCGAATCTTCGTCCCGATTCCACCGGCAAAGTTTCGGATCGGCGCCGCGCGGCGGAAGAAGCGCGTCAGTTTGGCGAGTGGTTACAAAAGACCGGGCCTGAAAAATTGCGCGCACAAAGTTGGCGCGAAGTTGCGATTCTTTGCCCGCGTAAGGAATGGCTCCAAACTTTGCGGCGAGGCCTGCGCGCGGCGGGGCTCGAAGTGCAGATTCAATCCGAAAAGGAGTTGAAGGGCGATGACCCCGCCTACGCCTGGCTGACCTCCCTCTTAATAGTACTGTCGCAGCCGCGCTGCGGTTATGAGATCGCCGGCCTGCTTCGCGAGCTTTTCGGCATCTCCGACCACGAGCTTGCCGTCTTTGCCAATGGATTCGGCGACCGTTTTCAGATCGAAACTTTCACCAACGGCGCCGACGTTGTTTCCAAAACCCTCCGCCTGCTCGCACAAACGCGATTGTCGATCTTGCCGCTGCCGTTGTTTGACGGGGTCAACGAAGCCGTGACTCGCACGCAGTTGCGAGAACGCTTGGAAACTTTGCCGGACTCGGATTTCGAAGATCTCGGCGGTGACTTGGACGCGCTGCTTGCGCTTGCGGCTGCGTCTGAAGCTGAAGGGTTGAGTCTCGCTGAGTTCGCCGATGTTTTGCGCACGCATTACGCGGACGTCCGCGAGGTCCGTCCATCCCGTGCCGATTCGATTCAATTGATCACATCCCAAAAAGCAAAAGGCTCCGAATGGCGCGCCGTGATCGTCCCATTCCTGACACGCGACATTAGGACACCGTCTCCTCGATATCCGCGGCTGCTCAAAGATCGCGCGACCGGCAACACGATTGTGCTTCTTGAGCCGTCGGACGTGACCGACGAAATCGACGAGGCCTTGGAACGTGAGCAACGGCAGGAAATGGAACGCTTGCTTTACGTCGCGCTCACTCGCGCGCGGCACACACTCGTTCTCGCGTTTGATGAACAATTGTTCGCGAAGCCGAATGGCGAGATCCACAGCCATTCGGAATCGAAATGGCTGAAGGCCGACAAGAATGAACTGAACCAGGCCGCATTCGCAGCAATGGCGATTCAGCCGGCGGCATGCCCGGACACGACCGAGCGTCAGCGCTTAAAAACGCAAGCGAGCGCTCAGAAGATCGACATCGAACTGCCCGACGGTCGGATCGACAAGAACGCTGCGATTCGGCGCGCATCGATTTTCGTTCGCGCGCTTACTCCGAGTGGCTTACCCGCGGAACAAACGCTCGCTGCCTTAGAAAGCAGACAAACGGCGCCCGATTTGCCGCGCTCGACTTCGCCGGCTTTGCGTTACGGACTTTGGTGGCACCGCTTCGCGCAGAAGTTGGAATGGAATTCCGATGCCAACGATTGGAATCGCGTGTTCGAACGTCACGAAGCGACCTCACCCGAGCAGGCGCGTTCCAAACGCGAATGGAAACTTCTAGTAAGCCATCTGTCGAGTGCGGACGATTTTCGGCGCGTCTGCTCAGGATTTGCGCATTCGGAGATGCCTCTCTTTTGGAAAATCGACGAGCGCAATGGAGGCCGCTGCCTCGAAGGTGTGATCGACCTCGCGTTTTTCGACCAAGCGAAAGGCAAATGCCTCATCCTGGATTGGAAGACCGATCGTGTTCCGCCGGACAGCACGAAAACACTGCACGACCGCTATCTGCCGCAGCTCGCGGCGTATTGGAAAGCGGTTAGCGAGATGACGAAGATGGATGTGACGGCGGCCATTTACTCTACCGCGGCCGGCGCGCTCGTTCGTTACGAAATCTCCGAACTCGTACGCGAATGGGAGCGACTCGAGAAGCTGCCGGCCAATGAATTGACCGCAAACATCAAACCCGATGTCGATCTTCCAGCGCCCGGCTCGCGAGGCCCGGCGAAGCAGTTGGAATTGTTTTGATTTCCAAGGCGTTATTTCCGCCTTAACACCTCACTTAGGTTTCAACTTTCCGACTTCTGGGTTTTTCGAAACGAAGTCGTACATCTTCTCGTTGTAGAGGCGCGCGTATTTCTCCTGTTTTTCCCGGAGCGGAATGTCGTTGGTCACGCAGCCGACGCCGGCGTCAGCGCGCGGATACTGCTTGGCAAACTCGATCGGCAAGCCGACCGGAAAGACCGCGATGCTGCCCGACCAATAAAATTGAACATGCTTCGCGGCGATGTCCTTCTCCGCGTCCTTCGCTGCTTCGGCCGGGTTCCAGCTCGGCTGAGCGGCAAAGCAAGCTGGCGTCGCAATCAAACTGACAATCAAAAGCCTTCGCATAAACATATCTTCATTTTTCTTTGGCAACATCGATCCGCAAAAGCGCTCCGATAGAGGCCATGTCCTGCCGAATCTCATCGTGACGCTTCTGTTCGGTCTCCAGAAGGAGGTTCGATATGCGAATCAGTCGGGCAGCTGCTTCGTGAATGCGCTCTTGCAGTGGAACAAGTTGGAACAAACGCATCAGCTCGTGAAACGGCAGCGCGGTAATCGCTGACCGCAGCCTCGCGGAAAGCTGGCGGAGCCGCTCGGAAATTTCGGCATGCTCCTCCCGCTTCGAACCTGCCGGCGCGGTGACAATAATGTTTGCGTGATAAATCAGCGTATAGCTGATATCAGCCAAAACTTTCCGGTACTCGATGTAAGGCTTGATGATGCCTTCGGCGATAAACTGCGAAAAAAGAAACAACAGACAACCGCCGATAAGCGTCAAAACGGCGGTGAGTACTGCTTGCGTTAAAACAGCCACAACTCTTACCGAGAATTACACGGAAACGTTTTGTCTATTCGATTTGGGAGGAACACAGAAGACTTCTCCGTTACCGATCTCGTTCGCCGCGGATGAATTGTTCGACGCAGCGGTAAGCTTCGTCGTCGCTCATCTGGACGGGCGGATGTTTGGAGAAATAGGCGGAGGGCGAGTTAAGGACACCACCGATGCCGCGATCGAGCGCAAGTTTGCAGCAACGAACGGCGTCGATCGCGATGCCGGCCGAGTTGGGTGAGTCTTCGACCGAAAGTTTGATGTCCATTTCCATCGGCACGTCGCCGAAAAGGCGGCCTTCGACACGGATGAAGGCGATTTTGTTGTCGAGCTGCCACGGAACGTAATCGCTCGGGCCGATGTGAATGTTTTCGTCGGCCAGGCGTTCGTTCATGACCGACTGCACGGCTTCGGTCTTGGACGTTTTCTTCGAAGTGAGCCGGGCGCGGCTGAGCATGTTAAGGAAATCGGTGTTGCCGCCGGTGTTGAGCTGATAGGTGCGCTCAACCTTGACCCCGCGCTTTCGGAAAAGATCGACGATGGTGCGATGGAGCACGGTCGCACCGAGCTGCGATTTAATGTCGTCGCCGATAATAGGGAGATTTTTGTCGGCGAAACGTTTTGCCCAAACCGAATCGCTGGCAATGAAAACCGGGATGTTGTTAACGAAACCGATTCCGGCTTCCAGCGCGCAACTGGCGTAAAACTTGGCCGCTTCCTCGGAACCGACCGGGAGGTAATTGACCATGATCTCAGCCGCGGAATCCTTCAGCTCGGAAACGATTTGTTCCCGGGTGGATTCTTTTTCCAACGGCAAAAATGTCCGGAGCGGATCGTGATCGGACATATGGGGCGCGAAGCTGTCCAGGACCACGCCCATCTTTACGATCGCGCCAGTGAGGGCGACTTTGTCGCAGAATACCTGAGTGCAATTCGGCGGTGAAAAGATGGCTTTGCTGACGTCGAGCCCAACTTTGCGGCGATCGATATCGAAGGCGGCCACGACTTCGATGTCACCGGGCCGGTATGAACCGATCTGGCGATGCATCAGGCCGACGGCCGCGCCATTGAAGGAGGAACCGCGGTAAAAGTTAATCCCTTGAACGAGGGAACTGGCACAGTTGCCGACGCCGACAATGGCAATACGAATTTTTCTCATGTAAAAAAAGAAATCCTACCCGCGACGAGTCGCCTAGGGCAAGATGCAAAGTAGCAGATTTCGAAACATTAAAGTTAAGGTTAAAATTTCGATGTGTGAGGCCTCGTCCGATGCGGAACAGCCCCGATTTAGGCGTGGAAACTGGCGTAGTTAGGTCTAGCATGCAAGCACTTTGAGCATGTTCGTTAGGAATCTAAACCCGGCCACACGGAGACTGGCTTTGCTGGTCGGATTCGTCGTACTCGGCGTTTGCAACGGACTGGCCGAGCCTCCCAGCTACGAGATTGAGCAGGGCGTGGCGCTGGCCGACGCGCAAAATCCGGAGGTCATCATCGCGCGCAAAAAAGTGGAGGCGGCCCGTGGCGGATTGATCGAAGCCCGGTCGGGTTACTTGCCCTCAGTGGTCTCGACCGGATTCGCCGACAAACGCGAAACCCAAACCGACACCCGGCTCCGGGACGAGGATTACAACGCTTCGGTGCGGGCGCTTGAGAATGTTTACACCGGCGGTGCCGTTTCAAATCAAGTGGCCATCGCCAGGCTGAACATCGAAAAACAGCAGTACGAACTCGAAGAACTCCGCAACCGGGTGGCCATGGATGTGCGGATCGGGTTTTACGATGTGCTCTTGAACAGAGCCAAGGTGCGCGTGCGCGAAAACTCCGTTCGCGTTCTAAATGAAGAATTGAAAACGCAGGAGGAGCGGCTGCGCGCCGGAATTGTCGGGACATTAAACGTGCGCCGCGCTCAAGTGGCGCTGGCCAACGAAGAACCGGAGCTGGCCAATGCCAAGACTCAGTTAAGAAATTCTTATCTGCGCCTGGGCGAACTTTTCGGACTCGATTTTCGAACGGATCCAGATCAGCCGCGGTTCGAAGTGGCCGGACAGTTGCAATACGCAGCGCTTCATCCCGATCTAAACGAGTGTCTTGATCGGGCCGATGCCAACCGGGCTCAGATCAAGGCGCGCCAAAAAGATGTCGAAATCGAAGATCGACAATACCTCGTCGACCGGAGCGAGCTGCGTCCGCATATCCAGCTTTTCTCCGGCTACGAGGTTTACAACGAACGAGATCCGGCGGTAGGCCCGGAATTCAACCACGGCTACCTCGTCGGGATAAACGGGAC
Organism: Chthoniobacterales bacterium; assembly: GCA_035315805.1. Classification (GTDB taxonomy): domain Bacteria; phylum Verrucomicrobiota; class Verrucomicrobiia; order Chthoniobacterales; family UBA10450; genus AV40. The sequence goes on from DATFXN010000030.1 coordinate 28,736, forward strand.
CTGGCATCTCTTCGACGGATTTGCGACGAAAGGACGGATGCAGGCCACGCGCGCGCGCCGGGAAGCGGCAGTGGCCGCGCTCGAAGCCGCGCGCCGCGCCATTGCCTCCGAAGTGCGGAGCGCGTTCCTCGATCTCGAACAAGCCGACAACGTCCTCGAGTCGGAGACGAAAAACGTCCAGACCGCAGACGAATCGCTCGAGATCACCAAAACAAATCTCGCCGCCGGCTTGGGAACGCAGCTTGATATTTTGCAGGCCGCGGCCGATGTCACCCGCACCCGGACAACACGGCTGAGCGCGATTTATCTGCACAACGTCGCGCTCGCCCGGCTCGCGCGCGCCTGTGGCAGCAGGCCTGAAGCACCCGACTTCGCTTCCGACCGAATGAAACCGCGACACGAACAACAAGCCGTTAATTTGGCGGAGCCTCCGGCCAAATTAACCCAGCGATGAAAATCCAGTTTGCGAGCGCGATCCTCTTGACCTCGATCCTGCCGGCGGCGCAGGCAGTCACGCTCGAGGCAGCTCTCAACGCGACGCTGGAAAAAAATCCGGAGATCCAGCAGGCGAAGGCAAACCTCGAGCAAGCCGCCGGCCGCCGGCTTGTTCTTCGTTCGATCGTGTGGCCGAGCATAAAGGTGAACGTGCCGGGCGGGGTGCAGGGGGGCGACCGCGCAGGCAGTACGAAGACGAAAATATTTGGCTTTGCCCGCGGCGCGTTCACGCAACCGCTGATCAACGCCGCGATTCCGCCATCGCTTCGCCGCGGAGATGTCGATCTATTGATTGCACAACAGCAGCTGAATCTGGCAGTGGAGGAGAAATTGCACGCTGCGCGGCTCGCGTTCTATTCCGCGCTCTATAACCGGGAGCTGCTATCCGTCCGGCAAAAGCAGCGCCAACGTTTGGACGAGAACGTGGCCAGTCAAAGCGACCGCTATCGGGCAGGGCTGGTCGATCGGAGCGCGTTCACCACGGCGACCGTGGAAGCGCGTGAGCTGGACCCGCTGGTCGAAAGCGCACGGCGGAGCTATGCCGCTGCCCAATTGCAGCTCTCCCAGATAATGGCGCATGACCTCAGCCCCGGTGTGGCGTTGTCAGAACCCGAAGGCGAATTGGAATTCGCGCCGGCGAATGTCGATCTTAACAGTGATACCACGGCGGCATTGGAGCGCCGGACCGACATCAAACTCGCCCGGCTGCTGGTTCGCGCAGCGAACGAGGACGAGCGGATCATTGCCGCGGGATATTATCCGAGCGCAGTCGGGAGTGTGACCGGCGATTACATTCCGGTCACCGGAATTCATCGCGAAGGTTCAACCAGCCGAACTCAGGACTTTATTGGATCGGAAATTCGCGAGGGCGCGGCTTACACCTGGCAACTGGTCGACAACGGGAAAGTCGGCGGCGCAGTTCTTAAGGCGCGAAAGGCGCGCGAGATCAATGACACTGAACTGCAAAAATTGGAAGCAAATGTTGGCCGTGAGCTTTTGCGAATCCGCAACGACCTGGCCGGGATTGAGGCGCGACACAAATCGTTCGCCGCCGGGACAGACACGGCCGAACAAACTGCGGCCGCCATTCAACAAAACCTCGGAAGCGGCCTTGCCTCCCAATTGGAACACCGCGTCGCCGAGGGTAGCGTTTTGAAAACGCAGAGCGGATTACTCGAGGCGACGTATCTACACAACGTCGCGCTGGCGGAATGGGATCGCGCCACCGGGCGTTATTTTCAATTCGGCGAAGATGTGCATTAGTTGCACTCCTTGAAGGTGCCGGACAAACGAGTTTTGTGGGTGGGAGTCGCGCTGCTCGTTCTCATCTGCGGCGCGGCCTACTATTTTTTCATGCCGGTGGCCGAAGTGGCAACCGTGCGCCGCGGCACTGCGGTCTCGGCGGTTTACGGCACGGTGCGGATCGAACCGGCGTTTGTCGTTCACGTCCGCGCGCAGAACTCCGGCTTCATTCAACTGGCGGAGGAATTTTCCGCCGGACGCGGTGCGATTGGCAAAAGCGTGACCAAAGGCCAACTCCTCGCAACTATTGCTGATGAAACGACCGCGCGCCAATTGAAGCAGGCGCGCACCGATCTCGACGCGGCCGCCGAACGCGGCAAACTTCCGCTGCCGTCGGAGGAACTGCTCAAGGCAGCGGAGGATAATTTGCGACGGCTGGAACAAGTGGTCGCGTCCGGAAACGTTCCAGCCGTGGAATACGAGAAAGCCAAAAGTGAAGTGAACCGGTTGGGGGGCGCGCTCGAAAACGAGCGGATCGAACGCGACCGGAATCTTCAGGCGCTGGACGAAACTCGCAAAAAACTGGAAGCGCAGATGCGCAACTCGGAAATTCGCGCGCCGATGGATGGCTTGTTGACCGCTGTCTCGACAATCGATGGGGAACTGGTGAGCGAAGGCAATCAGCTCTTCACGGTCGCGTCCCGCAAAACCTATGTGCGCGGTGAAGTGAACGAGGAAGATGTCGGCGAAGTGAAGCCCGGCATGAAAGCCAAAGTCCAGCTCTACGCTTATCGCACGCAACCTTTCGCAGCGCGCGTCTCATCGATCCAGCCAGCGGCCGATCCGGACACGCAGCGTTACACTGTGATCCTCGAAATGGAAAAGCCGCCGGAAAATTTGATGTCGGGAATGACCGGCGAGACGAATATCATCACCGGCACGCACGAGAACGCCGTGCTTGTGCCCACGCGCGCGCTGCTTGTCGATCAAGCGTTGCTTGTAAAACGGGGCATCGTTCAAAAACGCACCCTTAAAGTCGGTTTTCGCACGCTCGATTTCAGTGAGGCGCTCAGCGGCGTCTCGGCAGGTGACCATATTGTCGTTTCGGATCAGGACAAGCTTCGTCCCGGAGAACCGGTGCGACAGCACCGGGTCGACTTTTCTCCAAAGCCGTGACCGCGCCGCTTTATATTGCGTTGCGTTTTGCGACGCATCGCAAACGCGCGCTGCTGCTCAGTCTGGTCGGCGTTGTTTTCGGCGTTGGCATTTTCATTTGCACCCAGGCGCAAACCCAGGGGTTCATGCAGTTTTTTATCAACTCGACCATTGGCAGCAATGGCGCGCTCACGTTGCGGTCGCGATTTCAACCGCGCTACGAAGGTATGGTCGTGTCCGCGAAAAGTCCGGCCGGCGTCTCCCAGCGCCGAAATTATTTCGAGGGAATCACCAACGTTAGCGAGATCATGCGAGTGAGCAGGCAATTCTCCAACGTCGTGGCGTGCTCGCCGGTTCTGCGCGGCTCGATCAGCGCGCGCGCCGGGTTCGAAGGAACTACCGCCGAAATTTTCGGAATCGAGCCGGCATCGCATTTGCGAGCAACCGATCTTGAGAAGCAAATTATTGAAGGTTCGTTCGACGATTTTCGCAACAACACCAGCAGCGTAATCGTCGGCTATCGGCTGGCCGATTTGCTTCATGTCGGCATCGGGGATTCGGTTCAGCTGCTATCGCCCGGTGGCGAATATTGGCGATTCACTGTCGCCGCACTTTCAAGAAGTGGCGTAGCCGCAATCGATTCGTCTCGAATTTATGCGCAACAGCGCGTCGCGCAGCGCCTGCTCAAGAAGCCATACCAGGCGTCGTTGATCATGTATAAACTGCGTGATCCGGACCGTGCGCCGGCTTTGGCCACTCAATTTGAAAATCTCTTTCAGCACAGTGCCCAAAGCTGGCAGGACCGGGAGGAAGGAAATCTCCAGATTTTTGCCACCCTGCGAATCTCAGCGGCGATCACGGTTTCACTGATCATTTTGCTCGCCGGCTTCGGGATCTTTAACGTCCTGACGATGTCGGTTCTTTCCAAAATCAGAGAGATCGCGATCTTGCGCTCGATGGGTTATCGCAGAATTGACATCTCGGCGATCTTTCTCTGGCAGGGCGCTCTCATTGCGGCGGTCGGTTCGCTGTTCGGTTGCGCGCTCGGAGCGTTGCTCACTTTGGCAATTTCCAAAGTGCCAATCCACATCCGGGGATTGCTTTACGCCAACCATTTTTTAGTGGTCTGGGACTGGCGCCATTATTTTTGGGCGACGGTTCTAGCAATCATCTCCGTTTTCATTGCCAGCTACGTTCCTGCCAAGCGAGCCGCGCAGCTCGCGCCAGTCGACACATTACGCGGATCCAGTTTATGAGACTCCCGCTCCAACGCTTTAACGATTCAACGTTTGAACGCTCCGCATGAAAGGCGATATTTCTCTCAGCTGCCGTGAGCTCGAACGTTACCTCGGTGAAGAGGAAGAACGCGTTCACGCATTGCGCGGCGTATCGCTCGACGTGGAAGCGGGCAGTTTGCACGCGGTTGTTGGTCCATCGGGGTGCGGCAAAAGCACACTTCTTTACATTCTCGGTCTGCTGGACAAGCCTGACGCTGGCTCGGTCCAGATCGGATCGACCCAGATTTCGGAGTTGAGCGACGAAGAGCTTGCCCGTCGGCGCAACCAGCTGATCGGATTCATTTTTCAATTTCACTTTCTAATGGAGGATTTCACCGCGCACGAAAATGTCATGATCCCGATGCGCCGGCTGGGGCAGTTGAGCGAAGAGGAAATGGCGGAGCGCGCTGCTAGACTGTTGGAAGCCGTCGCTCTTGGAGACAAACTTCGACGCCAAAGCCGTCATCTTTCCGGAGGCGAACAACAACGAGTGGCTATCGCGCGCGCCCTGGCCAACGATCCACAGGTGATCCTGGCCGATGAGCCAACCGGAAACCTAGACACCAACAATTCGCAACGCGCTTTTGAGCTGCTGGCCGAGATCGTGCGCGAAAGAGAGAGAGCCCTTCTGCTCGTCACCCATAATCGCTTCATTGCCGACGCTTGCGATTGGGTCCACGAGATGAAAGACGGTCTGATTACCGCCAGCCATCCGCGTGGGCAGCGGATTTCAGTGTCATAGCGAAATCTCGATTCAGATGGCGGCAAACACACCGAAAGTTTCTGTTTTGCTGCCGTCGCTCGACTCACGGAGATTTCTCGAGCCGCGAGTGGATTCGCTGCGGACGCAGACATTCATCGATTGGGAAGCGATCGTTCTCGATAGCCAATCGACAGACGGTAGCTGGGAATTTTTTCAATCCGTCGCCGAAACCGATTCACGTTTTCGGTTGTATCAAATTCCGCGCGAAGGATTGTATGCCGCGCTGAACCACGGCCTTGAGCTCGTGACGGGTGACTTTCTGTATATCGCGCCGTGTGACGACACGATGGCTCCGGAATTCTTTACTGAAATGATCGAGGCCCTTGGACGCTGCCCAGATGCCGGCATCGCTGTCTGCGACTGTTTGTTCATCAATCAGGATGGCCGCGACTTGGCTGCTCAAGATATGGCTAGCTACTTGTCAAAACGACGGATCAGAAATTTGTTAGGGTCCGGGACTGTCCGCGCATCACTACCATCGATGCGGCTGCGCCAAACGAACTATCGGCCTCCTCCGCACGACTGCCTTCTCCATTTCAACGGGCGCAGCGTTTACTTTTCTTTGACCCAGCTTCTTGTTCGAACCGCGTCGGCCAAGGTAGCAGGTTCATTCGAAACCAACGTAGGCTCAGCCGCTGATTTTGGTTGGCTCGTTCGCCTAACGAGTTTGGCCGGTTCTGTCCATTTACCAAGAAAGCTAGCCACTTGGCGTTTTCACGGAGACCAACTGAGTTTGCAGCGTGACAACACTCGCCTGAGCGCGATGAACAAAATGTGTCAAAGCATTTTGCCGGCAATCTGCCGACGCTATCCGGATTTGCTGACGGATCGTGACGGCAAGTTACTTCTACTACCTTACAAAACTCTTCTGGCGCACTCGGTGATTCGGCGTGCCGGTTACTGGTTCGAAGGCCTCGCCTACCTTTGCGTAACTTTCGTTAAGCAACCGCGCACGACGTTGCGCATTCTCTGTCGATCGGGGCTTCGAGGCGGAATGGTTAGAAATTTCCTAATCGCGAGCACTCTACAGCGAAAAGGACTCGGTCCACGCAATTTGAACACGGTCAGCTAATCACCAACTAACTTTGCGTGTGCAGGTGCCCCAACAATTTATCCGTGTAATCCGACCAGGAACGGAATCTCCGCAAGCGCGCTTCATCGCAAAGTCGCGAATAGAATTGTTGATCCAACAACAGGGTCTTGATCCCTTCCGTGATGGCGTCGGGGCTACTCTGATCGACAATCAAGCACCCGCCGCCCCGTGCGAGCTCGCCGAGTGCGCCGTTACCGCCGCAAATGCATGGTTTGCCGTGAATGAGACTTTCCGCAATCGGAAGACCGAAACCTTCCATCAAAGATGGATAAACCGTGAAACGACACGCCCGATATGCGTGATCAAGGACATCATCATTCACCTGCTTGAGCCAGCGAACCGGCCGGGCGGATCGCTGGAGCTTGCTCAATTCGGCTTCGATTTTGCCCCCGAAAGCACCGGTGCTCCGACCAATCAATTCGAGATCAAACGTAAGCCCTGCTTCCCACCCACCATTTGCTGCGCGCAGCAACGCAAGGTGATTCTTGCGCGCCTCGAAAGAACCCACACAAAGAATCGACTGGCACGAGTGTTTTGACGAGGGCTCTTGGCTCGCTGCACGCGCCTCGACCGGCCAGGTCTCGATCACGGTTTCCGCCGGCGATACGCCAAGTTCAACCCAAAGCTGGTGCAAATCGCTATGCGAGGCTTCAGAGACGCAAATGACTAAATCGAAATTCGCCAACGAGATGATGTAACTTTCAAATTTCGCTCTCGCCGTCTGACGCAACAACGACAACCGCAAAGCGGCGGCGTCGTGAAAGATTGCTACGGAACGTGCACCGGTTCCTGCAATCAAACGTGGCAGCTGTTTTAACCGACCATCCCGAAAAATATCGGGGAGCAACAGGACGTCACCAGGTCGGAGTTCGTTCTCAAGCCGAATTGATTTGCGAAAGATTTGTCGGCGTAACTCTGCCGGAAAATACTCGCCCCGAAGTTCTGGTCGCGCTCGCGGCCGCATGAGGAAGCGCGAGGGCTGCTCGAGAATAGCGCGTTCGCGGCGGCCCAAAAGCTGGTACCGATTCCCGACCGAATTCCACGAGATTGGAGTGACGGAAACCCGACCGTTTAATTCCTGAAAGATGCGACGAGTAACGCGCTGCATTCCAGTACTTCGCGGCGACTTGCACGCGCCGGTAACGTCGAGAAAAACCATCCTCAACGCGCCCGAAAGACTTTCCAGCTTTCGCCGAAGAACGCGATCGTCTCGTTGTTACGTCCGCGCCGGCCATTCGGGACATCGTGCAAAGTCATTGTGCCGATTTGTCGGAGCACCGTCCGCATCGTCCCGGACGCGGGAATAATGTATCGCTCCACGCCACGGCGTTCCAAGCAGCCGCTGATCCAGATGTCGTCCATGTAAAAAGCGCCAGCCGGCGCGGTGGAGTAATCCCAGAGCGACTCATCAAAAAAGCGGGGCTGAATTAAGTAACTGCCACAGCCTGTGATAACCGCGATCTGTTTTGGAGCTTGAAGATCGACACCGAACTCAATCTTACAATCACGCCAGTTCAAACTCCGTGGCATTGGGCCGCCGCGAAAAGACAAAGCGGCATCAGGCAACTGCTCATGATAGTGCAGATACAGTTCGATCGAGTCGCGTGGATAAATTCGATCGTCGTCAACGACCATAATCAAGGTATCGGTTCGTGACGCCGCTAGCTCATTCTGCACGACGGTAATGAACTTGGTAGCAGGACCCCAGTCTTTATCGCATCGCGATATTTGGAGCCTGGGAAGCTGATAAAGCCAGCCTGGAATCTTGTATGCCCGCTGCTGGCGAATCGAAAAATTCGGAATGGCCAACACTATTTCGTCTGGTGGCCGCGTTTGACTTAGTAACGACTGGATGGTCGGCCGGAGTCGGACAATTCGGTCTGGGATGGTCGAAAGCGAAACAATAACTCGTTTGTCCGAACGAGGGCGCGAATTGGCCAGGACTTTTCGAATGAACGCCTTTTGGCGCCATCGCCCTGGATGAAAAGAAAGTAAGTAATCGACGGCAATCTCAACCGCCGTCCGCGCACTGCGCTTCAGCCACTTCAATGTTTTCACTACGTCTTGTCTAGCACCGATTTTCGCAGAACCAGTGCGCTGTTCCAAAGAATTTCCGACTTCGCTTTTGTGCCGAATTTCGCGGCTGTCATTGAACAGCGACCTCCCAGCAAATGAACTGCGCCCGAGCGAGGTCCACGCGAAGATTCGGGTACAATTGTTGAAGCACAGGGAGATCGCGTGAGACACAGGCTCCAACGATCGGCGGTTGCGGCGGATTCGCGCGAATTTCATCTACTGTATATTTCGTGACCGGGGATCCGAGTTTGCCGTGGAAAAGATAAAATGAATCCCACAACAGATCGGCGCCCGGCTTTATCGCTTTGACCAGTACTATCTTGGTTCCTTCGCCTTGAAGCGCTCCCAGCTTTTCCGCGATCATTTTCTCATCGCTCACATCCTTTGGAATGACCAAGGCAGGAATCAGAGCGTTAATCCTGTCGTTACGATCATCTTTGCCTTCGAGGTGATCGATCTCAACTTTTGTTTCAACCAAGCCGGCAACCAACAGGACGACTAGACTGACGATTGTTAGGACGCGAACCTGACGTGTGCGCTTGAGAAGCCAATAAAAAACAAACGCGATCAGCAAACAAAGGACCGGAACAATCGGGACGACATACCGGACGTGACGAAGATTTGAGACAATCCCCAGCGCGATCGCTATCACGCTGATCAGGGCAAGTTCACGGATCGCCGGTGAAAGCGTTTCCTTCCGTGAAAACAAGACTGCGAATGGAGCCAGCAATGCCAGCAGCCCGCATAAGCCTCCATTGATAATCATCCGAATCGGGATCTCCAAATACGGTCGTGTTCCCAAACCGGTGGGACCGAGCCAAACAATGACTTCTTCGTGAAAAACGCTCCGCCAAGGCATGTGATACTTGATCAGTTGAAGGAGTGGCCATGCGGCTATGAAGACCGCAGCCAGGAGCAAACTGAAAGCCAGCCACCAGCTTTTGAGTCGAGGGCGCTCGCCACGCGAACTCGCTCGCACCGCGAGAATGAGCAAGCAAATTACGAACGGCAGTGGATTTTTTTGGAGACTGCCTAACCAACAGCTCGCCGCGACGGCCAGCCACCAAGCGGGCCGCTTTCGAGCGAGCTCAGAAAAGAGAATTGTTGTTGTGGTAAAGAAGGCGAGACCGACATCGAGTAAGCCGCGTGTCGCCTGAGTCGCAAACAGCGGGCACGAAAACAAGACCGCAACGCTAAGTGGGACAAGCCAGAGCCGATCAGGCTCAATTGCTAAAACCAAGCAGGCCAATACAACCACAGTAAGAGCGGCATAGATCAGCGCCCAAATTCGAACTGCCGAGCTTGGATTTTCAAAACGAGGCAAAGTCAGACTGGTCAACCAATACTGTAGGGGCGGCTTCTCGAACGACGGCTCAAAATTGAAGTGGACCAGCCACGGCCCAGTCGACAGCATTTCGCGAGTCCTTTCAGCGGTTAGCAGCTCATCGGTAGCGACCAGAGTTCCTTTTGGAATCTCGAGGCTAAGCCAGCCCAGCACGACGGCGAGGATGATGGCGGCTGCCGTGATGGGCCAGCCGCGTTTTGCTCTGGCAGCACGCAAAGACGCACCGACGGTCTCCACAAGAACGCAATTCATTTCATTAGAACCAACGAACCGCAAGCGCGGTGATTGCGTGGCGTCCAATGTGCCTTCCTCGAGAAGGATGCAGAACTGGAACTGTTCAGAGTGGCAGAGTAGCATGCCGCTCGTGCGCGCGGGTATAAGAGTCAATCTTCCGTATGCAAGTTTCCGGTGCCCAATCGCGTAATGCAGTCATAACGGCCGCGGTCGTAATAACAGGCGTGTTCGGCTGGCTCGCGCTCGAAATTCCTAAGGGCACTTTATCAAGTAGCGGCGACGAAATGCTCACAGCTGAGCGGTCGCGAGAAATGCTATTACTCGGCCGTTCCGAGGTTCATTTTAATTTGAAGCCTTCATTCGAGAAACCACCTCTCCAGTACTGGCTGACTAGTTTCACTCTGGCGCGGATGCAAAATAGTGCGTTGGCAGTTCGGATCTGGCCATGGTTTTACGGCGTCCTGACTGCAATTGCAGTTGCGTGGGGAGCATTTGTCCTGGAGCCGAGTCGTCCCTGGCTCGCTCCATTAAGTGTCGCCATCTTAACGTCCGCCCCGCTCTTCGCTACGGAGGCATGCCGCGGCTTGCTCGATACCGGCCTGGCATTGTTCACCACGACCGCGATTGTTTGCGCGCAACTCGCCCGAAAGAATCCAGCGTGGTGGCTCGGGACGGGCCTTGCTTGTCTCCTAGGAAGTCTTCAAAAAATTCCAATCCCGTTTCTCGTCTGGCTGTGCATCCTTGCCGTGCGATTGAGCTCGCCTGGGGAACGGAATCAACTGAAGAGTCCCTGGCTCCTGTTCAGCATTCTTGGTTGCGTAATAACAATGCTGATTTGGCCGGTGTCTCAAATCCTAACGTTTCAAGTTCCTTACCAGCATCTCTTTCATCAGGAGGTCGTGGACTGGCTTGGCCCGGAGCATCTCGGCGCGCAACCGTATCTCGAAATCCCCTATCGGCTAATCGTCACCTCTGTGTGCGGCCTTTTTGTTTTTGCGGCGCCATTCGTGATCCTTTTTTCGAAAAAGGGAGAATTTGGAACCTCTGCTCGCGAAATCTCGATCGCTTGTCTCGCCCTTATCGCGATCGAAATTCTCTTCAATTTCCGGCATGTTCGCTATGTCGAGCCGATCATTCCAGCTCTGTGCCTGCTTCTGGCGATCGTTGCCGAACGAATATTGAGATATGGAGGACTCGCACTCGTCGCGACAATCGCCATCCTCGCGATCCTTCTCCTCGCCGGCTTCGTCCAAACGAAATTGCAAATCGATTTCCGGCGCCGAAGGGATTTTACCGATGAAAAAGCGGTCGCCGAAAAGCTGGGCACCATGCAACAGCCAGGTTTACGCACGGTGCTTGTCAAAGCGGTCAAGGTCGGCAGCGATCTGCACTTCGCCTCTTTCTATCTTTTTCACGGAAACCTGCGCTACCCGGTGGAAAAGTACTCCGTGGAAGAAATCCGACGGTCTCCGCCATCGCCACCGATAATCGGCGTATGCGTGATGCGCGATTTTTCGACTGTTCAAGCTGTTTATCCCAGCGCGAAGGTTCAATTCATCCGCGCTGAATTCATCATCTGGAGAGCTGATGATTCAAGAGCTGGCGCACTTACGCCAGAACAACATGCAAAGCCCTAAGAGAACACCTTCCAAGTGTCGCGAAAAAATCTGATCACCTCGGTATTGCTCCGCACGGATCCCTTCGGCACGTGGTAGAGAGTCATGGTGCCGGATTGCGCTCGAACGCTTCGCATCATCTGGGACGCTGGGACGACATATTTCTCAACGCCACGGCGGTCGAGTTGCGCGCTGATCCAGATATCGTCCACATAAAAGGCGCTTTCGGGTGAGTTCGAATAATCCCATAACGCCGAGTCGAAAAAACGCGGCTGAATAAGATAACTCGCAGTCCCCGTGATCACATCCACGCGCTCCACTTCGCGGATTTGGCTCGCGCGAAAAATCTTGGGCAAGAACCAAACGAGGTTGCGCGGTATCAGCGCTCCGCGAAAGCAAAGCGCAGCATCCGGCATTTGTGTGTGATAATGTAAAAAGATTTCAAGTGCATCGCGCGGATAGATTCGATCGTCATCCACCACCATGATCAACGTCCGCCCCCGGCCGGCCGCCAACTCCTCTTGAACGACTGAAATGAATTTAGTTGCCGGCCCCCAGTCCTTCTCGCAGCGCAAGAGCCGCACTCGAGGAATTCCTTCGAGATAAGCCGGAACGGTGTACTCCATTTTTTGACGAATCGAGAATTGCGGTATCGCCAGTACGATTTCATCCGGTGGACGTGTTTGCTCCAAAAGGCTCCGAATTGTCGGTTCCAGATTACCAATGCGATCCGGCAAAGTTGTAAGCGAGGCGATCACACGACGGCTCTGTAACGGGTGGGATTTAGACAAAACCTGCCGAATGAACTGCGCCTGGCGGCGTCCCCAGACCAGCGAGTACAAAAACTCACCGAGGTCCGTGAGGGTTCCAACTAACGCAACCAAGAATCGGTTCATCGCAATTCGGCATAGGCTAATCCACAAATCCAGTCACGGGAAAACAAGTCGTGCAAGTCTCATGGACGAACTTTAACTTCTGGTTGAACTGAAATAATTGCCCGTTGGGATGAAAAAGATTTTCGTGACAGGAGCCAGCTCCGGCATCGGCCTTGCGATCGTGAAATCGTTGAGCGCGCGCGGGGACGAAGCGTGGGGAACATCGCGAGAGCCTGGGCGCGTGCCGCAATTGCCGCAGGTCCACGCTGTCCGTCTCGATTTATCGGATTCGAATTCAATCGATCGAGGATTCAAAAGCGCGCTTTCTGAGGCGGGCTATTTCGACGTTGTAATTAATAACGCCGGGAGCGGTCACTTTGGCGCCGCGGAAAATCTGTCCGACGCTGAGATCGAAAGCCAATTTCAAATCCTCGTGTTCGGCCATCTTCGACTAATGCGACTCTCGCTGGCGGCGATGCGGGCGCGCGGAAAAGGGCTGATCATCAATGTGACATCGCTGGCGTCGCGATTACCAGTTCCCTTCATGGCTGCTTACAACGCAGCGAAAGCCGCCATGGCTGCCTACACTATGTCTATGCAGCTCGAACTTCCCGATTCGAACGTTCGCATTGTCGACCTTCAGCCGGCGGACATTTTGACTTCGTTCAACGATGCCGTTCCAAAAAAGCAAGAGCACGACCCGCGCTACAAAGAACGCGTAGCGAAGACGTGGGCCGCGGTCGATCGCAATATGAAGAATGCGCCGCCACCGGAGCTCGTGGTGAAACATGCGCTTCGCTTGATCGATTCACCAAATCCTCCGCCCCGCATCACCGTCGGAGACCGGTTTCAATCCAAAGTCGCACCATTAATTCTTCGGTTTCTGCCGCAGCGGGCTCGGCTCTGGGGGCTGAAGATGTACTATGGGATTTAGCTCCACCAACGGAACTTCACCGGGCCGTCGAAAACAGTGATCAAAGACGCCGTAATTTTGATGGCAGGACTCGGCTCGCGCCTGCGTTCCTGCGGAGAAAATGTTCCAAAACCGCTGATTCGGATCGCGGGACAGACGGTCTTCTCTCACACGATCGACGCATTGCAACGAGCAAGGATTGAAACCCTGCATGTCATCACCGGTTTCAACAGCGACGCGCTGATGGCTGGCCTGAAACCATTAATTCCGGCGGGAATGACGCTTCATCCAATTCACAATGCCGAATGGCAAAAACAAAACGGCGTTTCCGTTTTGACAGCAAAACCGCATCTGCGCTCTCCGTTTCTTCTAACGATGGGTGATCACTTGTTCGGGCCGCTAATTGTCGATTTGGCGATTAAGGATGCCGATTTGAGCGTTTTGAATGTGGCCGTGGATCGAAAACTCGACGCGATTTTCGATTTAGTGGATGCGATGAAGATCAAGACGAACGGAGATCGCGTTGCGTCGGTCGGAAAGGACCTCAAAGATTACGATGCGATCGATACGGGCTTGTTTGTTTGCCCGACTGAGATCTTCGATTACCTGGAGCGAGCGAAACGCACCGGCGATTGCAGTTTGGCGGACGGGGTGCGCGCGATGGTAGCGGATGGAAAAGTTCGCGCCATCGATATCGGGGACGCCTGGTGGCAGGACATCGACACCCCGGACATGCTAGCGGCGGCTGAAAGAGTCCTGGGTGGTTCAAGCCATCGTTTCACGCCTGGCCCGGCCCTGCCA
>DATFXN010000031.1:0-57014 GCA_035315805.1 Chthoniobacterales bacterium
CCCAAAGAAGCGAGCGGTGTCGTCGAAGTTCATCGGTCGTATGGACTAGTTGACCCGGCAAAGGTCGTTTAGCTTCGAGACAACGTCGGCCCATCGGTAACGCGCGCTCCGGCCGATCTTCAAATATGCAATGCGGCCTCGTCGTTGCCAGTCGTCAATCGTTCGGGTCGAAACTCCCAACCGCTCCGCAAGTTCAGCTTTCTTGAGCAACCGTTCGCTTGCGCGATCAAACGTTTGCTCGCTCTTATCTTTTATTTCCACGCGCACATTTTCACTGCGCGCACGCACAAAAAAAACTCACCGCATAACGCGCAGTTTCGGTGCTCTTTTTCCTTTTGGCCTGCCGCGCTTACCGGGACTGGTGCGATAGCCCAAACGCCGTAAAGACCTTCGCAAGGAACGCTCTGATGCTCCTCTCAATTTCGCGTTTTGCTCCCGGAAGATGTTCAAAAAGTCGGAAAAAGTAGGCCACCGGAGAGCACTATCGGGGACATCATCGGGCGGAAAATCCCGTGGAAGAGTGCGCCAAACATTGCCAAAGGCTTTTATGTAGGCAGTGCGAATCTCAGCGTCATACCAAGCCTCTCCGGGGCTATACGCACGAGGCTTGGCCCGGAACACGTCTGCTATCGAGTCCGCGCCCTCAAGCAAATCGGCTATCGTGCGCAAGAGAATCACATCGCAAAGGCAAAAGATTTGTCCAAGCACGGCAAAGCTCTTCCTGCTTGGTAGTCTTTTTCGCGCCGCAATTATTTCCGCTGCGACGCCTCTCGCTGTCCAAACGAAGTCGGCGTTATTGCGCTCCCTGTCTCGACGCTCAGAACTTGTTTCGCGTTTTGCCATCGCTGTGGTCGCTCACTTTCGTCCGAACGAGGCGGCAGTCACTTTCTCGCTTGCTGGCGGTGCAATGGAGAACCATGTGCGTGCCTGCTCCGGCGTTGCCAGTTCGCGGTAATGCCGAAAGATCATCTGTGGCGAATTACCTGCTTCTAGCGCGACCTGATTGATGTTCTGCAGTTCTGCCAGCCTGTAAGAAATGAATGAGTGACGAAGGGCGTTCTGCTTCAACTTGATTGCCGCCTTGGCTGCCAGCTGCCGGCGGACCTTGAAAAACATCGGCTTAGTGTTTTCCCATACTCGGCCGTGACGGCCAGGACTCGCCACAGCGAGCCACTGGGCGAGGTTGTCTGTAATCGGGACCAACCGCCGCGTTGCTGTCTTTGCTTTATGCGCGCCAATCTCGATAAACCCAGGACGTCGATCAACGTCTGACCATTCCAGACGCAAAATCTCCTCAGCGCGCAAACCGGCGAACGCACCTAAAGCAAGGCACGGAATAATTTCGGGCGAGGCATTGTTTAACAAGCTTGCCATTTCGCCTGGGATGAGGATTTCGATCGCGCCGCCTTTGTCTTTCCGTTTCTTAACGCCGGCCAATAAGTCGCTTTCTCTAGCAAGCCAGCCCCGATCTTGGGCAAACCGGAAAAATGTTTTCAGAGCACCTAGAAAGTTATTGAAACTGCGAGCGCCAAGCTTGAGATCATCGAAGAAACCGCGGACATCATCCGCCGTCAGCGCCACCAAATCGCAGCTGAACCGGTCCGAGAAAACTCCCAGGCGATAGCGCAGGTCGTTTTGATATACACCGCTGGCCCCTTCCAGCTTTTTTGCCTCGATCATTTCGCGAGCAGCTTCTGCGACTGCCTTCCGTTTAACGTTCTGCCCGTGATGCCGAGAATAAAACTTCGCTGCATCGACGAGGGAAACGCTATCGAGGTACTTTCTCGCTTCGCTGTATTCCAACGCGGCGGCGTCCAGCGGCACCCCTGTTTCGCGAAGCGCTTCAAGAGCTCGGCCGTAAATGAGTCGGTCCTTACCGTTAAGCAGCGCTGCGTCCACGTCTCCGCGGGACAGCTTTGCCGCTTGTGCTTCCGCCTCGGACTTTGCTCGGTCGAGATCAGCAAAGTTGAGCCGGTAACGTTTGCCGCCGATGTGATAGGCGACGCGGTAGTATATTCCGCTTGGCTTTTGGTCTCGGTAAATCTTCACCGTGGAGGAACCACGTTTTACGATGATCGGGAATCGGTTTCGCTTCGCGTTCATACTACTATTTAGAGCTTAAGTGCCCGAATATTGTCCGAAAAGTGTCCGAAAAAGCAAGCGAAATGTTCGATGATGCAAGATTTACCTATGAAAGCAGGTGGCAGCGCGTACGGGAGTCGAACCCGTGCACCGGCCTTGAGAGGGCCGTGTCCTAACCACTAGACGAACGCGCCATCCTCTTTTTCGGGCGCTTAAAATAACCGCCACCGTAACGCGAGCAACATTCCCTTTGGACGCGTCATCGATTTCGAATTAATCCTGCCCCCGGAATTTTTGGGCTCGCTTGTCTTGATGCTTCTTCTTCGGCGTCGGACTCGGCGTTGGCAACTCGCCGTCGGTCTCATGTCGCACGCGGGCTTGAGTCAGTTGACTCAAGTGCGCCAGCTTCAACTGGTCGAGCGCGCTTTTCATCTCTGCCGTGCCGGCCAGAGCGCGCATTCGCCCATAATAAAGATCGTAATAATCACGGAGGCGTTGCCGCTTCTCGAAATCTGTCCGGGCCGTCGCGGCTGATCGTTTCGCCGCGATCACATCCGGTTCGTTGACGACCTGGTTTTGCAGTTGCCGCCATTCAATATGCAGCCGGCGCTCATCAGCTTCTTTGCCGAGGGTCGTCTCTTTGAAAATTTCGTCAATCTGGGCACGTTCAGGAACTTTCGGCTCAGCGGTCGCGGTCGGTTGCGGCTCTTGTTCGGTCGCAATCGATTCCAGACTCTGGTCAGTCGCAACCTGAGCATTCGACAGCAATGCGTTGGTGAAAAAAAAGCCAGCCAAGATTGACCTCGACAATTTCACATTCACGATAACTGGTCGGGGCGAGAGGATTTGAACCTCCGACCTCCTGGTCCCAAACCAGGCGCTCTACCAAGCTAAGCTACGCCCCGCAAATTCGCCGTGACCAGTATCACGGATTCGCTTCGTAGCCAAGATTTGGCCCAAGCCGCTTCTCAACGGCCGCGACCGATTCGCCGCACCGCTGCGCGTAATCGAGAACTTGATCTCGCCCGATCTGCCCGACGGCGAAATATTTCGCTTCGGGGTGCGAAAAATAGAATCCGCAAACGCTCGCCGCCGGATGCATCGCGTACGATTCCGTCAGCTTAATGTCGATCTTTCGTTCGGCGGCGAGCAAATCGAAGAGCGTTCGCTTTTGGATGTGGTCGGGACAGGCCGGGTAGCCAGGCGCCGGCCGGATCCCGCGGTATTTCTCGCGAATCAGATCCGCGTTCGACAAGTTTTCATCTTGCCCGAAGCCCCATGCGATTCGCGCGTGTCTGTGCAGGTATTCGGCAAAGGCTTCCGCCAATCGATCGGCCAGCGCTTTTATGATGATCGCGCTGTAATCGTCATGCGCGCTCTTGAATTTGGCGGCGAGCTCGTCCGCGCTATGAATCGTCACGGCGAAACCGCCCAGATAATCCTCGGCTTGCGGCGCAACAAACTCCGCGAGGCATTGATTGAACTGACCGACTGGTTTCCGCATCTGCTGTCGCAGGAAATGAAATGTCGCGAACTTTTCCGGTCCACCCGCAGCCGGAGCATCGCGAAAAAGATCGACATCGTCACCATTTGTGCGTGCCGGCCAGAATCCAAAAACGCCGCGCGGAGTTAACAGATTCTTGCTCGCGATTTCATCCAAAATCCTTTGCGCATCCTCAAACAGCTCGCGCGCTTGTTTGCCGATCGTCGGATCCTCCAGAAGAGTCGGATATCTCCCGCGCAATTCCCAGACATGGAAAAATGGCGACCAATCGATGTACTCACAAAGATCGACAATTGACGGTAAGATTTCGCGCGGTCCGGTAAATTTAGGCCGCGGTGGGATGTAATTCTCCCAATCAATCGGCCTTCGGTTCTTGCGCGCTTCATCGAACGTCAAAAGTTTCTTCTCGCGCGACTTCGCGCCGTGCGCTTTGCGCAGCGCTTCGTACTCGGCGCGTGTCTTAGCCTCGAATAGCGCTTTCTGTTTCGGGTTCAGCAACGAATTGACCACCCCGACCGCACGCGATGCGTCCAGGACGTGCACCGTGCTTTCATGATAATGCGGCGCAATTTTGACCGCGGTGTGCGCGCGACTAGTCGTCGCTCCGCCGATCAAAAGTGGCAGTTTGAAATTCTCGCGCTCCATTTCCTGAGCGACGTGCACCATTTCGTCGAGCGACGGCGTGATTAGTCCGCTCAAGCCGATGGCGTCCGCTTCTTTTTCGCGGGCGGTCTCCAGAATTTTCGCCGCCGGGACCATCACGCCAAGATCGACAACGTCATAGTTGTTACATTGCAGCACGACGCCAACGATGTTTTTGCCGATGTCATGCACGTCGCCTTTGACCGTCGCCATGACGATGCGGCCCTGCCGTTTCGCTCCGGCCGATTTTTCCGCTTCCATGAACGGCAGCAAATAGGCCACGGCTTTCTTCATTACTCGCGCGCTCTTCACCACTTGCGGCAAAAACATTTTGCCGGAACCAAACAAATCGCCGACAACACTCATGCCGGCCATCAACGGACCTTCGATCACATCCAGCGGTCGCTCGGATTTCTTTCGCGCTTCCTCCGTGTCCATGTCGATGTAATCGACAACGCCGTGGACAAGCGCGTGCTTGAGCCGTTCCTCGACGGACTGCTTCCTCCATTCTTCGTCTTTAACTTTCGCCTTTCCTTTGCCTTTCAGCGTTTCGGCGAATTCGATCAGACGCTCGGTCGCATCACCGCGGCGATTTAGCAGCACGTCTTCCACGCGCTCGCGCAATTCCGGCTCGATCTCTTCGTATACGGCAAGCTGCCCCGCGTTCACGATAGCCATGTCGAGTCCGGCGCGGATCGCATGATACAGAAACGCAGCGTGCATCGCTTCGCGGACGGCGGTATTGCCGCGGAACGAAAACGAAATGTTGCTCACGCCGCCGCTGAGGCGCACGCCGGGCAAATTCTTCTTAATCCAGCGTGTCGCTTCAATGAAATCGAGCGCGTAATTCCGATGTTCTTCCAATCCCGTCGCGACGGTGAGGATGTTCGGATCGAAAATGATATCGCTCACCGGAAAATCGATGCGTTCAGTGAGCAGTTTGTAAGCGCGTGCACAGATGTCGATCTTGCGCTGAAAATTATCAGCCTGACCCTGCTCATCAAACGCCATGACGATGACTGCGGCGCCATAATGCCGGATAAGCCGTGCCTGGCGCAGAAATTCTTCCTCGCCATTTTTCAAGCTGATCGAATTCACGACCGCTTTGCCTTGAACGCATTTCAAACCAGCTTCGATTACGTTCCATTTGGAGCTGTCGATCACGATCGGAATCCGCGCGATCTCCGGTTCGCTCGCGATCAAATTCAGAAACCGCGTCATCGCCGCTTCGGAGTCGATCATCGCCTCGTCCAGGTTGACGTCGAGAAGGTTGGCGCCGCCTTGCACCTGCTGGCGCGCGACTGAAATGCCGCCCTCCAAGTTGCCATTTAGAATCAGCTTCGAAAATTTCGGTGACCCGGTGATGTTTGTTCGCTCGCCGATTACAACGAAACCCACTTCGGGTGTGATGTTCAATGGCTCGAGCCCGGAGAGCTGCAATCGATTTGCGATTTGCGCTTTGCGCTGTGCGATTTGAATTTCGCGTGGCTCACAATCGCGGACCGCGTCCGCAATCGCGCCGATATGGTCCGGCGTTGTGCCGCAACAACCACCGACAAGATTGAGCCAGCCGTTTGCGGCCCAACATCGTAATTTTGGAGCGAGCGTCTGGGGCGTTTCTGGAAATCCGGTTTCAGAAAGCGGGTCGGGGAGGCCGGCATTCGGATACGCGCTAACGAAAAACGGGGCAACGCGCGCGAGCTCTTCGATGAACGGATTCATTTCCTCTGGCCCAAGAGAGCAATTCAATCCGACGATGAGTGGCTGCGCGTGCGCAATTGAAATTAGAAACGCTTCGACGGTTTGACCGCTCAGTGTCCGACCGGCTTTGTCCGTGACTGTTCCTGAAACAACCAGCGGAAGTTTCTTGCCGGTTCGTTCGAAAACCTCAGCGATTGCAAAGAGCGCGGCTTTGCCATTGAGCGTATCGAAAATCGTTTCGACCAGAAGAAGGTCGACACCTTCTGCTATCAGCGCGTTGACTTGATCGATGTAAGCCTGGCGCAATTGATCGAACGTGACCGCGCGAAATCCGGGATCGCTCACGTCGGGTGAGATCGAAGCAGTCACGGGGAGGGGCCCGATTGATCCGCCGACGAATCGGCGAGTGCCCGTTTGTCTTGTCACACGATCCGCTGAGCGGCGGGCGATCGCTGCCGCGGCCGCATTTATTTCGCGAACAAGCGCGCGAAGATCGACGTTGTCGACTACGCGTTGGAAAGATTCCTGGTCTTTGTGACCGCTGGCGAATTGGCCTTGAAATAGAAAGTCGTGCAGACCGATCGTGGTCGCATTGAAAGTATTTGTCTCGATGATGTCGGCGCCGGCATCCAGATATTCGGCGTGAATTTCCTCGACGGCTTGCGGTTGAGTTAAATTGAGAAGCTCGAGACAACCTTTGAGATCTTTGCCCTCCCAATCGTGAAAGCGTTTGCCGCGATAATCCGCTTCGGAAAACTTCCGGCGCTGGATCATGGTACCCATCGCGCCGTCGAGAATGACGATGCGCTCTCGCAAAAGCGCTTCCAACGGATGGAGGTCAGCCCTCATGTGTAGCGAACAACTAAGCGGGGTTTGTGCCAACGATCAAGCAACAAATCTACGCATCATGATATGTGGATATGTTCTGAATTATCCGCTTCCTCTTAGTGTTCGTCTTCTAGCATTGCAAACTTCCTGCCGCCAGAGATGGCGGCAGCTACAACGCACGAGATCGACAACGGCAATATCGACTATTACAGGTGAAATCGTGCCCTTAGGTTGGTTCAGTTATCTTGCCCGAGTTGCTGGGCGCGCGGCGGACCTGGAGCCGCTGCGGCTTTTCAAAACGCTCACTCGCAATCAACGCAACACATTCATCGCGTGCTTTCTCGGTTGGGCCCTCGATGCGCTCGATTTCTTTCTGGTCACGTTCGTGCTCGTTCCGATCAGCCAAGATTTCGGTCAGAACATTCCAAAGGTCGCATTCGCGATCACGCTGACGCTGATAATGCGTCCGGTCGGCGCGTTCATCTTCGGTTGGCTGGGCGACAAATTCGGCCGGCGTATTCCGCTGATGGCCGACATTATTTTCTATTCTGTCATGGAATTGCTCACGGCGTTCGCCCCGAATTTCACGATCTTTTTGATTTTGCGCGGGTTGTTCGGGATCGGAATGGGAGGCGAATGGGGACTCGGGGCTTCGCTGGCGATGGAATCGTTGCCGACTCAAACACGCGGATTGTTCTCGGGAATTTTGCAGCAAGGCTACGCGGTTGGTTATCTGCTTGCGGCGCTGGTTTACTGGATCGTATTTCCGCATTTCGGCTGGCGCGGATTGTTTGTCGTCGGCGCTGTGCCGGCATTTTTGGTGATTTACATTCGTGCGCGGGTGCCGGAGTCGCCGGTGTGGGAGCGGAATCACGCTCAGCAAAGGCCCCGACTGAAGATGTCCATCTTAGTCAGGCAACACGGCGCACTGTTCATTTACGCGGCGCTCCTTATGACGGCGTTCAACTACATGTCGCATGGAACGCAGGATCTCTACGCGACCTATTTGCAAAAACAGCGCGGCTTCAACTCTGACGAAACATCGAAGATCGCCATCACCTATGCTTTTGGGATGATCTGTGGCGGAACTGTCGTCGGTCAATTGTCGCAACATTGGGGCCGGCGGCGCGTCATCATCCTGGCTGCAATTTGCGGAATGCTGTTGATTCCAGTCTGGATCTTCTCGCCAACCACGGCGTTGCTCATCGCGGGCGGATTCTCGATTCAATTCATGGTGCAAGGCGCGTGGGGAGTTGTGCCGGTGCACCTCAACGAACTATCGCCGTCGGAATTTCGCGGCACGTTTCCAGGTCTCGCGTATCAGCTCGGAAATTTCGCCGCTGCTTACGCCGCTCAGCAACAGGCGTGGCTGGCCGAGCACTTCCGTTCGGCGAACGGAGAAGCGAATTACGCGCTGACCATGGCGGCAGTCGAAGCGATCGTCTTCATCGTGATTATTTTCCTCGCCGCAATTGGGCGCGAAGAGCGCGGCAAAGAATTTTAATCCGCTACGACAAGAGTCTTAATCGCGATTCGGTGACGACGGTGCCAGCCCCTGCCCTTCGCGAGGTGGCTGTGCTTCTGCGGTTTTGGATGCGCGATACACGCCGCCGCCGTAGCGCTGCTCGACAATTGCCTCCGCGATTCGATCGGCCAATTCCTCGCGATACTCGGCGTCGCGCGCTTCGCCACCTTCGAGTCGATTGCTCAGGAAGCCGCACTCAACGAGAACGGCGGGATACTTGGCAAATCGCAACACCCGAAAGTTCGCGTGGTGCACGCCGCGATTGGCTGAATTCGGAATCGTCAGCAATTTGGATTGGATCTGGGTCGCCAGATCAATCGAGTTCGCGGAATGGTAATAGGTTTCGAAACCATGAATACCGCGCCGGCGCGAATCGTTGAAATGGATGCTGACAAAAATGGAATTCTTCTGCGCGTTTTCAATTGCGACCCTCTCGTCGAGCGGAATGAAAACATCGGTGGAGCGAGTCATCACGGTCTTTAACTGCGATTCGTGGAGCTTGCGTTCGAGACGCTTGGCCACGTCCAAGTTGGCGAGCTTTTCCGCGCCGCCAAATTTGCGGTAGGCGCCGTTGTCCTTGCCGCCGTGCCCCGCATCGACAACCACTGTGTTGAAGGACTTGCTCGTGTCCTTCGTTACTAGCTCAGTTGGGCCGCGGCCCGTGGCACAAGCGGCGAGCAATCCCCCAAGAACCACAACCGACAATCGTGAGGCTGATCCAGACATGGTCATCTGTCCTTACATCAAACTCAGCCTTCCGGCAAAAGTTTCGAGTCCGGAATACAAAAACCGCTTGTTTTTTGTGAGACCAGATTTAAAGGCGTTTACCTCAAATATGCGCATCCGATTCCTTTTGCTCCCGTTGTTGTTTGCGGTCCTCCTCTCCGGCATTGCACTCGCGGCGAAACCGACCCCTGCACCAAAAGCGGTCGCGACCGCGACGCCTACCCCAAAGGTCTCCAAGCCGGTGGTCGATCAAACCGCGCAGACCATCATCTATTGTTACCACCGCCTGGTCGACAAAGTGCGTTATCCCGGCACCGAGATCACGCCCCAAGATTTTGAGAAGCAGATGCAGGAATTAAAGAACCGCGGGATCACTGTCATCAGCCTCCAGGATTTGCTGGCCTGGAAGCGGGGCGATAAAAATATTCCGCCGCGCTGCGCCGTGATCACGTTTGATGACGGCTGGAAATCGCAATACGAGGTCGCGTGGCCGATCATGAAAAAATTCGGCTACACCTTCACGATGTTCCTATACACGGAAGGCATAGCCGGGGGCAGTCTGGCCGGAGGGCAGGCTATCACTTGGGAGCAGCTCGCCGATATGCGTGATAACGGAATCGACATCCAAGCCCATTCCGCCACGCATCAGGATTTGCGCGAAGGTCATCCGGTCACGATCACGGAACCAGGGGCGAAAAAAACAAGAAAGCGACTGACCGGTCCCGAGTATGAACAATGGGTCCAGAACGAAGTTGTCGGCTGCAAAACGCTGCTTGAGCAGCGGCTCGGAATTAGAGTGAATTGTTTTGCGGTGCCCTACGGATTTTATAACGAGCACGTGAAAGAAATCGCGCGCAACGCCGGTTACGAAGCAATCTTCACGGTTTACGGCCAGCCGATTACCTGGACGTCGCCGCTGGATTCGTTAGGCCGGTATGCGATCGAAGCGACCAAGCCGAAAGTTTTTGAAGACGCGGTTAAAATGATCGCCACTTCGGGCGGCGGCCCGGGAGCGCCAGCAGTAGCGGCGGTTGGCGCCGAAAATTTGAAGGTCGAGCCGGCCGATGGCTCGACCGTCCGCAGTGCATTGCCACTGATCAAAGCGAACCTGAGCGCGGTCGGCCAAATCGACCCGGCAAGTGTGCAGTTGCGAATTAGCGGTCTGGGACTTGTGCCAGCGAGCTACGATCCCAAAACCGGAATCGTTTCTTATCAAGTGACGCAAAAGCTACGCGAAAGGAGTTGCACGGTTATTCTGAGCGCCAAATCGGGTGACAAAAAAGTCGAGACCCATTGGACTTTCGGAATCGAAGAGACCGCTCGGCCCGCAGTGACCACGCCGACAGCGACACCGAAGAAATAGGTGGAACGCATTTGTTACCGTCTTCGGAGAAGCCGGTCCACCTGATGTTTTCGCAACTCGGCGACAAGCTGCAGGAGATTTTCAAAGATCTCCGCGGCCGCGGAACAATCAGCGAAGCGAACATTGATGTCGCGCTGCGACAAATTCGGCTCGCGTTGCTAGAGGCCGATGTCGATTTTGAAGTCGCCAAAAAATTCATCGCTCGCGTCAAAGGAAAGGCGACGGGCGAAAGCGTGCTTCGCAGCATCACGCCCGGCCAGCAGATCGTTAAGATTTTTTACGACGAATTGTCGATCTTGCTCGGTGGCGACTCGGCACCGCTGAACCTCGGCGAGCCACAGCGGATCTTGATTGTCGGATTGAATGGTTCCGGCAAGACAACTTCAGCGGCGAAGCTTGCTCTGCTCCTCAAGAAACAGGGACGCAATCCAAACTTGGTCGCGCTGGATTTGCAAAGACCGGCTGCGATCGAACAACTCGCGACGCTCGGGAAACAAATCGACGTTCCCGTTTTTACTCCCGACCCAAAAGAAACAAATGCTCGGCGCGCGGCCGAAGCTGTATTGCAAGATCGATTCGCCTCCGTCGAGGCTACGGCGGGACAAGCAATCTTTGATACGGCTGGCCGACAAGAAGTTGATGTGGCGCTCATTGAGGAACTTCACGAGCTCAAGAGATTTTTGCAGCCGCAGGAAACACTTCTAGTGGTCGATGCTGCCACTGGTCAGCAAGCGGTGAGCGTTGCGACACATTTCAAGGATGCGCTCGAAATCACAGGAATCATTTTGACGAAACTCGACGGCGATGCGCGCGGCGGCGCGGCGTTGTCGATGCGCGAAGTCACGCAGCGGCCAATCAAATTCGTCGGCACGGGCGAGAAACTGGACCAGTTGGAAATGTTCGTGCCGGAGCGTTTGGCCGGTCGGATTTTGGGCATGGGAGATGTTGTTGGTCTTGTAGAAAAAGCGGCCGAAACAATTGATGCTGAAGATGCTGCGCGCTTGGAGAAAAAACTTCGCAGCGCATCGTTCGACTTCGACGACTTCCTGGCCCAGTTCCAAATGCTCCGAAAAATGGGGCCGCTCGAAAATGTCCTTGGCATGCTGCCGGGCGCGAGTAACGTTCCCGGCCTCTCGATTGACGAGAAGCAGCTCAAGCGCACCGAAGCAATCGTGCTTTCGATGACCAGCGAGGAGCGGACGCGCCCCGAAATTTTAAATGCGCGGCGTCGTCAGCGGATCGCTCGCGGCAGCGGCTCGACCGTCACGGAGGTAAACGATTTGATCCGCCGTTTCGATCAGATGCGAAAGCTAATGAAGAACGCGGGCAAAATGAAGAAGATGATGGCGCAAATGGCGCGAATGAGAAAATAAACATGGCAGTTGCAATCAGATTACGAAGAGAAGGCGCGTTAAACCGCCCGTATTTTAAGGTGGTCGTCGCGGACAAACGTAGCCCGCGCGACGGGAAATTTATTGAGATCGTCGGCACTTACGATCCGAAAAAGCCAGGACTCAACAGCACGCTCAAGCTCGACCGCATTGAGCATTGGATCAGCAAAGGCGCGCAGCCGTCGGACACAGTTCGCAGCTTGATTAAGAAATACAAAAATCCCGAAGCCGCTGCGAAAAAAGCGGAAGCGGCTGCTGCGAAAAAAGCTGCCAAACCAAAAGCAGCTCCAAAGACGGAAGCTGGGCCTTCTCCTGAACCAGCGGCGGAAGCTCCCGCTGTAAGCGCGCCGACAACGTCTGCCGCCGCAGCCGCGACCGAAGAAAAAAGCGCGTAGGAGGGGAAGCTGCCAGCTTCCCATTTTATATTTGCGAAGCCAGCAGCTTCGCCTACAAAAAAGACACGGCATGAGAGAATTTCTCGAGTTCGTCATTCGGCAGCTGGTCGAATTTCCCGACGACATGGTGTTGACGGAAATTCCCAGCGGCAAAATGACGATCTTCAAGGTGCAGCTGCGTCAGAGTGACGTCGGCCGCATAATCGGTCGCAATGGCCAGACCATTCACGCGATCCGAGCGATGTTGAACAGCTCAGCCTCGCGTCACGGCCAACGCGCGACGCTCGAGATTGTCGAATAAGGTGGAACGCGTTCTCCGAACGCGTTGATATTTAATGGCGGCTAAGCCGCATGAACTCTAGCATCGTGTTCGGAGAACCCGATTCACCATGAAGATCGACATCCTCACGTTGTTTCCTGAGATCTGCCGCGCTCCGTTGAGCGAGAGCATGATGAAGCGCGCGCAGGAAAATGAAACGGTCGATCTTCGTGTCCATAACCTGCGCGATTGGACCACGGACAAACACCACATCGTCGACGACGCGCCGTTTGGCGGCGGGCAGGGGATGGTGATGAAACCGGAACCGATTTTCGCTGCCGTTGAAGGCCTGCAATCGAAAATCGAAAATCGAAAACGGAAAATAATCCTGATGTCGCCAGCTGGCCGACGACTCGATCAGAAATTGGCAGCCGAACTTTCCAACGAATCGCACCTCATCATCATCTGCGGTCATTACGAAGGCGTTGATCATCGCGTCATCGAGCACCTAGTCGATCTCGAGGTTTCAATTGGGGATTACGTGCTGACCAATGGCGCAATCGCCGCCGTCGTGCTCGTGGACGCCGTGGTTCGTCTGCTGCCCGGTGCTCTCGGTCACGAACAATCGGCCGCAGATGATTCGTTCAGCATCGGATCATTGGAGGCGCCCCAATACACGCGACCGGCTCAATTTCGTGGTTGGAAAGTCCCGGACGTTTTGCTTTCCGGAAATCACGCTGCGATTGCTAAGTGGCGGAAGGAACAGGCGCTCAAACGCACAAGACAAAATCGCCCCGATCTGCTCGATTAATCCCGCATGCGTCCAAGAACGATACAGGCGTTGATACCGCCGAAGCCGAACGAATTGCTCATGACGTAATTTAATTCAGCAGCCCGGCCGTGGTTTGGAACGAGATCGAGATCGCAGGTCGGATCGGGATTTTGATAATTGATCGTTGGGGGAACCCATTGTCGATCTAACGCGAGGGCGCTGAGCGCGGCCTCGATCGCGCCAGTCGCGCCGAGCGGGTGCGCGTGATAACCCTTCGTGCCACTGACCGGAATTTTTTTCGCGCGCTCGCCGAGCACTTCTTTGATCGACATCGTTTCGGCACTGTCATTCAACTGCGTCGAGCTCGCGTGCGCGTTGACGTAATCGATCTGAGCCGGCTCAAGTTGGGCGTCAGCGAGCGCGTCGCGCATCGCGCGGATGCATGAATCGCCGCTTGGCAGCGGCGTCGTCATATGAAAAGCGTCGTTATTCAAACTGTAGCCGAGAACTTCGGCGTAAATTTTCGCGCCGCGGGCCCGCGCGTGCTCGAGTTCTTCCAGAATCAGCGACGCCGCGCCTTCCCCCATTACAAATCCGTCGCGCAATTTGTCGAACGGCCGACAGGCCACTTGCGGATCTTCGCAGCGGCTCATCGTCTTGATAATGTCGAACGCGCCGATGGTGATCGTGGTCAGAGGCGCTTCTGCTCCGCCTGCAACAACCACATCGGCAAAATCGTCGCGGATGTAACGCAACGCTTCGCCGACAGAAACCGTTCCGCTCGCGCAACTGTTCGAGTTCGTTGTGCCGACGCCGCGAAGTCCGAAATCGATGGCGATATTGGAATGAGCCGACCCGCCAAAAACCTGCACGGCCAGCGTGGGCTGAACGCCGCGTGCGCCTTTCTTCAAAAATCGAATGTACTGTTCTTCCGCTTTGCAAACGCCGCCGAGCGCGGTTCCGAAACTGACGCCGATCCGGTCCTGTGGTTTCTCTTTCGAATATTCAATTCCGCCGTCTTCGAGCGCAAGTTTAGCCGACGCGACCGAAAATTGTGCGTAGCGATCGAGCCGCTTCAAACGATGTGGCGGAAAGAATTCTTCTGGGTCCCAATCGTTGATTTGTCCGGCGACGCGAACGCCGAAGGCGCTCACGTCAAAATTAGAAATCGGAGTGATTCCGGTTTTCTCGGCGAGAATTCCGTTCCAAAAGCCTTCCACGCCTTTACCGATGCAAGTGATTGGGCCAAGGCCGGTGATGACAACGCGTCGTCGGCTCATGCGGTTACGGTGTTTGTCCGAGCTTCCACGTAGGCCTTCATACATCGTAAAGTCTTGTTGGCAATGTTGCCGATGAAAAAGTCACCAATGATTTTGTCGGCAATCGGCGCCAACATCTTCACTCGAAATTTCAAATCATGCAGGATTGTCACGAGCACGCCACCGGCTTTTTCATCGAATGTCCAGACGACGTGCATTCCTTTAGTGAATGCTTTCAGGTGATTGAAGTGAATTTCAATCCGCTCGCGATCGATGATTTCTTCCGAAGTCCATTTGATTGGGATGCCGGAACGTCGCGCTGCCATTACCACGACGTTGCGATTTGGACCGCGCTCGAGATATCGGATGTAGCGATAGTGCGGCAAAATCTTTGGCCAGAGCTCCAAATTGGCCGCGGTCTCGAAGATGAACAGCTTCGGTGCCTGGATAAGAACTGAATTGGTCTTGTGCATTCGGGAAAAAGATTCAACCGTCTCGAAGTCCCAATGTTTCGAGACTTTGTCGCCTTTAAGGCACTCCGTCGAGAAAATCGCAAGCGAAAATCTAAACTGGGCTTTGACCGGATTTGCCGGAAATTGAGGCGACGCATTCTGGTTTCAGCTAACTGCCTCTAGCTTTTGAACCAGAATGCGCCTGAGTGATGTTCTGACTCCTCTCTAGCAACCGCGGACGGCCGCGTCTGCATCGAGCGCCAGTTGAGTCATGTAGTCGTGGAACGCCTTCGATTGCCCGAGGAAAAGCCCCATGTTCGTGAGGAAGGTCAAGGCTCCCATTGCGACGCCATCCGTATTTGTCGGTCGAATGATCGAGCATCCCGGCAGGCTTCGGCTGATAAACGGACAAGGCTCTGGCATTATCAGGTTCGTTTGGAACTCCTCGCCCCCGAACGGTGGAGAATTCAGGTCCGGAAACGTGACCACTACACCGGTTTTGGGATCGGTTGCAGTCAACGGTGGTGCATTACCAGCCTTATCCGACCAAGTCTGAAAGTGCATTGTTTCGGTCGGGCCGATGCTGATCAGGATACGCAGGACTTGCACGTCGTGGGCCCGCTGCGCCAGCGAGGGGTAGAGGCTGTTACCACCCTGTTCAATGGTTGGAAAGTGGAACCCTGCCGTATTGGCCATTGCTTGAATGAAGTTTTTGCTCTTCAAATCGGCGTCTGTTCTCGGAATTGCCGTATGCTGCCCAACGAAGAGGCTTGGGACGGCCTGCGGAAAAACGAAGCCTGGATCCAAGTCCGGATTGTGACTGTCATCGCGGTAGCGCGTCCACCAGCTGGTATCGAGCGTCAACTGCGTCAAATTTGTAAGCCGTTTCCCGATCATGTTGGTGTTAACTCCGGTGGCAGTGCTGCCCGTCAGCTTGCGAAACGGATCTAGATTTGCGGGATCCGCTCCCTTAGAGATCAAGTAGGCGTTGAGGAACTGGTGGTGAGTGATCTCATCATCGGTGTTATCGTGGATGTATTGAGGCATGTCTGAATCCAGGACCGAGAGCGCCTTGGTGTAATCCCTAATCCCGAAGCCACCTGCGACTTCGCCGTCCTGGATGCCGCCCAGTTCGTTGTACTGGATCCAAAAGTCGGCTTCGAGTATTTCGAGCGCCGCTGGGAACCGAAGCAGAGCTGCGTCCCCCGGCGTCAGCATGCCTGAAGAAAAGGCGGACGCGCGTTGGCTTCGTAACAAACCGCCACTGAGCGTTCCTGCACCAATAGCAAGTGATTTGCCTAAGAAAGAACGGCGACTGATAGAATTATATAGTCGTCGGAGGTCGTTTTCGGTTGCGTCGCTGCAATTAATATCCTGCCCGTTGCTGGTAATTCTTTTCATCGCTTTCATACCCTAGAATCGACAACCCTGGGGCTAATCGTGCGCATGTGAAAAGTAACGCGGTTGTTACTTTCCCAATGCCGGCGACGCGAATTAGTTAGCCGATCGAATAGCCGACGTGGCGGACGGTATGGATAAGCGGAGGGTCGCCGATTTTTTTTCGCAATCGTCCGATGAAGACTTCCACGAGTTTCGTGTCGTACTCGTGTTCGTGTTCCCACACCCGCTGGCACAATTCGGTGCGGCTGAAGACGCGACCTGGTTCGCGCATTAGCACTTTCAGCAACACTAGTTCGCGGGCGGACAATTCGATTGGTTGCGCCCCCCGGTGGACCTCGTGATCGACCAGGTCAAGCGTAAGGTCGCCAACCCGCAGTGTTACGACTGGTTCCTCAGGATAACGACGTCCAAGTGCATTGATCCGAGCAACCAACTCCGACATCGAAAACGGTTTGGCCAGATAATCGTCCGCTCCAAGTTCCAGTCCGGTCACGCGATCTTTAATTTCGCCGCGCGCGGTCAGCATCAAAACGCGGCTTTTCACGTGAAGTGAGCGCAGCCGGCGCATCAGTTCGAAACCGTCCATCCGCGGCAAACCGATATCGATCACGATTAAGTCGAACGGACTTTCGGCCGCGGCATGCAAAGCCGTCTCACCATCGTGGATTACGATAGGATCGTGTCCAGCCGGCAGGAGCGCGGCGGTGATTTGTCGCGTCAATGGAACATCATCTTCCACAACCAGGATATGCATGGTCTAGAAACGAACGGTGAATTGGGCCGCGAGGATGTGATTATCGTCTTCCCGACCCGTGGTTTCCTGCTGAAAACTATATTGCAACTTCAATTGCGTATGTGAGGTAAAACGGTAGCCCGCGGCCAGATCGATCTTTGCCAGATTTTGGCTCCACCGAATGTTTGCGCCTTTTCCATCGTCGATCTTGCCGAAGACTTGCTGGTTCCAACGAAGCGCACCGAACCATTGCGGAGTGAATTTGTACTTCGCTTCTAAATAATACCCGAAGGTGTCCGCATCGCCGACGCGCGGAACTTCGAATCGGGCTTCGTAGAATTCGGCCCACAACTGAAGACGATGAAGAGCAAAGCTGACCTCCTGCCCGAGGACAAACTCGTGGTAATCATCGATATCGCGGCCGCGTGACAACGTTCGCTGTGCTTCCGGGCGGAAATACGCGCCTTCACCGGCTGACAAGCCGAAATTCCAGGTTTGATTCGGACGAAAACCGACACGCGCGTTGACTGCCGGGTTGTCGAAACCAATCTCGGTCAGACTCCATGATTCGGGACGCGCAGCGAGCGGCGAATTTTTTACTTCGGCGGCGTAATCAAACTGGCCCAGACGTCCCGAGACTGAAACTCCGCTTGCATAGTTGGGCCCCCAGATCACTGGATTGAATTCGTACTTGCTGCTCGCTTCAAATCGTCGGACGAAATCGAGCGGTGAAGCAGGCGCGGATTTGTCGCTGATTGGCGTGATGTTTTGATAAACGAGCGGTGGGTCCACAAATGGATTTTCCCACGACAAATGTCGCCGCACCCAACTACCAATCACCGTTGCGAATTTCCCGAACTGCAAATTGAATCGTCCATCATCCCACGGCGTAATCCGAAGCGCGTATTCGTCCAGCCGCACCTGAGCGCCGCGAGCGCTCGGATCGAATCCGCGATCGAGTCGCGATTGCGCGAAAAAATAAATCTGGGAGCCATATTGCGCGTCGAGGAAGAGTGAGAGCCGGGGATTGAAGAGATTGTCGATCTTACTGTCGATGAGTCCGGGCGCTGGTTGCTCGAAGTGGTAGGCTTCCAAGTCGATGGTACCGCTCAAGCGCGCGCGAAGGTTGTCTTGAAGCGCGGCGACGGTCAATGCGCGATCAAGGCGGTCGAAAAAATCGTCGATGTCGGAGGCGCACGCGCTGCAACCCAAAAAGAAGCAAAGGCTGAACGCTGGCAGCGTTTTCATACAATTTTAACTCGCGCTATCGCTGGCTGGTTGCGTCGGACGCAATTGCAGCTCGAACTCAGTCCAATCATTTCCGGAGCGCACAAATTTCAAATCGCCGCCGTGCAGACGTGCAAGATCGCGGGCCAGGTTCAGTCCGAGTCCGTGGCCAGCAACAGTGCCGCTAAGAGAAGCGCGGCGGAAGCGTTCGAAGATGTGCTCTTGCGCATCCGGTGCAATCGGCTCTCCGGTGTTGCCAATCGTCAATCGAACTTGTCCGTCTCGTGATCTCGCCTTAACTCGAATACAGCCGCCTTTTCGATTGTACTTCCGCGCATTTTCGAGCAAGTTTTGAACGATCAGTGAAGTATACCGCTTTTCTCCGGCTACGTATAATTCCGGCGGAATTTCCTTTTCGATTGTGACGCCGGGCGAATCCGGTAGCGCACTCAGATCGTCGAGCCATTCCTCGACCAGCTGACTCAGATTCACCGGCTCGGCATTGATTTGAAGACGGCCAGCATCCATCCGCGACAAAAGCAATAAATCTTCGATCACACCGGTCAATCGATGGGTCTGATGAAGAAGCGTCGAAAGTTCCTCGTAAGTTTCCGGATTGAAATCTTCGCGCCGCAACAATGCCTCCAAACCAGCCCGGAGGACAGTGAGCGGACTCTTCAATTGATGAGAAGCATCGGCCGAGTATCTCGTCGATCTTTCCAATTTCTCACTTGTGGAAGCGAGATCTGCTTCGGCGCGCCGTCGGCGGGTGCGATTTTCTTCGGAGTCGACCGCCAACTGCTCGACCGGCCTGGAGAAACGCAGAGCAATAAAGTGGCTGGAGACGAAACCACCTAGGAAGAGCAATCCGCCAGCCCCACCGATTTGCCAGCGCAACCGATGCAGTTGCGCGATCGAGCTTGCGAGAGGATAGATGCAAACCTCGTAAGCGGGCGGAAACAGCGAATCCGGATTCAGCCGTTTATAAAAGAGCAAATGCGGCGCGCCATTGACCGTGACCCTGAAGTTGTTTTCAACTCGCTCGAATTTGGTGAACGTGTTCGTGATTAGCTGCGCGAGAGAATCCTGTTCGGATTTTTCGAGTGATGGCAAGTGCAAGCGGCCATTCGCCCAAACGCCGCTCTTCATTCCGGTAACTCCGACTTTAGGAACGATCTCGAGCGGTTTGAACCCGAGCACCAGCGCGGAGATCACGTCTCCGGTTTCGGTCGAGAAAATTGGAACCGCTGTAACTTCGTCGATTGTCTCATCGGACAAATCAGAACTTGTCACGTACCCGATCTGTTGGATTTCCGGCAGTTTTTTGAGCGCCAGCTGCCCTTCTCTTTCCGCGCTGAGTGCTCCGACATCTTTCGAATTCCGCGGCCGTAAGATGGCGCCGTAATTGTCCAGGAAGCGGTAGAATCTTGCCTGGAGCGTGTTGGCGACTTGATCCGCCGATGGCTCCCTATTCGCCATCAGATCGCGCAGTTCATCTTTCGCACTTGGATACAACAAATCGAGAGCGTTGTCTTCCAGCGCGGCGTGAATACGGGGATTCGATGCGAGCTTTCGACAACGCTCCGTGACGGCGGCATGGCGCAGTTCCAAAAGTTTATCAAGAGCAGAAAGCTCGGTTTGAAAATTTTGTTGCAATGCCCGCTCGGCGTTATGTGTTACGTAGCGTTGAGCCAGATAAAGTCCGAAAGCCGTTAGCGCTGCGACCACCAACATTATGGCCGCGGCAAGCTTTGTCCGAAAAGTGGTGGCTTTGTTTTTCTTGGAGCTGCTTCGCGCAATCATGGGAAATCAACATGCGCCGCGACGCCTTTTTTCAATTCAATCGGTTGTTCGCGCGTTGTCTTGCTGTTGACCCAGGCCTTGAGCACGTACCGACCCGAAGGCAATCCGGTCAATCGATATCGCCCCTCCGCATCCGACACCACAAAATGCGGAGTATCGACCACGAGCACGAGCCCGCGCATGTGCTCGTGAATATCGCAACGCAACGTCACAAGTCCGGGCTTGTCAAAAATTTCCGACGGAATCGGCCGTTCCTCAGGACGATATCGGCCGAGATCGAATCGTTTGGCCGGCGAATAGGAGAAGATGCTGTGATAGGTGTCGTCGAGATTCGGGAATTCGACCCTTGTTCCGACCTGGACCGGCAGCAACGAGGGAGCGAAGGTCAGATTTTTTTGCGTGATCTGTTTGGTAGAAGGCGAGGACAGTTTGGGGAACGACCCTTCTAGGTAAATCACGGCCACGGGCGGTTCAGTCGAAAGAATCCCACTGCGCGTGACAATTTCGTAGCGCTGTGCGACAACCGGCGCGGAATGCGGTTTTGGCAATTCGACCCGGCCTTCCACCGTCGCCTGGGCGAAAATGGAGATCGGCAGCAAAGTAAAAACTGCGCTTAACCAAAACAATCCGCGCACATCCGTGACCTGTTTTCTTACTGGTCGTTTCATTGCACAGAAAAGTCCCGCTGTAAGAATCCACATGATATAACACCCGATAAAGCATTATGGCGCTGGAAATGAAAAAGGAATGCCAGAAGTGCGGTCGCGTTTTGGCCGCGGAGGGCGAAGCTTACATTTGTATCTACGAATGCACGTTTTGCCGCGATTGCTCTGCATCGATGAATTCGATTTGCCCGAATTGCGGCGGCGAACTCGTTCGAAGACCGCGGGCCGGAAAAGTAGAGCGCCCTAGCGGCGCGACTTGATTCGATACGTTAGAAAGCATTCCTCGCCGACAACGCGCATTGTTTTCATGACACAATGCACGCTGGCTGGCAGAAATTCCTTGCTCAAACCGGTCAGAGTCGGCGCTTCCGCTCCACCGAACAAATAGGGCGCAATTGTGAGATTTAGTTCGTCGATCAAACCGAGTTCGAGCATCGAGCGAAAGAGAGTAGGTCCGCCCTCGCACGCGACTCGCCGAACCTTGTAATCGCGTCGTAGAATTCTCAGCACCTCGCGAAGATCGACATCCTTGGTTTCGCCAATGTGTAGTGTGACATTTTTCTTACGCAGTGCGCTCTGCCCTTCTTTTGGCATTCGCTTCGTCGAGAAAATCAGGATCGGTGAGATGTTGGATTGAAAAAGCTTCAACTGGCTGTCGATCTTGCCTTTGTTTGAAACGATTACACGCAACGGCGCCGGCACGTGGCCGCGTTTGATTCGCGCCTGGCGCAGATCTTCCGAGATGCCGAGGCGAACGTTGTCCTGTTTCAACGTGCCGTAACCGATGAGCACGGCGTCGGCACGCGCGCGTTGCTGAAACAAATGGCGTTTGTCCTCGCGCGACGTGAAATCAACCGGCGCGAAATCGCGCGTGGTGATTTTGCCGTCTACCGTCATGGCAAACGTCGCGCTGACAAATGGCCGGTCAGTCTGAGACCCGCTGGTTCTTTGCGCGGACTTTGTTTTTTTTGGCATTACAAAGAAAACATCGAACGCCGAACGCCGAACGTCGAACATCGAATCGTGAAGGCCACTGGACCTATCTGAATTCGGCGTTGGGTGTTGGACGTTGAGGGTTGGACGTTTTCTTGAATCATTGCGGCTCCGGGATTTCATGTTCCGCGGTTGCCACTTCACGTTGCATCTCGCGAATACCTACACGCTTCTCGACGCCGCTCGGCCGGTAGAAGAAGTAAATGATGCCGCCGGGCGTGGAGGATAACAACATCACCAGAAAACTCATCGTCCCGATCAGCTTGGCGACGGCAACCTCAACACCGCACAAATTGTGGAGCATCACCTGAAGGATTTGTTCGCGCAGACCGACGCCGGCGAAACTGATCGGCACGGCGGTGATCGTTCGCTCGACCGGGAGAACCGAGAACAAGTCGACCACTTTGACGCCGGCGTGAAAGGCATACGCCACGCAAAGGAAAGTGGTAAACGTAGCGAGATGTGCCACCAGGGATGCGACGAAGGCGACGAATGTGGCAATCCAATGTCGAGCGTAAAGATGATAGGCGGCTGCGATCTCGATCAGTTTATCGCGGCCGGGGAATTTCTGGGGTAAAAGATGAAATAAATTGAAGCCGCTGATGATGAAGCTGGCGAACAGGCTGGCCAGCGAAACGCCGAGCAACAAAATCAACACCCAAACCAAATGGCGCGTCTCCGGCGTCCGGGTAATCCAATCGTAGCGCAGGCCGATGAACGCGACCGTAATCGTGACGAGCGCGACGAGCCCGATTAGGCGATCGAACACCACCGCGAGCAGCGCGCCCGCTTTGTGGTCCGAGGTCTCTTTGAGCAGGAGATAGCTCTTAATAATATCGCCGCCTGTGCCGCCAGGGAGGAATTGATTGTAGAAAATGCCGATGAGAAACAATCCGCCGAGGCGTGCCGGCGAAAGCCGAATGTTTTGCACCCGCAGCAAAACGTGCCAGCGCAGAGCGGCGGCAATTTCAACGACGACGTAAGCGAGCACACCGGCTGCGACCCAACGATAATCCGCCAGGCGCAGCGCGCTGGCCATTTGCGCGCGCTGTCCCGGATCGTGGAAGACCCAGATCAACAAACCCACGGTGACCGTGACCTGAACGATCGTGAGGATGACTTTCTTCATTCGCGGAAATGTTTTTTCCAAATCTCGACCGAGCGTTGAATTTCTTCGGCCGTTTTGCGCGGACTCATTTCCCAGACCCAGGCGCAATCTTTCGGCAACAGCGGGACCAGCTTCGCAAGATCCACCTCTCCGGTAAATGGCGGTTGATGGTCTTGCGCCGGCCAGATGCAATCCTGAACGTGACAACCGAATGTGCGCGAGCCGATTTTCCGCAGCCATTCTTCGTGATCGACGAATGCGAGATTTTGTTTGATCTGAAGATGACCGAAGTCGTGCCAGTAACCGAGCTGCGGCGAATCAAGCTCATTGAGCAGCACCGGCAGCTCCCGCTCGCTCGGAATTTCTTCGTAACCGCGGCGGCCTTCGATGGCGAGTTTCACTTTTTTGGTGGCGGCGTGCTCGACGACGCGCTTCAAGCATTCTTTCACCCGCTCGAGATATTCGGCTGAGATAGCTTCGCGTTTTTCGATCGCGCGAATTTTCTCGCGAACGTATTTGCGGGAAAACTGCTCGCCTTTACGAATGAGTTTGATCAGCGAATCGGTCACCGGATTCATGGGCACTTCGCCGAGGTGCATCACGATGAATGGCGCGCCGAGTCGTTCTGCGAAATCGATCGTCTGAAATGTATGCTTTAGTGCGCGCTCCCTTTCTTTCCCATGGGGCGAGGAGAATTGGTAGCAATCCGGCGAAGCATGCAGCACCTCCACCGGCAACGGACAAAAATTGTGCAGACTGCTGAATTTCACTTTGCCCGACTCAAACATTTCTTGAATCCCGGGCATCAGCGAGATCCGAATGCCGTGGCCAAGCTCGATTCGATCGAAGCCAAGATCGACAATCTCGCGCAGCATCTCCGCGCCGTCGGTATGACGGTGTGAATTCCAGCAGGTGGAAAACGCGATCACTCTAGACAGTGGCCGCGACCGGCGGTGTTTGGGCCGGTCGCGATTCGCTGACCGCCGGTTCGCAACATTGTCTCCGCACCCGCGCCAAAATCAGCAGGGTGATTGTTCCATAAGTGAGCGACGCGACCAGCAGCGCGCTCGGCATTCCAATTAAGTCGGACAAACCCGTCACGCCAAGTCCAGCGATCGGCATGATTCCGACAAAGCTCAACATGAAGACCGCGGAGACGCGGCCGCGCAAATACTCAGGCGCGCGTTCTTGCACGATGGTGCTGCATAACCCGAAGTTGGTCGCCAGGCCCAGCGAATTAACGATCATCAGTGCGGTTGCAATGTAGAAGCTCGGCGCGCGCGACAATCCGAAAATCGCTCCAGTGACGGCGACGGCGTTCATCATCATCAGCGGAACTCGCTTGTCGCGAGGGAGTCCGATTAGAAAAAGAGAACCGACGACCGAACCGACTGCGGAAGCGCCCATCAACAATCCAACTTGATCGGCGCCGAGATTGAGCACGAGCCGGCCATAGAGCGGCATCATGACGGTAATGATTGGGAAAATGCACAACGATTGAGTCGCGATCAGCATGATCATGGCCAGACTCGGCGCGTCTTTCGCGATGTAGCGAAAACCTTCCTTGATGCCGCTAGCACGCTTTTCTTCTTCCTCGGCCGTGCCTTTCCGCCGCGGTGGCAATGACAAAATCGCGATGATCAATGCTACAAACGAAACGGCGTTGAAGAAAAATGCGGAGGCCATGCCCCACGCTTTGATCGCGAGGCCGGCCAGCGAGAATCCAACCATCCGCGATCCATGAAAAACCGAACGATCCAGCGAAACCGCGGGTTGAATTTGTTCGCGCCCAACCAATTCCGGCACGAGCGCGGAAAGCGTTGGCATTTCGAACGAATTCGAAGCGCCGAGGATCGCGGCGAAAATGAAGACCTGCCAGATCGCGATGTGTCCGGTCCAGATCAACATTCCGATTGAGACAGCAATCGCGATCTGAACGTATTGCGTGATTAAGAGAATCTTACGTTTGTCGAATCGATCGGCGGCCGAGCCTCCGACCATCGTCAGCGCCAGCATCGGCACTCCGGAGCAAAGATTGACCAACCCGAGCATCAGCGCGGAACTGGTCAGTGTGGTCATCACCCACGCCTGCGCCATCACCTGCATCCATGTGCCGGTGTCTGAGATCGCGCTCCCGATGATGTAACGGCGGAACGGGCCGTTGCGCAAAACGCGAAGCGCATTGCGCGTGGTCAATTTAACTTCGCCGCTCATGGCCAACACTGATAAGCGGAGAAAAGCGCGCCTGCAATGCATCACGCGCAATTGCTCGCGTCGCCGGGTTCGTTATTTTGAAGCATGCGGATCGACAAGTTTACCCAGAAAATGCAGGAAGCGCTCCAGGCGGCGCAGGACCTCGCTTCGCAATCGAACCATCAGGAGATCACCAACGAACATTTCCTGTTGTCGCTTCTCAATCAAAGCGACGGCGTCACCCAGCCGTTGCTAGAAAAGATCCGCGTTCAGCCGAATCAATTGCGCGAGCAATTGCTTACTGAGTTGAATCGCAAACCGAAAGTTACCGGCGCTGTCGATCTTCGTTTGTCGAATGAGCTCCGCAACGTTCTCGACGGCGCCGAAAAGGAAATGGCGAAGCTCAAAGATGAATACACGAGCGCTGAACATTATTTGCTCGCGCTTGGCGGCTCGAACGTTTCGGCGTCGAAAATTCTGAAAGATCTCGGCGTCACTCGCGACAAGCTGATGCAAGCACTACAGCAGGTTAGGGGATCGCAACGCGTGACCGACCAAAATCCGGAAGGAAAATATCAGGCGCTCGAGAAATACAGTCGCGATCTGACTGCGCTCGCGCGCCGCGGCAAGATCGATCCGGTCATCGGCCGCGACAACGAGATTCGCCGCATCATGCAGGTCCTCTCGCGCCGCACAAAAAATAATCCGGTGCTGATCGGCGATCCCGGCGTGGGTAAAACTGCGATCGTCGAAGGCCTCGCGCGCCGAATCATTTCCGGCGATGTGCCTGAGAGTTTGAAGAACAAGCGTATAATTGCGATGGACATTGGCGCGATGGTTGCTGGCGCGAAGTTCCGCGGCGAATTCGAAGACCGATTGAAGGCATTCCTAAAGGAAGTCACTGACGCGCAGGGCGAAATCATCTTGTTTATCGACGAGCTGCACACGATTGTCGGAGCGGGCGCGGCCGAAGGATCGGTTGATGCGTCGAACATGTTGAAGCCGATGCTCGCACGCGGTGAGCTGCGTACTATCGGCGCGACCACACTCGATGAGTATCGCAAATACATCGAGAAAGACGCTGCGCTCGAACGCCGGTTTCAGCCGGTCATGGTGAACGAACCGAGTGTTGAAGATACGATCGCGATTTTGCGCGGCTTGAAGGAGCGCTACGAAGTTCACCACGGAGTGCGAATCACCGATGCCGCTCTGGTTGCCGCGGCAGTTCTATCGCATCGCTACATCAGCGACCGCTTTCTACCCGACAAAGCGATCGACCTCGTCGATGAAGCGGCGTCGCGCTTGAAGATAGAGCTCGATTCGATGCCGACCGAGATCGACGTGATCGAGCGCGAGATCATGCAACACGAAATGGAGCGGCAGGCTCTCAAGAAAGAAAAAGATCCCGCCAGTAAGGAACGCTTGAAGAAGCTCGAGAAAGAACTGGCCGAGCTGAAAGAAAAATCGAGTGCGCTGAAAGCTGAATGGCAGAAAGAGAAAGCGCTGATCGAAGAGCAACGGAAATGGAAAGAACAACTCGACCAGTTCCGGACCGAGCTTGAGCGCGCGCAGCGTCGCGGCGAGTTAGCGAAGGCGAGCGAGATTCAATACGGAAAGATTCCTGAGCTGGAAAAGAAACTCGTCGATGCGCAGGCCAAGAGCGCGAAGCAAAAGAAATCGTTGTTGCGCGAAGAAGTGACCGAGGACGACATCGCCGAGGTCGTTTCAAGCTGGACGCACATTCCCGTTTCGCGATTGCAGGAAGGCGAGCGCGAGAAATTGGTAAAACTCGAACAGCATTTACATCAGCGCGTTGTCGATCAAGATCGCGCTATCAAAGCCGTTTCGAATGCCGTCCGCCGCGCGCGCGCCGGTCTACAGGACCCGAATCGTCCGCTTGGCTCGTTCATTTTTCTCGGCCCGACGGGAGTTGGCAAAACCGAGCTGTCGCGCGCACTCGCGGAGTTCCTGTTCGATGACGAGAACGCCATGATCCGGATCGACATGAGCGAATACATGGAGAAACACACCGTCGCGCGATTGATCGGCGCGCCGCCGGGTTATGTTGGTTACGAGGAAGGCGGTCAACTTTCCGAAGCCGTCCGGCGCCGGCCCTACTCGGTCGTGCTGTTCGACGAAATCGAAAAAGCGCACCAGGACGTGTTCAACGTGCTATTGCAAGTGCTCGACGACGGCCGCATCACAGACGGGCAGGGGCGCACGGTCGATTTCAAGAACACGGTCATCATAATGACCTCGAACATCGGCTCGCAATTCATCATGGAGGAAGAGCAATCGCGCGAAGCCCGCGAGCGTCTCGTCATGGACGCGTTGCGGGCGCATTTCCGCCCGGAATTTCTCAACCGCGTCGACGAGATCATCATTTTCGACCGGTTGAGCCAGGATGACTTGAAAAAGATCGTCGAAATTCAATTGAAGCGTTTGTCGAAACGACTCGAACAGCAAAAAATCACGCTCAATCTTTCCGATTCTGCCAAGCAACTCCTCGTACGCGAAGGTTACGATCCCGTTTACGGCGCGCGCCCGCTTCGGCGCACGATCCAACGCGAAATTCTCGACCCGCTCTCGATCGACATCCTCGAAGGCAAAGTCCGGGAAGGCCAAACCGTCCACGTGGATGCTCGGAATGGCGCACTGTCGTTTCGAACGTAGTCGAGAGAGTCCGATGGGAAAACGCCTCGCAGCAGAAGAATTCAGGCAGCTTCTTGACAGATTGGCGAGCGCTTGGGCAAAGCACGATTATGCCGCGGTGGCTCGGGAATTTTCTGAAGAGGTGCGATATGGCGACCCGACACGTTACAGCTTTCAGAATCGACGCGCGCTTCAGGAGTTTTTCGAAAACGACGAAGGTTACGAGCAACGCACTGTCTGGCACACGGTTGTTTTCGACGAAGCGCAGCAGATTGGAGCAGTCGAGTACACCTACGAAGGCACGCACCGCTATCACGGCACCGTCTTAATCCGCGTTCGCGATGGTCGGATCACACACTGGCGCGAATATCAACACATCAACGAGAAGCCATGGGAAGAATTCGTCGCCGCGACGATGTTCCCATGATCGCGCAGTGCCGAGAAAATGAGCAAGAACGCGCCCGATTCTTGCTCGCTTTTGGGGGATGCGCTGCCTAATTCTTCCTCTCGTCGTCATTACTTTTGCCTCGTCTCCTAAGGCCCAGGCCGAGCCGGTTTCCGGCA
This sequence comes from Chthoniobacterales bacterium, assembly GCA_035315805.1. Lineage (GTDB taxonomy): Bacteria > Verrucomicrobiota > Verrucomicrobiia > Chthoniobacterales > UBA10450 > AV40. The sequence continues at coordinate 28,239 of DATFXN010000031.1, forward strand.
GCAAGCATTTTGCAGCGGACGCGGTTGAGCTCGGCTGGAAGTATGTTCAAAAAGGGGACTACGGGACGGCGCTGCGGCGCTTCCAAATGGCCATTCGGCACGATCCGGATTTCGCGCCGGCTTACTTTGGCGCGGGGTATGTTCTTAGCAAGGAAGGCAAGTTCGACGAGGCGATCAAGTGCTACCGCGAAACGCTGAAGCGAGACACGCTTTACGTTTATAGCCTCGCCAACTTGGGTAATGCCCTCCTTCAAGAAGGACAAATCCCGGAAGCTGTCCGAATGCTGGACAAAGCGCTGGAGATCGATCCGACCTGTGGCGAAGCGCATCTGATCTACACGAGTTACTATGCCTACAAGCAAGATTGGAAAAGCGCGGAGCAGTCGGTGAACAAAGCGATCAAGTACGGCACGAAGCTTGATCCCGAGCTGCGCGACATACTCGAGAAACACGGCGTTAAGATCGCCGAGAATTGATGCGAGACACGTGCCGTCGTGTCCCAAATACTATGGGCGCCGACAGCGGGGCGCCCTCCGGATTCAAGCGGCAATCACCTGCTTGAACGCGCTGAGAAAGCTCTCCATTTCTGATTTTTTTCCAATCGTTAACCGCATGTGATTCGGATACGCCGGGAACAGGCGGCCGACGGCGACGTTTTTGTCTTTCATTGCTTTGATGATTGGCACGACCGGTTTGTTGCAATCGAACATGAAGAAGTTGGCCTGCGAGGGAATCGATTTGTAGCCGAGCTTGTCGAGCTCGGTCAGCGTGAAGCTTTTCGCTTCGCTGTTCATCTTTCGGCCATTGTTGACTTGATCGACATCGTCCAGGCTCGCGCTCGCCGCGGCCAACGCCATGATGTTGACGCTGTCCCACATTTGGAAGCCGTGCATCCGCTTGATCGTTTCCGGTTGCGCCACGCAATAACCGCAGCGCAATCCGGCCATGCCGTAGATTTTGGAAAACGTCCGGGCCACGATCAGATTCAGATGATCTTTCACCAACGGGATCACGCTCTCGTAATCCCGGCTATCGGCGTAATGAAAATATGCTTCATCGACGAGGATCATTGTTTCGGGCGACGTCTTCGCAATAAAATCGCGCAGATCGTTCTTTGGCGTAATGCTCGCGGTCGGATTGTTTGGGTTGCAGATGTAAATCAGCCCTTTCTGCGCGGACGCGCCCATTTTTTCGAGATCGTGCGCGTAACTCGAGGTCAGCGGAACTTTTACAACGTCCGCGCCGCACGCTTTCGAATATTCGAGGATCGCTTCGAATGTTGGATCGGCGGCGATGAGTTTGCCTTGTGTCGGACCGGTGAACGTCTCGGCGCACAATTTCAAAATCTCACTCGACCCATCACCAATCGCGATTTGATCGCGGTTCACGTTGTTGATCTTCGCGATCTTGTCGATCAGGATGTCGTTGGCTTCGTCGGGATAACGATTACACAGCGGGTGAGCGTTCTTCATCGCTTCGTGCGCTTTAGCCGAAGGTCCGTACGGATTTTCGTTTGCGCTTAAGCGCACAATGCTGGGCTTGGTCTTCGCGGGAGCGGTCGACGATTCAGTGGCGACTGTAATCCGCGGTCGGACGATCGCGGTGGCGGCGCCGATTCCGAGCAAATGGGCAAAATGACGACGAGAAATAGAGTGGGTGTTCATAAGAAGCCTCCAAAGGAGAATTTTGCGCCTGGTTTGGCGTTAACGCGAGCGTGAATTTTTTTTGCCTGGCTCGATGGTGGATCGGCCGCTCCGTCGGACGATGCTAAATAAATGCGGCTCCACCGCCAAATTTAACAACGCGCAAAGGACTTCGCGCTCCAGCTTAGTCTCCGCGACGCAGATAATTAGACCGCAGCTACAACAAAGTTAGATTGCCGGCGTGCTTCCCTTCCTGAAAAATCGACGCCGCAACCAGATTAAAGCGCGGCCGTTTCCGAACGAATGGCTCAAGATAATCAAGAGGAACGTTGCGTTCTTTATCCGGCTGTCGGCTGCGGACCAAACTGAGCTCCTCGGCCACGTTCAGGTTTTTCTGAGCGAAAAGGGTTTCGAAGGTTGCGCGGGACAGGAAATCACGGACGAAGTTCGGGTAACGATCGCGGCTCAGGCATGTTTGCTTCTGCTGCGTCGCGAGACCGATTATTTCCCGCGGTTGCTAACGATTCTCGTTTATCCGTCGGCGTATTCGGTGAATGAAGATCGACATCTTGAAGGTCCAGTTTGGGAGACAGGCAAAATGTTTCGAGCCGGCGAGACCGCGCGCACCATGGGATCAATGGTGCTGGCATGGGACGCGGTGAAATCCGGCGCAGCCGATCCATCCGACGGCAAGAATGTTATTTTCCATGAGTTCGCCCATCAACTCGACTACGAAAATTTTGCAGCTGACGGCACGCCGTCGCTCGCAACGCGCAAACAGCAGCTCGCCTGGCGTGAAGTGATGAGAACTGAATTCGCCTCACTCCGTGCTGCGGAGGAAACAGGGATTCCGACGCTGCTTGATACCTACGGCGCGACCAACGCAGCGGAATTTTTCGCGGTTTCAGTCGAAGCCTTCTTCGAACGACCGATGATGCTCCGCGCGCAACACCCGCGACTTTACGGAGAGCTGCAAAATTATTTTAAACAAGACCCATTCGAATCTTCGGCTGAAAGTATGAAGTCGAGTTCGTGAAACTTTTGAACAAGTCTGCGCAGCCCAGTGTCTTATGTTGCACTATGACCAAAATCATTGTGTTAGTAGTGGCGGGAATGTTTGCAACGGGTGCAGTGTTTGCGGGTGAACACGGCGATTGCACAAAGCAGGTCGGCAACACATCAAAGCCGGCGTGCAGCGTCTCGCTTGCCAGTCTAAGCCTAACGCCTGATCAACAGGCGAAGATGGACAAGATCATGGCCGAGCATCACAAAGCTGGTTGCTCGGAAGCGAGCGAAGCGAAATACATGCAGGAAGCGAAAGCGGTCCTGACGCCAGAGCAGTACGCCAAATTCGAGGCGCACTGCAAAGGCGAGAAGGGCAAGACGGCCAAGACCGAGACATAATGGTAGCCGCCTCGCTCGGTCGAGGCGCTCTTGTTTCAAACACGGCGACCAGCCTTCGCGTAAAGCTTCGGCTTGGCAGGCAGAGCGCCGCGGCTACAATGTTCGAAGAACGCGCTCGCAAGTCGAGCGCGTTTTTCTTTTAGGGCGTAGCCGTCGCGGTTGCAGGCGTCGATGTCGCTGTTACGGCCTGGGTGAGCAGATCGGCCAAGCGCCAGCCAGCTTTGTGCAGTTCATCGAGAACCACCTTCGTGGTCCAGTCAGCATAGCCTACGTGGTCCGGCGTGTTTTTTTCGCGTGCGTCACCGGCCATGACGGTGCGTCCCTGATCAATCGTCTCGTGCGCATTGCTGAATCGAAGTCGCTCGTGCGCTTCGTGCGCGATGAGTAAAATTTCGTTTGCCCAATATTCGCTGTAGCATTTTAAGGCGAGCCTTGTTGGAGCACGCCAATTATCCGGTTCCTTTTTCGTCAATTGATCAACGATCTTTCGGGTTTCTCGCTCGAGTTTTTGATAACGTTCCTCCTTGGTCAGGAATGGCGGCAGCGGCGGCAGATTCGCCAAAACCGCTTCGTAATCCCAAAATCCGTGCAGTCTCAGTCCGCGATGCGCCAGTTCGTCGGCGGTACCGTGAATTAAATGGAGTGCGATGGTATTGCCGCCTTCATCTTCGATCCCTTGCTCATTTCTGTCGGGATCAACCGCTTTGCCGGCTTGATTGAAATATTCTGCGCCGACGTGAAGTGGTTGATGAATGTCGCCCACGTAATGGGCGAGCAAAATCACGGCAAGGGGTTTCGTGATTTTGCGCGGATTATTTTCCGGCACTTCACCGCGAAGAACGTCAATGCAGTAGGAGATCATGTGCACGACATCCCACTGGCTTCGACCGGTTTTCCCTTCCGCGTACTTATGCGGATTCAGAATCGGCACGTCGGTGTAGTGAAACCAGTGATGCGAAGGCGCAGGCGAATTCGCTTCCGCCGTCGGCGAGTTTGCCCTCCAGAACTCGCGCAACTGTCTGTCAATTTTGGGATGTTCAACGTAATGTGGGAACGCGCTCAAATCTTCCACACCGGTTTTATCCCAAGCTTTAATTTCGTCGGCGATAGTCGACGCGCGTTTCAGCGTGATCCCGTCCGTCAACGCATAGATCTTTTCCGCCGCACGCGTGTTGGCGATCACTTTATCGGCGATTCCACCGACGATTTCATGACCGGTCGGTCCGTAGGCCAGAAGTGAAGCCCGAAGCGCGGCTACGGCGAAGGCAATTAAAGTTGCTCGACGTTTTAAATCCATCGTTCGCGCACGCCGATCAGAATTTTAGCGACGCATCGAGAAGATGATATTGCCAGCAAAATAGGCCGAACGCGATTCCGCCCAGTGCGAGCAAAATTGCATGGATTCGAAACCAGGGAGTCCCATGGCGACGTTTAACGAAGCGCATCGCGGCAATGAGCAAGACAAACATGCCGACCATCGTGATCCAGCCAAGGATGTGCAGCGCGCTAAGCCACGGATCGATTCGATCGCCGAAGATCACGATGTGTTCGACTCCCTGAGTGAGCGCAACCGCGGGAGCGAGAATGAGTATTACTTCACAAAGGCAAACGATCCGCGAAAGAAAGTATAAAACGCGATCACCTCTCGCAGTGAACAGCGGGCGTTGATATCGTTTGCGGATCAGAGCTGCAACCGGGCAGAGCAATACCGTCAGGAGTGCGAGCAACAAATTTCCTCCAATGACCGGACCCACGAAGCGCTTGTTTGCGAACCACGGAAGCCGCTGACCTTCGTAAATTGCGGGGAAGGGGAGCATCTCCTGCACGGCGCCGGATGGATCACGACGAAACGCAATTCTCTCCGGGCCGTCGATTTCGGCGTAAACCAACGGCGCAATCTCCCGCCATTTCTTCAACTCGCCGCGCTGATTCTTATTTCCTTCAATTGTGAGCACGCCGTCCTTGTCGCTCTGGACGCTGAATTGGCCGAGCAACGCCAAAACCTTCAGGAACGTTGTTTCTCCGCGTCGCGTTCCTTCGTAAACGCCGACAGCCGCGCGGGCGTCCGATTTAGCTGTATTTGGGTCGACATCGACCTTCGGTTCGCCCGGACTCGGGAAATAGCGGTTCATAAACGCGCGCAGCACTTCGCCTCGGCCGCCGCCAACATTGCTTCCGGCGCTGTTGTAGGAAATGAAATAGCCAACGCGCGCTTCAGGCACGAGCACCATATCGCTGTGAAACCAAAGCGTATCGCCGCCATGAGCGATGATGCGTCGCCCGTTCATCGAGTACTCCATGAAAGTCAGTCCCAGTCCGTTGATCATCGGATGCAGTTCAAACTGGCGGGTTTCCATTTGTCGCACCGTTTCTGGTTTCAAGATCGATACGCCCTCGACACTCCCTTCCTGAAGGAACGCGAGCATAAACCGCGTCATGTCCGCCGCGCTGGTCGTAAATGCGCCCGCTGGCGCGGCTTGGACGAATTCGAATTCGCGCGGTTTCTTGGTGGCGATGCGATAACCTCGCGACATCTCCGGCATGAGCTGTAAAGGCAACGGCTGATCGAACGTCGAGGTGGTCATCCGCAGCGGTTTCAAAATATGATTATCGATATAGCGCTCGAATTTTTCGGCGCTCACGCGTTCGACGATATATCCGGCGAGTGAGAGGCCGTAATTGGAGTAGGAGGGAATTTTCCCAGGCGGGAAAACACGCGCCGGCATTTGACTGAGAAGATAAGTGCGCAGCGGTTTCAGGTCGCCCTCATACGCGACGAATAGATTTTTGAGCGTCTCTTCGAATCCGGCGGTGTGCGTGAGTAATCGTCGGAGCGTGACCGCTTCCGGATAAGTTTTGGGAATTCCGAAGTCGAGATACTCACTCACGTCACGATCGAGATCGAGCTTGCCCTGCTCGACCAGCTGCATCACCGCCGTGGCGGTGAATAATTTCGAGATCGAGCCCGGGCGAAACAAAGTTTGGTCCGCTAGGACGGGTTTTTTCGCTTCGAAGTCCGCGTAACCATAACCTTTCGCGAATAACACCTGACCATCTTTGACAACCGAGACGACGGCACCGGCAATGTTTCGGTTTTGCAATTGCGACGGAATTAGCCCATCGAGAAATGTTTCGAAATCTTCTCTCGTCAACGCTGGCACAGGAGTCGCCTGCGGCGCCGCGGCGGGAATTTTTGCGGGTGGCGGCGAAGGCAACGAAATGACCGGTGAGGGCGCCGGCCCCTGCGCATGCGCCAGTGTAATCGCAGTCGAGATTGCAGCCGCGGTGAAGACGCATCGCCAACTGAAAGAATGAATGAGCTTATGCACGGCGGCGAGTTTGCCATTCGCCGCGCGGCTGACAAGACTCTGATTCATGCCGCGTTCCGGCCGCCCAGAAGCGAGCGAATTGTTTCGATTCGCTTTTGCAGTTTCTTGAAATGCGAGCCGGACCAGTAAACTTGTCCGCAGCCGCGGCAGCGGCGGAATTGATTGTAATAAATCTTCGTCAGCGGTCCGAGTTGGCCGAGCACGTTTTCCTTTTCGGCGGGCTCGAGCGAAGCGTTGCAGCGCAGGCAGCGGCTGAACGGCGCCACAACCGGGCCGAGGTCGAAGCGGCGCAACATCGCGACGGTTTGTTCCAGTGGATTTTGAGACCGCAAGTAATACCCGTGGCGCACGGCAGCGTGCATCAGGAGGCGGCGGTCGCGGGTAAGGAGAGCGCGATTTTCGCCGGCGACCCTTATTAATTGTCGATCTTCGGCCTCACGGTCATAGGCGACGTCGATTCCGAGCAAGCGCAGGTCGCGGACAAGTTTTCCTAGATGTCCGTCAGCGGCAAACTTTCGGATGTTGCGCATTTGCAGTCGATGTTCTGGGAAAAGCGTAACTGAATTCTGAGCGACCGGATGGATGTCGATCTCGCATTGGCCGCCAATCACGAACGCAAAATCGACCGGCTGGTCAGAAACCAGAATCAAATCGATTTCCGTGTGCGGCACTCCGCAGGCCTCGATGACATCTTTGACCGATGTTCGTTCGGTCAACTGACGCTCAAGCCGCGGCTCCTTCGATTTCAAAAAGAAGGAAAGATCACCTTGGAATGTCAGCTGAATTGTGAACGGCGTCATCGACTCACTCGCGCGGTCGAGTACGCGTACTCAAAAGTGGTGGCGCGCGGCCGGCCCATGAATTTTCCGGGACCAAGCGGCTCGTCTTCGCCGAAATAACAATCAACCTGCCACCGGCGAAGGCCGCCGCCAGTATCCATGATTTTCCAGCGGGTGCTGCCGAAGACGCGCTGCACCTCAGGCGCGGGCGTTTCCAGAATCAAACCACGGTGGAGCGGTCCTGAAGATTTCGCGGCGGCGGAAAATCGCGGAATGAGTGTGCCGCCTCCGCCGCTCGGTGCGGACGAGTAGGCATAAGAATCGCCGCCGTTGTAGCGAATGTAGATGCGCCCGTTCACTGGGGTTTTAATTCGTCCGAAACCTTCCTTCTTCACCGAACGCAGAAAATCGCGCGGATATGTTCGGCCGTGTAATCCCGGTTTCGTCACCGGAGTTGCGTCAAAGCCGCGCTCGAATGTGAAGCCGCTTTCCTTCGCTGTGTAGTAAAGTGTGCAGACAATGAAGTACTCGCCGGCATGACCGCCAGGACGCTGTGCGAGTTTATCATTTTCGTAGGCGAGCCGTTGCACAACTTCCGGCCACGGAATGTCGGCGAGCGTCGCGGGCAAGGTCGACATCGAACCTGCCGCGATGACCGCGACGGTTATTCGCCGAAATAATCTTCGGCCGGTCCGCCGAGCAAAACCTGGATCGGCAACTTCTTGTGCTCGTACTCGTATGGGGGTTGTTTCCACGCGAACGACTCCGGGTATAACTTTAGGATGCAGCGAATGATTTCAACGCCGGTTTGAAACGAGCGGTAAGCGTTGCGATCGAGCACATGAATTTGCGCGCCGCTGCAAAGCTCGCCCTCGAATTTGTTGAACGTTGGCTGAAAATAATTTTCGCGAAAGAACACGCCCCGGAGTTTTAAGTTGTTCAGCTCCCGGCAGACGGCTTCGGCGTCGATGAACGGCGCGCCGAAAAATTCGAACGGTCGCGTGGTGCCGCGCCCTTCGGAAATATTTGTTCCTTCGAGCAGACACATTCCCGGATAAACCGTCGCCGTATCGAGCGTCGGCATGTTCGGCGACGGCATCACCCAAGGCAGTCCGGTTTCATCCAACCACATCGCACGTTTCCAGTTTTTCATCGGCAAAATCGACAATCGACATTTGGAAAACGCTTCGTCGCGAAATTGCTTCGCCAGTTCGCCGATCGTTTTGCCGTGGCGCACTGGAATCGGATGCATGCCGACGAACGATTCATAACCTTTTTCAATCGGCGGACCTTCAACTGTCGCACCGTTAATCGGATTCGGCCGATCGAGCACAACAACGTCAACGCTGCGTTTCTCGCACGCGCGCATGCAGAGATAGAGTGTCCAAATGAAAGTGTAATAACGCGCGCCGATGTCTTGAAGATCGACAACAAGCGCGTCGAGATCGGCGAGCATCTCCGCCGTGGGCTCACGGTGGTCGCCGTACAAGCTGTAAACCGGAATGTACAGCCGCGGATGCTCGTAAGTTCTCCATTCGATCATGTTGTCCTGGGTTTGACCGAGGAATCCATGTTGCGGACCGAAAAACGCGCGGAGTTGAAATAGTCTGCCGTTTAACTGTTCGAGAATGCGTGACGTGTGCTCGAGTTTGGAAGAGAGCGAAGCCGGATGCAGGAGCGCACCGATGCGCGCACCGCGAAGCGCGTTTGGCCAAACTTCGTCAAGATGGTCAACTGGAAGTTGAACGGGCACGCGTGACTTATATCACAACGGTCAGGTAGGGGCGATTGACCTCAATCACCCGCGGGCGGTTCGGGTGAACCGCCTCTACTTAATTTTCGTGACACGAAAACAAACACCAGAACCATCGCCGTTACGACAGCACAAATTTCTGCGAACCATTCGCCATGCCGCGCATAAAACGTCAGGTGTCGATCTTGAGGAAGGCCGATTACTCCTGTCAGCACGCCTTCATTGAACGTCCTACCGGTCTCGTCTTGCAGGATTTGGGTCACGCGGCCGAACTCATTCACAAAACAAGTAATGCCGGTGTTGGCGGCGCGAATCAGCGGCCGACGGTTCTCCACGCAGCGAAAGACCGCATTGGCGAGGTGTTGACGCGATCCTGACGAATGCAAAAACCAGCCATCGTTTGTGATATCGACGAGAAGATTTGCGCCGTTCAAGACAAATCGCCGAACGAGATCGCCGACGGTGTCTTCAAAACAAATGAGCGGCCCCACGCGAATGTTGGCATTTGTTAGGCCAAAAACGGTGTGCTCAGTTCCGGCGGTAAAATCTCCAGGGACCCAGGTGCCGGCGATTGCGGCAAACAGCGGGAACGAATGCCGCAGCGGGATGTATTCGCCGAACGGCACGAGATGCATTTTTCGATAAATTTGGACGCGTTCACCATTGCTCGAGACCAGCAGTGCTGCATTGTAGTCGTGGCCATCTTCGAAATCGAGCGTACCCAGCATCAAATTGGTTTTGGTTGAGGTCGCGAAATTCTTCACAAACCGATAACTCTCGCTGTTTTGATCGCGCACCGGGTCGGGCATTGAGCTTTCCGGCCACACCAGCAAGTCCGGCAGCGGACTTGTGTTCAATGCAATTTCACTCAATCGACGAAATTGTTCGAAAATGTCGCCGCTAAATTGAGGATCGAACTTGTGAAATTGCGGAACATTAGCTTGGACTGCGGCCACGCGGGCCGGGCTTTCAGTGGACGGCGTTTGCGCACGATTCAAACCGAACGCGAGCAGCCCGACAATGCCGATCATCGTGAGCGTAAGATCGAAATGCGGCCGCATGCGATGCGTGCGCGCCTCGAGGAAAAGACGCACCGGCGTGGTGACGGCGATGATGTTCGCGAACGCGATCGCAAACGAAAGGCCAACAACGCCGATGAATTCTGCAATTTGAATCATCGGCCAGTCTGCGTGAAGCGCGACTCCAAGACCATTCCACCCGAAGCCGCTGAAAAACCATCCGCGTGTCCATTCGTGTGTGACCCACGCGCACGCCGCGAGAAAGGCGACGAGCAGATTTCGCCACGACCTAACAAACGAGTTGGGCCTTAAAAAACCGATGAACCAGGCCCAGAACGCGAAATGAACTGCGAGATAGATGGACAACAGGAATGAGAGACCGTGCAGGAAAAGACTTTGATAGAGATCACCGAGCGCACCGAGCCAGCCGAAGGTTGCCGAAAAAAAAACGATGCCGGCGAGATAACCGAGCAACAAATTGCGAAGCCAGCGGCGTCGCGAGTTTTTACCGGAGAACCAGACCGCTGTGATGAGCGGAGTGAGTGCGACCCAGCAAAACCAGCTTTGGTCAAACGGCGGAAAACAAGCCGTTGAAAGCACTCCGCTGGCGATCGCAGCGAGCCACGGCCAAAGTTTCGTCAGCGTTCGAAGCACGCAGCGATACTACAGGCTGCAAATCCCAAACTCCAAATCCCAAAGAAGCTCCAATTTGGAGTTTTCGCGTCAGCCGTTCAGCTCCGGCGTCGGCGACGTTGTTGGCGATCGCGGTGTCTTCCTGGATGAAGCGCGTCCTTCAAATCGCGCGCGTAAGAAGCATTCACACGAAAAACTGCACGCTCGACATCCTCCATCGTCCGAATGCTGACCTTGTCGCAAAGGACGTAGCCAAGCGAAATCAACCCATTCAGTTCGTCGAGAAACTCAGCCTGCTCCATGCTCCCAACGTGCTCGACCAGCAGTTTTCCGTAAACCGGCGCGCCGGAGAGTCCCATCGTCTTCAGCAACGTGATCTCGCCTCCGCTGAGATTGATTTCGCGATGCATCAGGATCGTTCTAAAGCAAATCTCCTGCCGGTTATTTGACTCGGCCGTGCGCGTCATTTTCGATGAACGCCCAGACTTCCTCGAGCCGCCGCGCTGTTTCCTGTTTCACGTTCGCGAGCTCCTGCACACTGAACTTTCCATTTTTCGGCTCCCGTCGAGCGAAGAGGTAGTATTTGATCTTCGGCTCGGTTCCGGAGGCACGGACCGCGATCCGCGTTTTGTCTTCCAACTCGAAGATCGACATCTTCTGTTTCGGGATCACGTCGCCTTCGATGTCGCGGATTGTTTGTTTTTCAAAATCGGTAATGCCGGTGACTTTCGACTCCGCAATCTCCTTTGGTGGCTTGTTCCCGTACGATTCCAATAACCGCGCGATCTTGTCCGCTCCTTCCGCTCCTTCAAAATAAAGCGAAGCGTTTTTCTCCTCGAAATAGCCGAGACCGGCGAAGGCTTCGTCGAGCAGTTGATCGACGGTTCGACCGCGCGATTTCGCATAAGCCGCCATTTCACAGAACATGATCGCGCCGGCGCTGCCATCCTTGTCCCGGACGAAATCGGCGCCGCTGTAACCGTAACTTTCTTCGCTCCCAAAAACGTAGAACGAGGAATAGTTCAGTCGCGCGGCGCGCGTCTCCTCCTCAGACATCTCCCGGTATTTCCTGCGAATTTCTTCGGGCAGCGTGCGCTCGTATTTTTCGAGCTTGGCCCCGAAATACTTGAAGCCGGTCAACGTTTCGACGCAGCGCACGCCAAAAGTTTCCGGAATCACTTTCTGCAAATCCGTGGTGACGAAAGTCTTGATCGTGACCGCCCGCGACGCGTTCTCCTTGTTCAGAATTCCAAGCTCGAAGAATTTCTTCAGCCGGTAATAGCACAGCAGCGAGCCGACCTGGTTGCCCGTGATCAATTTCATTTTCCCGGTCGCGTCTCGCACGGCCACGCCGAGTCGATCCGAGTCGGGATCAGTCGCGATCACGATGTCCGCATTTGTTTTCTTCGCCAGCTCCATCCCAAGTGTAAGCGCTTCCGCGTTCTCCGGATTCGGCGATTTCACGGTCGAAAACCGCGGATCGAATTTTTCCTGCTCTGGAACGATTTCAAAATTGAATCCGAGCCGCTTCAACATCGGCGAGAGCGTGACCGCGCCGGTTCCATGCAACGGTGTGAACACAATGCGGAGCGATTTGGCTCCCTGCAGAACGCTTGGATCGACCACAATCGTCTCGAGCCGCTTCATGTAGGCTTCATCCACGTCGGATCGGAGTGTCGCGATCTTACCCTGTCGATCTTTCGAGAGCGGCTCGTAGCTCTCCATGTTAATCGCGTTCACTTTCGCGATGATCGCGTGCGCGTGCGGATCGATCACTTGCGCGCCGTCAGCGAAATAAACTTTGTAGCCGTTATCGTGCGGCGGGTTGTGGCTCGCAGTGATGACCACTCCGGCGGTTGCATTCAAATAGCGAACCGCGAAGGAAAGCTCCGGCGTTGAACGCGGACCATCGAAAATGAAAGCATCACAGCCGTTGTCCGCCGCGACTTTCGCAGTTAGCTCCGTGAATTCATCGGAAAAGAATCGGGTGTCGTGCGCGATGACAAGTTTCGGGAGCGTTTCAATTTTATTTTTGGCGTGCCACTCTTTCATGTAGGCGACCAATCCCTGGGTCGCACGATTTACGTTCGCGAAATTCATCACGTTCGTACCAACGCATGGGAATTGCGGGCGTTCGTCGGATGCCGCGTTGCCGCGTTCTGCTTTGGTTATGATTTTCCCAATCGTTCGCCCGCGCAGTCCGCCTGTTCCAAATTCGAGCGTTTTGTAAAAGCGATCGTTCAGCTCGTCCCATTCACCGGAAGCAACGAGCTCGTCGACTACGCGCGCATAAAGTTCAGAAGCTGCACCGGCGAGCAGCTCTCGAATGTTTCTCGCGGCTGATTCGAGCAGCTTTCCATTTTTGACTGCCTCTTCGATGCTCGCTGGCATGCCGCGGAATTTCGATTGCGAGACGCCGGTTTCAAGGCTTAATCCACTGACGCGTCGCATCGCGATGGGTACGGGCCTATGAACGTTCACGAGTATCAGGCGAAAGAGCTGCTGCAAAAATTCGGTGTCGCCACGACGCTCGGAAAAGTCGCCTCGACTCCGGATGAAGCCGAATCGATCGGGCGCGAGCTTGGTAGTGCCAGTCCGGCTCGGACGATCGACATCGTCGTAAAAGCACAAGTCCACGCCGGTGGGCGAGGGAAGGGGGCGTTCAAGAATGGATTCAAAGGCGGCGTGCACGTGGTGAGGTCGCCCAGGGAAACGCGCGAGGTCGCCGAGAAAATGCTCGGCCAAACTTTGGTGACACATCAAACCGGCTCGACTGGCCGCGTCGTTCACAAGGTTCTTGTGGCGGAATCGGCCGAGATCGCCCGTGAAATTTATTTCGCGATCCTGCTCGATCGCGCGGCCGCTTCTCCGTTGATCGTCGCCAGCACTGAAGGTGGAGTGGAGATCGAAACGGTGGCGGCGAACTCGCCGCAGAAAATTATTCGCGAACCAATCGATCCGCTCGCTGGGCTGGAGGCGTTTCAAACGCGCAAATTGGCGAAGCAACTAAGTTTTGAACAATCGCAGACCAAAGCCGCCACCAAATTGTTCGACGGTTTATACCGCGCATTCCTCGGCTGTGATTGCTCGATGGTGGAGATCAATCCGCTCGTGGTGACGAAAAAAGGCGAAGTGCTTGCGCTCGATGCCAAATTTAATTTTGATGATAACGCGCTTTATCGACATCCTGAGATCGCCGCTATGCGCGACGTCGCGGAAGAAGATCCGCGCGAAGTCGAAGCATCAAAGCATGGACTTAATTACATCGGACTCGACGGAAACATCGCCTGTCTGGTGAACGGCGCCGGTCTCGCGATGGCAACGATGGACATCATTAAATTCTACGGCGGCAGTCCCGCGAACTTTCTCGATGTCGGCGGCGGCGCAAGCGAAGAACAGGTAACCGAAGCGTTCAAAATCCTGATCGCGGATAAGAATGTGCAGGCCATCCTGGTAAACATTTTCGGCGGAATTATGAAGGTGGACATGATTGCTCAGGGCATTATCAGCGCCGCCAAAACGGTAAACTTGTCAGTGCCGCTGATTGTTCGACTTGAAGGAACGAATGTCGAAAGAGGCAAACAACTCTTAAAGGAAAGCGGCGTCGAATTAATCGCAGCTGATGACCTAGCAGACGCCGCGCAGAAAGCAGTGAAAGCGGCAAAGCAAAAATGAAAATCAAAAACATCGCATTTGTTGGAATTCCCGTGACCGACATCAGACGCGCGCGCGAGTTTTACGAAGGCGTGCTCGGACTAGAACTGACGGAAGAAATGGGTAAGGGACAATGGATCGAGTACACGATTGGCGACGGAACGCTCGCGCTTGGGAATTTTCCGGACCAATGGAAACCGTCGGACGAAGGAACGAGCGCAGCGCTTGAAGTCGAAAATTTCGATGAAGCGGTCAAGCGGTTAAAAGATCGACATGTTCCCTTCGACGCCGAACCGTTCGAAAGTCCGTGCTGTCACATGGCGGTAATAAAAGATCCGGATGGCAACAAATTGATTATCCACAAACTCAAATCAGAAAACGAAAAGGGAGTCTGCAAATGATTACAAACGAAGTCGCCTTCATTGCTATCGCTGTTTCCGACAAGGAGCGCGCGCGCAAATTCTATCAGGAGACGCTCGAGTTGAAACCGGCCACGTCGGCGATGGACGGCGCATGGGTCGAGTACGAACTCGGACCCGTGACGATTGGAGTTGGCTGTCATCCGGCGTGGAAACCTTCGTACGAAGGAACAACCGTGGCATTTGAAGTCGCGAACATCGACGACGCGATCAGGAAACTAAAGGAACGCGGCGTTACCTTCGACATCGACAAGTCGGAGACGCCCGTTTGTTGGATGGGACAGTTTCGCGATCCGGACGGCAACAAGCTTGTCGTCCACCAACGCAAAAAGAAATGAAGGTCAAAGAATCTCTAAGGAATGCAGGAAAACAGGAAATTCATTTTCTGTTTGTTCCTGCGTTCCTGCGTTCCTGAGATATGTCGATCCTCGTCGATAAAAACACGCGGCTCGTTGTTCAGGGAATCACCGGCAGCGCCGGCGCGTTTCATACGCGGCAATGCATCGAGTACGGCACGAACGTCGTCGCTGGAGTCACGCCGGGGAAGGGCGGGCAGGTGTTCGATGGGAAAATTCCGGTGTTCGACACCGTTTGGGAAGCGAAACAGAAAACGAATTGCAACGTCTCGATGGTTTTCGTGCCGGCGGCATTTGCGGCCGATTCAATTCTCGAAGCCGTCGATGCAGATGTTGATCTTGTAGTTTGCATTACCGAAGGAATTCCGGTGATGGACATGATGCGCGTGAAAGCGTTGATGCGCGGCAAACGTGCGCGACTGATCGGACCGAATTGTCCGGGGATCATCACCCCCGACGCGTGCAAGATCGGCATCATGCCAGGTTACATTCACAAAGCAGGGAACGTTGGCGTGATTTCGCGCAGCGGGACACTGACCTACGAAGCGGTGTGGCAACTTACTTCGCGCGGTTACGGTCAATCGACCTGCATCGGAATCGGCGGCGATCCGATCGGCGGATTGTCGCATCTCGACTGCATCAAGCTCTTCACCGAGGATAAAAGCACGGACGCAATAATTTTGATCGGCGAAATCGGCGGGTCGGCTGAAGAAGAAGCCGCGGCTTGGATTAAAGACAATTGCAAAAAACCGGTCGCAGCGTTTATCGCGGGCATGACCGCGCCCCCCGGCCGGCGAATGGGTCACGCCGGCGCAATTGTTTCCGGCGGCAAAGGAACGGCCGCCGGCAAAATCGAAGCTTTGAAAGCAGCCGGCATTGCCGTCGCCGAAACGCCGGCGACAATGGCCGATACGCTGATTGCGCGAATCAAAAAGTAACTCAGTCTTTCTCCGGCGCCGGTGCGTCGACATTTCCGGGCGGCAAATGCGCGGCTTTCCATTCCATGGCCATCTGGATTCGGGCGCGGCCGCTAGGATGATCGAAGAAAATGAGTTCTTCGAGCGGTCTGGGATCGAGTTTGCGATAAGTGCCGAGCTTTAGCGCAATCTTCGCTTCGCCCTCCGGCTCGCGGGCAGTGTTGATCCCAAACTGGTCGGCTTCGCGTTCGGTGATGCGGACGATCGAATTGCGCACCGGGGTGATAAGAAATGCGAATGTCGCGAAAATTAGAACCAGCAATGGAAAGCCGGCGGGATCGCCGATGCCGCGCACGTGCCAGTGTTGGCCCCAATGATGAAGCGCCCGGTCAAAAGCGACACGCGCGATTCCGAAACCGATGAGAGCGACGATCCCGAAATAAATCGTGAGCTTGGCGCCGTGATTGAGAACGTAATGCCCCATTTCGTGCGCCATGACCGCGCGGATTTCTGGCAGCGTGCACTGGTTAATCAAATTGTCATTCAGCGCGATGCGCGTGGTGCCTAACATGCCAACGACATTTGCGCTGATTCGCGTTGTTTGGCGGGACGCATCGACTTCGAATACCTGGTTCCCCGGAATTTGGTTCGCCCGCGCCATGGCCAAAATCGAATCGCGAATTTTCGGATCGGTGATGGGCGTGTATTTATTGAAGAGCGGCTCAACAAACACTGGCGCGACGAAATTGCCGATAAACGAAAGCACAACGGCCACTATCGTTCCCCAGATCCACCAACTTTGCGGGGCGCACCGAAAAACTAAGTATAGGACGACGAGCGCGATTGTTCCGGCGACGAGCGCGACGACGAGGCCGATTAGTTGTTCAGCGAACCAAGGAGTGAATGATTGCGTCGCCAATCCGTATTGATGCTCCCGGAAGAATTGTTGATAAGCCGTGAGCGGAAGACTCAGGACTGCGGTGATGAGAATGTAGCCAACGGCGTAGACCGCGACTTGGAGTGTTTGGAATTTCGTAATTGTTTGCGCGAAATCCCGCAGCCGCGCCGACCATCTCGATGCGAGCAGAAAGATTGCGATCGCCGCTGTGACCAGAAAATTCCAAAGGAGAAGCCAGTAGCCGCCTTCGAAATACGCGTCCGATTTTGCGCGTTGCTCGGCCGGAACGGTCGCAAGCCACGCTTTGGTTGCTTCAGTCGGATCGAAGGAATTCGCGATGACTGACGATGTCGGTGTTGAGGGTGAATTTTGTTGGGCGGGGATCGGGCTCAGAAAGATCAACGTGAACACGAGCGAAAATACAAGCGAGCGGAACATTCCTGAGGCATAACGAATATTGCAGCCGAATAAAAGCTCGTACCGGACGGTCCTATTTGGCCATTTTCACTATCGACCGCTCTTCAAAAGCCGCTCCGGTCGCGGCATTCCTCCATTCGTTCGGGGATGTTTATCCGCCGCCGGTTACGCCGCTCATCATCAAATTCTCCTAGGACCATCTCCGCACCCCCTAAGCGGGATTCGGCTGGACTAGCAATTCAGCTGATGAAAAAATCGCGGCCGATGAAAGGGCTTGCGTTTTGCACCGCGATGTTGTTTTTCATCGGCGATCTGTCCGGCCAGACAGCCCAACTGTCGCCCGCAGATCCGGCGCTTTATGGGGCGTATCCCACCAACTACAAGGAAATCGTGATGAAATGGTTGAACGACCAATTGATCGACGCGGGCAGCGCGCGGGTCGAGTGGCAAGGCGAGCCGAAGCCGGCCGACCTCGGCAAGAACGGCCAACATCTTTACGGTTACCTCGTTCAATTTAAAGTAAACGCGCGCAATCGATTCGGCGCTTACACCGGAATGCAGCAACACGGCGCGTTGATTAAAGATGGAGAAGTGATCAAAGGTCTAGGATTAGGTTACTGATGAAAAATATTAAGCGTAGCTCTCGATTAAGGTTGTCAGGCCAGGGCATTATTATTGTCGTTATCGTGCTTGCGATACTGGGCGGCGGCCTGTGGTATCTGTATTCCAACAAAGCTGTGACCGATCGCGAAGCCCGAGACTTCGCGCGGGAAACGGTGAAACGGCTGACCGTCGATCACGACCGCCAATATCTCGAGAACCACCTCGGGCCGCAGGCAAAGTTGGATATGCCGCCGTCGATGCGGGACTATTTCATTCAACGGTTGACGCAGTTTGGAGCTCCGGCGCAGCCGATTCGAATCGAGGAGAACGTTACCTTTGAATCTTATTTTTTTGAACCGAGAGGAATCTTCACGGCGCATCTAGATTACCCGGGTCAGGGCGCGATGCTCCAAATGGCGACGTCACATCCGGTGAGCCGGTGGCAGATCGACAACGTCACCTTCACCACTCAAACAGCGCCGCGTTGAGTTCGACTGATGCTTGTCGATCTTGCTAGCAGCGGCTACCGATTAGTCGCTCGAGCGAATCGAGACAAATTTGCGACCACGTCTCAAGCGAGGCGCGGCGCGAAGCCAATTCGTCTCTGCCGAGAAAGTCCACATTGGTGATCATCGCCTCGCGTTTTTCCACGTTAGGCTCGGCCAGTTTGAACACGTGGACGATGCCGAGATGAACCTGGCCGACTTCCGTGCTGTCGTCGTTCAAAAGCGCGACGATCCGATCTTCAAATCTTGTGTTGATGGCGATTTCCTCCGCAACTTCGCGCTCAACTCCGGCGCGGTAAGCGGCTTCATCCAGGGCAAAGAGCGATTCGTCGCTTTCGTTCATATGCCCGCCGATCCCGATGGAACCTTTCGCGACGAGTCGCTGTTCGCCTGCTCTCTTGCCGCGAACGTAAAACAAAACCTTGTGGTCGTGGGCCAGCAGCACGTAGGGGATGAGTTGCTTGTGAGTCGGATCTTTCTCCGCCTGACTGCGCGCCAAAAAGAAATTGTTTCCGCGCGATAAAATAGCGTCCAGATACTTGCGCGGCTCGAAGTTCAATCCTTGGAAACTGCCGAGCTGATCGAAAAGCGATCGCTTGATGACGAGAACGTTTTCTGCCGGCGGGTTCATCGCCGGTTTCAAAAGGAATAGCTCACTCCAATTTGCGGACCGATCAGGTTTAAACTCGGATTCGGATCGGTCTGGCCGCCGTTGGAGAGATGTTGATAAAGCGCGCCGATGTCGATCTTCCAGTGCTTGTCGATTTCGTAGGAGACGCCGATGCCGGTCAAAATATTGAAAGTGAAATCCTGTCCTTGTGCGCCGGGAACTCTCGGATGGCTGTCGATCCAGCCCAACCCGAGTCCGCCTGAGACGTATGGAACGAGCCGCCAGTACGGCCGGACGAAATTGTAACGGCCGCCGAAATTGACGCCGAAATAATGATTTTCGACGCCGCGAAAAATCGGCTCGGCCATCAGCGTCAGACAAAATTGATTGTAACCGCGGGTCCAGTTGTCGGTGTCGTTCACCCCCCAGCGAATCCGCCCGGTGATAAACTCCGACCCGATCTCGTAGCTGTTTGGATTACCGAACACCCCGAGCAAATATCCCGACTGAACTGCAACTTCGAATCGCGGGGGATTGAGCGTCTCAATCTGGGCCTCTTCCTCAGCGGCAAAGAGCGGTTGAATGACAAGCGCCACGCCAAAAACTCCGGCGCTAAGAAATTTCATCTTGCGCGCAATGATAGAGGCACTCGACAGAATTTCAATCTGGGAAGGTCACCATTGCACGAGGATTGGCCGGCAACGGTTTGCCAAAGATGTCGCCCAACGCTGCCCGGGCGGCGTGGTAACCGCACATTCCGTGAACGCCGCCCCCAGGCGGAGTGGACGACGAACACAAATAAACACCGCGCATCGGCGTCCGATATGGAACGAAACTCAGAATTGGCCGAACAACCAGCTGACTCAAATTCGCCGCGCCGCCGTTGATATCGCCACCGGCCAGATTCGGATTCGATCTTTCAAGATCAATCGGGCCCATTTTGTGACGCGCGAGAACGCAGTCGCGAAACCCGGGAGCGAAGCGCTCGATTTGCGATTCGATCTGTGTCGACATGTCGATCTGACACCCGAACGGCACATGCGCGTAAGCCCAGAGGATGTGTTGTCCGCGCGGGGCGCGTCTTTCATCGAAAAGACTTTGCTGCGCAACCAGCACAAAAGGACGCTGCGGAACCTTCCCGAGTGCGACGTCGCGCTCGGTATTTGCGATTTCGTTAATTGTGCCGCCCAAATGAACCGTTCCGGCACGGCGACAAGCCTCCGCTTCCCATGGAACCGGTGATGAAAGCGCGTAATCGATCTTAAAAATTCCCGGTGCGTGTCGGAAATTTTCTAACCGCCTGTGATAAGAGTCTGGCAAGCGCTCGCCGGCAATGCGGGCAAATTGCCAGACGGTTGTATCGAAAAGAATTGCGCGCGCTTTCGGCAGTTGGTCCAAAGTTTCAACGCGCGTGTTGATCTCGATCCTGCCCCCATTTTCACCGAGACATTTTGCGAGCGCGTTTGCGATCGATTGCGATCCGCCGCGTGGAAGTGGCCAGCCCACCGCGTGCCCGGCGGCGCCGAGTACGAGTGCAAATGAGGATGATGCCGCCGAATCCAGCGGCAGAAAGGAATGGGCGGCGAGTCCGGCGAACAATGCCCGCGCCGGTTCATCCTTGAACGAAAGTTTCGCTAAGAGTTTTGCCGGCAACATTGCGCGCGTTCCAAATCGGCCGAGCGCGAATGGATGTCGCGGCCAATGTAAGATCGGCTGAAGAAATTCAGGTGCGAGTGTTTCCCAATCCCGCGCCAGCGGTCTCATCAAGTTCCGGTAAGCGCTGGCGTCGCGGCCTAACGAACTGCTCGTAAGATCGACATCCTGATGCAGGCAGGAGGCGCTGCCGTCATCGAGCGGATGGGCCAGCGCAATTTCCGGCTGAATCCAGTTAAGACCGAATTGATCCAACGGTAGTGTTTTGAAGAATGGCGAACCAATGGCGAGGGGATGGATTGCCGAACAAACGTCATGGACAAAGCCGGGCAGGGTCAATTCCGCCGAGCGCGCGCCGCCACCGATGGTCGAGTTCGCTTCGAGAACCAGTGTTGCAAAGCCGGCGCGCGCGAGCGTAATTGCGGCCGCCAGCCCATTCGGTCCCGAACCAACTACTACCGCGTCATATTCAGCTGCCATCAATGATTGCGCTCGCCCGACAAGATCAATCCGGCGGGCGAAATCCGTATTCGGCCTGCAATTTTCCCCAAAGCCATTTCACAAACGGACGCTGGCGTTCGGTGACCGTGGCCGCGACCGATTCGGCCTTTGCGACGTCGCCATTCAGGCAAAACAAATAAGTAAGCAGCAAAAAGTCATCGCGATTGGCCGCGCCGCTCGTTCGCTTGTCCTCCAACAGTTCAATCGTCCTGCGATAATCCCGTCGAGCGAGTGCGTCCGCGATTAGATCCGGCAAGACTTCGACCGGCGGCTGCTGTAGATCATCGGCGACCTTCCGAGCGAGCGCGACGCGGAACGAATTCGTATCCAAAGTTTGCAGAACCGGCTCGCGTAAGCGGGAGCCGCGCAGATGCATGTCCAACTCGGCCAGCCAGTTCGTTTCGGTCAATCGGGCGCGATAACGGATTTCCCGAATGACAAAGAACGGATCGAGCTGCGCGTTTATGATCTCGTTCGGAAAAATCTGCTGAGTCAATCGCGATGATCGGAAACGTCGCGCGGCGTCCGATGCTTGCATATACCCACCGGTAAATTCGTGAATCGCCGGATCTTCAGCGGTCACGTCTCCGAGACGCTTCGGAAAAATGTCCGTCAGTGGTTTCGCATCGTTGGCGATCCGCTCGATCTCGTCACCGTCCATCACGAACAACGCCGCGAGTTGTTCCGGAACTTCGACTCCGATCCGCGCGAGATCCTCACGGCTGTTTTCGAATCGCCAAAGCTTTCGGATCTCGTTATTGTCGACCCTTAGCGCGCGACGAATGTCGGAGTTCCCGAATTCGCCTTTGATTCCCATCATGATCCATTCTTCATCGGCGCTCGACCAAACGATCGTGTTCGGAAACGCGCCGTGAAATGCGCGAAGAATTGATTTCGCTTCCGTGACATTGAGTTGATAAATCGGCAGCCAGAAGGTAGCGATGCCGCCCACGCTCAAACGATCGCTCATCAGTTTGAAAAACTGTTCGGTGTAAAGATTCACCGAACCGAGAACTTTTGGCGGCGGCGGTTCGCCGGTGACGATGTGGTAACGCTGTGGACTCGCTTGCAGGAAAAATCGCCCGTCCTGGACGATCGCGTTTACGCGCGGATCGCGCAAAGCGTTCGAGTAACCCGCGCCTCGATAATCGTCCGCCAGCGCGAACACTTCGCTCGAAATGTCGACTACGTCGATCTGTTGAAGATCGACATCTTGGATGAGCGCATCCGCGGTCACGCCGCAGCCGAATGCGATGAGCAATGCGTTTTGCGGTTTGGGAAAAAGCGCCAGCGGCAGATAAGCGGACAGCCGCATGTAACGCTGGTTCACCGGATTCGTGGCCGACATTGAGAATCCGTCGGTCATCAAACGGTAGTAATAAGGCAGACCAAACAAATCGCGCCGAAGCAACTGCCATGTTCCCGTTTCGCCTTCGATCTTCTTAACGAGATGTTGATTCTCGGATTCGTAGAGCTTTCGTGCATTCGCGAAGTGCGTTTCGTCGTGCTGCCGCGGAAGAAATGCCAGCGTTGCGACAAACAAAACGCTTAATCCAAGCAGCAACGGTTTTCCTGTGGAGGAAGCGGCTAGCTTCCCGCTAATCAGACAAAGGACGGCATAAGCAACGGCACAAACGATGAGGCTTGATTGGAAACCGATCGTCGGCAGAAGAAGAAATCCGGCGAGTAGCGGTCCAATCGCGGCGCCGGCGGTGTTGAACAATGTTGTGATGCCGGCGCTGTTCATTCTACTGCCGACTGTTTCCTGGACGCGCGCCGCAATCGCGGGGAATAGAATTCCGGAGAGAAATGCGACCGGAAACATCAGCGCGACTGAAATCAGCGCGATCTGCGGCCACGATTCCAAATAAAAATTCTTCTCGCCTTCGGCAAGTTTCGGAATCGGCAAAAAGAGATAACAGAAGAGCGTGACGATCGCGGCGATGATGAGAAGAATTGGAAGCGCCGACTGACGCAGCTTTGTTGAGAGTGCGCCCGAAGCGACGCCGCCGAGCCCGATTCCGGCAAGAACGGTCGCGAGCATTACGCTGAACGCACTTGCTGAAGACGCGACATACAAACGGAGAAAGCGAAACCAAATCACTTCGAGCCCGAGCAGAACGCATCCCGCGCCGAAACTGACGATCAATAATCGCCACGGAACTTGATAATCGATTCTCAAACGAATTCGCCGCGGTACTTCTTCTGTAGGAGACGCTGTTAGCGTCTCGCTTTTCGCGAGCAACAACGCCGCCGCCGCCGCGACGATATTCAAAACTCCCGCGCATAAGCTCGTTCCGTACAAACCAAAAGCTTTGACGAGAAGAAATTCACCGATGAGCGCGCCGACGACGGCGCCAACTGTGTTGAAGCCGTAAAGCAAACCAACCGCACGTCCGAACCGCTCCTTCGCGAGAACCGAATCTTCAAGGACGACAGGCAACGTCAGTCCCATCGCCGTTGTGGGAACCAACAGAATGAGAAACGAAAGCAGAACACGGAGCGCGAGAAGAATTGTTTGATGGGTCCAAAGCGCTTGAAAAAGCGGTCGCAACAGCTCGCCGATGATCGGTAATGCGAAGACGATCGTGCACCCGAACACCGCGACGGCAATTTCTAACGCGGCGTAAAATTTCAACGGACGTGCGCGGAATTTCGCGGAAGCAGCGATCGCGGTGCCGAGCGCGAGACCGGCCATGAAACTGGAAAGGATCAGCGCCGCCGCCCAAATGGAATTCCCAAACGCGAGTCCGCTCAGCCGCAGCCAAAGCGTCTCAAAAATCAGCGCGCTGATTCCGGAAAGAAAAAGAACAACCGAAACAATCGCCAGTCGCACCGCGCGATAATAACCGTTTCAATCGAACTGTCAGGAACGGAGTGCTTGCCACACCCAAGCTTTAGGGAAGGCGGGAAGGATCTCACACAAGCTCGTTTATCACGCCAAGTACTTTGTGTGACATTCGCTTCGATTGGGAGATCCCTAGCTTACGCTGGGGGATGACCGCGCTGATCATTAGGTTCGCGCAGTCTCCTGTTTACAAACTTGCCAGCCCGCGGTCGAGGACTTCGAGAAGGAAATCGGCGTCTTGTTCGTTGACGCACATTGGTGGGGAGAACCGGATGGTTTGGCCCCAGAGTCCGCCTTTGCCAAGAAGCAGTCCCATTTCTTTGCTCGTCTCCATCACTCGCGCGCATTCGTTGCCTGCCGGGTCTTTCGATTGTCGATCTTTCACCAGCTCGATCCCCAGAAGTAATCCTTTGCCGCGGACGTCGCCGATGATGTTGTGTTTTTCCTTTAGCTTGTTCAGGCCGGCGAGAATTTGATTTCCGATTTTCAGAGAATTTTCCTGAAGTTTTTCGCGGTCGATCACGTCCAGCACGACGCTGCCTTGCGCGCACACAACCGGGTTGCCGCCGAACGTGTTGAAGTGCGTTCGCTGCGCGAGTGCCGCTGCAATTTTCGGCGTCGTCACAACCGCGCCGAGAGGGCAACCGTTTCCGATTCCTTTCGCCATCGTCACGATGTCGGGAATCACCCCTTGGGTTTCAAATCCCCAGTAATGCGAACCGGTGCGACCGAATCCGGCTTGTACTTCATCGGCAATGCACAAACCGCCGGCCGCGCGGACATGTTCATAGGCGTGTTTTAAATATCCGTCGGGAAAAACGACGCAGCCGCCGACTCCTTGAATTGATTCGGCAATGAACGCCGCCACCTGGCCCGGCGTCGCGAAGTCGATCAGGTTCTTCACGTCCGCGGCGTATTTTTTCCCGGCGTCGGCGTCGTCGCGTCCCCACAAGCCGCGATACGGATCGGGCGTCATCGCATGATGCACGCCGAAACTGTGCGGCACGTTAAATTTCCAACCGCGGTTGCCGGTCGTTCCCATCGTCAGCGTGCTGCCGCCGTGATAAGCGTTGCGGAGCGAGATGACTTCATAGTTGTTCGTGTAAGCGCGCGCCATCAACAGCGCGAGATCGTTCGCTTCCGAGCCGGAGTTTGTGAAATAGCAAACCTTCAACTCGCCCGGCATTTTCGACGCGAGCTTCTGCGCGTACTCGGCGATGTTCGGTTGCAGATAAATCGTGGTCGAATGCTGGAGCGTTTCATTTTGCTTTCGGGCAACTTCGACAACGTCGGGATGACAATGCCCGACGCTGACGGTCACGATTCCACCGAGCGCGTCGAGATATCTCCGGCCGTGCTCGTCCCAGACGTATTGCATCTTCCCTTCCACGAGCATGAGCGGCTTTTTGTAATAGAGAAAAATTCCCGGGTTCAGGAATTCCTTGCGCAGCCGCAACACTTCATCGGCGGACGGCCCAATGTATTTTTTTGGCTCATGGTCGAATGGCGGAAGTTCGGCAAGTTTCATGTCGATCTCTTATAGCTCGGCGACGGTGCGTTTAGGATCGAGCGACATTAAGCGAAATGCTAGTGAGCGTCGCCTCTTTCGTGAATTCAAATCTCTTGGACAAGCGCCGGCAAGATTTCGCCGGCTTTACCACGGAATGAATGATCGGCGAGGGGAGTTAACTGCGTCGGATCTTTGTTGATCTCGATTACGATCGCGCCGCGTTCTTTCGCGCGACGCCAGAAATCGGCCGCGGGATAAACAACACTCGAAGTTCCGATCGAAAAGAAGACATTACAATTTTCTGCCGCTGATATTGCGGTTTCGAGCGCTTGGGCCGGCAGCATTTCGCCGAACCAAACCACGTCCGGCCGCAAATTGCCGCCGCAAGATCGACATCGACCATGTTCGACATCGAAGTTGTCGCTCGCGCAATTGTTCTCAAAACAACGAAAGCGATGAAGATTTCCGTGCAGCTCGACAATTCGTTTGCTCCCGGCGCGCGCGTGAAGCCCGTCGACATTTTGAGTTACGAGCAAGAATTCGGGTACGCGGTTTTCGAAATCAGCTAAAGCCAAGTGGCCCGCGTTTGGTTCCGCCTTGAGCGCTTGCTCGCGACGCCAGACGTACCAATCCCAGACTAGTTTTGGATTTCGGCGAAATGCTTCGACGGTTGCGAGCTCTTCTGGTTTGAATTTGCTCCAGAGTCCGGTCTGCGCATCACGAAAAGTGGCGAGTCCGCTCTCAGCCGAAATTCCAGCGCCGGTCAGCGCGACGATGCTGCGTGCACTGCGCAACTGCTCAATCAATCGTGTCGGAAAATTCATTACAAGATTAGGATTTTGGCGGCTTTGAGTTTGCGCAAGATCGACAACGTCGCTATCATAAATCCGCGGGGTGGAGCAGCCTGGTAGCTCGTCAGGCTCATAACCTGAAGGTCGCTGGTTCAAATCCAGCCCCCGCAACCAAATTCCCCCAGCGTTGCCTGCCTATCGCGTTTACGTCCTTCGGAATCCTGCCGGTCAATTCTATGTTGGCCTGAGCGACAATGTTTTGCGGCGATTGGAACAACACAACTCCGGGAAGTCAGGTTGGACTCGCAACCGGGGGCCATGGATAATTGCCTGGCAAAGTGAGGAAAGGTCGCTGTCAGATGCGCGGCGACTCGAAAATCGTTTGAAAAGGCAGGGGCGTGGACGAGGATTCTATTCAATCACAGGATTGGAGGGACCGGGCTCATAATCCGGCAGCGGCCGGATCGCTGGTTCAAATCCAGCCCCCGCAACCAAATCACTTGCCGCACGAAATCGTTAGCGCAAAGTTCAGCGGCTCAATCGAGCATCAAAGATTCCAGAGTAGCTCAGTGGTAGAGCGGTCGGCTGTTAACCGATTGGTCGTAGGTTCGAATCCTACCTCTGGAGCGTCTGTTTACCCAGGAATAACCCGAATGAACTCGAAAAAAGTGCCAAAAAGTGCCAAAGCTCCGGTATCGTTTTACCGAGAATTGTGGAGACTAGCCTACCGCGCGATCCGCCACCGAGTTTGTGGCGCTTGATGAGCCTTACCTTACATCCGACAGGATCCCGGCTTCCGAATTCGAAACCAAAAGATGAACCTCCGCGCTGTCGCCTTTTTCGGGATTGTTCCCTCTATCGGTCCAGAAATATACGACAAGTTGACGTATAATTCTCGTTAGGCGACCGGAAGGACGTGAGATCGGGTTGAGAAAAATTGGGCGCATTTGACCGGGGCTCAATGTGTTTCATAATAAAGAAGAATCACATCTCAGAAGGGAGGTGTAATGAAAAAGTTAGTTAGCCTGGTTGTGGGCGCGGCGTTGCTGACAACCGTTGGCGGGATCCTGACGGCCCAGACGGGAACAGTCAAATCGACGACGAGCAATCCATCGGAACAAGTGGACAAAGCTTCGCCGAAACAGATAACCGGCAAGATCACGCAGATCGACAAGGACGGACAAACGTTCTTGATTGTGTCGAACGGGAAGCAGTACCGCTTCACGTATGGAAAAATCGAGTGGACCTACAAAGTCGGGCAGATCGTCGACGTGACTTATGTCGTCAATCCAGCCGGTCAGATGGAGGTGACCAAGCTCGACTCGTCCAAGTCTAACGTCTATTAAGCGTTCAGGATCAGGTCAGAGTTTTTTGATTTGTTGATTGCCATAGGCTCATCCGTTTAGCTTGCGCCAAGGTTTGGCGGAAGCGATGCGAATCGGCAACAAAATGGCGCGGGGGAAGGATTACACTCCAGACAGAACACAAGTGAGCTGCCACGCCATACGCCTAACCAGGCGCTGGAGCCAACCGCGAACCGTTCCGATGCGTCGCTTCTTGTTCACTTCGTCTCTTTGATTTGTTGCCACATGTGCCCTCGCTTGCGGTGGCTCAGCTTTGTCTCATTAGGCCTTAAGCGCTGCGCTCGCCGAACGCGGCATTTTTTTGAATCCAGTCGCCGCAGCTACTGCATCAGACTGATGTGAGAAAAGTGTTGGCGGCCATTTTGTATCTAATGGCAGTCCTTCTGTTGGGATTCGTTGTTACGACAGCGATCGCTGGGGATGCGCAAAACCCAAGCTCCACCGTGGAAAGGATAGTGGACGTCGCAGCGCTTATGAAAGCGAAAGGGATACCCGGAATGAGCGTCGCAGTTATTCACGATTACAAGATCGCATGGGCCAGAGGGTACGGGGTTACCGAAAAGGGGGGCTCCGCCGCGGTGACTCCGCGGACGCTCTTTCTTGCGGGTTCCATTAGTAAAGCGGTAACGGCGTTGGTAGCACTTGCGTTAGTGGATTCGGGCAAATTGTCTTTGGACTCGGACGTTAACGGGAGCCTCACCGGTTGGAAGGTCCCACCCAACGCGTTCACCAAGGATGAAAAGGTAACGCTCGCGCGGATTCTAGACCACACGTCCGGAATTACAGGCGGCGACTTTTTTCCCGGATATGCGATCGACGCACCGATCCCGACACTGTTGCAGGTGCTCAAAGGCGAAGCACCGGCAACGAATGCTCCTGTTGTGGTCACGCGCGTTCCAGGGAGAGAATGGTCGTATTCGGGCAACGCGTATTTGGTCCTGCAGCAACTTCTGCTGGACTCAACGAGCGAGACATTCCCGGATCTCGTGCGGCGTCTTGTTTTTTTACCGCTTGGTATGACGCAGAGTACATTCGAGCAGCCGTTACCGCCACAACTTGCAGTCAGCGCAGCGCACGGCACGATGATTAGCGGCAAACCGGTAACGGGCGGGTGGCATGCTCAACCGGAAATGGCCGCAGGAGGACTGTGGACGACACCTACCGATTTA
>DATFXN010000032.1:0-30493 GCA_035315805.1 Chthoniobacterales bacterium
AACAGCAAATGCAGCCCGTGCGACAGAACGAGCGTGCGAATTTGGGCCGGGCGCGCGCCAAGTGCGAGGCGAATACCGATTTCACGGACGCGTTTGAGCGTGGTATAGGCGAGCAATCCGTAAAGACCGATAGTGGCCAGCACCAGCGCGAGCCCGGCAAAAATTGAAAATAGAAAACTCAGCAAACGTTGACTTCCCCAGCTTTCCTGAACGCGATCCATCATCGGCCGCGCATCGAAGACGGGCAGCGACGGATCAAGCGACGCGACCGCATCACGAATTGAATGCTCGAGGGCGGCGGAACCCATCGTGGATCTCGCAAAAAGCGTGAAGCTGGTTCGTTGGGCCTGCGCCAGCGAGCAATAGATCACCGGCAACGGAGCCATTTCTTCAACTGCGTGAAAGCGCATGCGCGCGACCACGCCGACGATTTCGCTCATCACCCAGCCTTCGTCGTCATTGCCCGCATCAACTCCGAGCCTTTTCCCGATCGGGTCTTCGCCCGGAAAATATTGTTCGGCCATTGCCTGATCGATGATGATCACGCGCGGCGAGTCTTTCGTGTCGCGTTCATTGAACGTCCGGCCGCGCAACAACGGCACCTTGAAGGTTGAAAAATAATCGCCGCCAACCACTTCGAGATCGCTGCTCAACATGTCCGCTGGTTTCGGCCGTGGCTTTTCTTCGCGCCAAAAACCAGTTTGCCAGCCGCCCATGAGCGGTCCGTTCGAGCTAAGGCCGGCATTTTGCACGCCGGGCAGCGGGCGAATTTTCTCGAGCAACGCTCTTGAGAAGGTGTCGATCTTGTCCCGGTCGTTATATTTCCGCCACGGCAACTCGAAGCGCGCGGTGAAAAGCGCACGCGGTTCGTAGCCTAACGAGAGCGATTGGAGGCGCGAAAAACTTTTCAGAACCAGACCGGCCGCGACCAGCAAAGTGAGAGTGAGGGCGATCTCACTAATGACAAGCCAGTCACGCGCGCGTTTCGCCGACGGTCCATCGCCGCTGCCGGCAGAGCCTTCCTTCAGCGCGAGCTGAACGTCAGCATGGGAGGCTTGCCAGGCCGGCCACAGACCGAACAGCACAGTCGTGAAGGATGCGACCATAAAGGTGAAGCCGAGGACCGGCAGATCGAACGAAATTTCGTGAAATCGAGACACTTCTCCCGGACCGAGTGCGATCAAGCCATCGCGGACCCAGATCGCAAGGAAGAACCCGAGGATTCCGCCGAGGATTGCAATCAGGAAACTTTCGATCAGAAGTTTCTTAATGATTTGCCCGCGAGTGGCGCCGACCGCGGCGTGGATCGCGAATTCCCGGGCGCGCGCGGCGCCTCGGGCGGCAAACAGATTTGCGAGATTGGCGCAGGCAATCAGCAGAACGAGCCCGACCGCTCCAAGCAGCAGCCCAAGATTGGTCCGATATTTGCCAACCAGATTGTCCAGCAGAGGCGTGACCACCGCGGTCTCGTTACCGTTCGTGTCCGGGAACGCTTTTTCCAAACGCGTAGCGATTCCCTTCATTTCCGTGCGCGCTTGATCGACCGTCACTCCCGGTTTGAGCTTGCCCCAGACATAAATCATTGGGTGAATGAAACGCTGCATCCATACCGAATTGTTGCTCCTGCGCATCATCGACAGCCATACGTCACTGTCTTGCGGCGAGGTCATTTGCGGCGGCATGACACCAATCACGGTGTAGTTCGAATCGTGCAGCGTGATCGATTTTCCGAGAACTGCCGGGTCGGCGTTGAATGCGCGGCGCCATAAGCGATCGCTGATGATCACAACTGGCGGCGCGCCGACCTTGTCTTCGTCTTCGCTGAAGCTGCGGCCAATTTCCGGCGGCAGGCCAACGATATTGAAAAAATTCCGTGTCACCGAAGCGCACGAAATGCGCTCCGGATCGCGCCCCGGAATGCCGCTGAGATTTCGCGATTCCTTATGCGTCGCGGCGAGATGTTCGAAAACTGTGTTGTCTTTTTGCCAATCCAAATAATCGGGCAACGCGACGGAATAATCCTGGCCCGGTCCAGATGATTCGTTCAGCACCATGATCCGATCCGCGTCCGGATACGGCAGCGGCCGAAGCAGAACTGCGTTGACGATGCTGAAGATGGCGGTGTTCGCACCGATCCCAAGCGCGAGGGTTATGATCGCGACGGCCGAGAATGCCGGGTTTTTAATTAGTTGGCGGACGGCGAATCGAAGATTATTCATGACAACTATTCAGTGCGGATGCTTCAGCAATTGTCGAAATGCGAATCGAACATCTTCCAGCATAGAATCTTTATCGATTCGCTGCTTCTTCGGATGTCGCATGAATCGTGATTTTTCCAGCGGAGGTGGCGAGGCGCACGGATTTGCCGCCGCCGTTCAATGTGCCGCGCAACTGCTCGCGACCGACATCGGTTCCTTCAATTGGCAGACGACTTTCGACTTCCCCAACGCTCGTCTTCGCTTCAATCGTCAAGGCGGCGTTGGGGGGAACGGCGAAGTCGATGCTGCCGGCGCTCGTTTCTAATTTTACGTCGCCAAGAAGATCTGGAATCCGCGCGCGGATTCCGCCGCCGGAAGTTTTCCCAACGATTTTACCGGAAATTTTATCGAGATCGAGACTCCCGCCGGTCGTTCTAATGTCGGCATCACCAGAAAAATTGTGCACTTCGATGCCGCCACCAGAAGTGTTTGCGTTGAGACTCCCTTTGCCATCGGTGACTTTGATGTGACCACCGCTTGTTTTGATGTCGATCGGTCCGCGACAATCCTCAGCCTCAATCGCGCCGCCGCTGGTTTCTCCGTCGAGCGTTCCCTCCAAGTGCGTGAACGTCATGCGGCCGCCGCTGGTGTGCGCCTTAAGATTACCGGCGATATCGCGAACGCTTATCGTGCCGCCGTCCGTCCGCAGTTCCGGATCAAATCTTTTGGGAACCCGAATCGTGTATTTGGCGTCTGTTTCGCAGTGACCAAAATTCCAGTGCTCTGGTTTGTTTCCGCGCGAGCGAATCGTGACTACGTTTCCTTCTTTGCTGACGGTGATTGGCGCGCTGGCGAGATATTCTTTCTCTTTCGATTCGTCGCCGAAGTCGATTTTGCGATGCGCTTCGAGCGTGACTTTGCCATCAGCGCCCGCACTCACGTCGATTGTTCCGAAATCGACATCGACAATCAGCTTTTCGCCAGCGACCGCGTCGATTTGGCGATTGATATTTTCTTCGGAAGCCGCCGAAGCAGTCAGCGCAACGGCAAACAGGACCAACATGTTCCCAAGAATCTTGCTCATATATTTAGTGGGTTGTTAAGATCGACATCGGCAAAATTCACTCGTAACGAAGTGCAACCATTGGATCGACACGGGTGGCGCGCCGCGCGGGAACAAAACAGGACGCGGCCGCGACCAGCGTCAGCATTCCGGCGACTGCGAAATAAATTGTCGGGTCGAGGGCGTTGACCTTGAAGAGAATGTTCTTCAACGCCGCCGCGGCAACGACGCCGAAGAGCAAGGCGATTCCGCCGGTGCCAAGCACCAGACCAATGACCAATTGCCAGGCACCTTGCGTCATGACCATTCGGAAGATCCGGTGCGCGTCCGCGCCCAACGCCATGCGAATGCCAAACTCCTGAGTGCGCTGGTTCACCGAAAAACTCATCACGCCATAAAGGCCGACCGCGGAAAGAATGAACGCGACGATTCCAAAAATGGTGAACAGCGTCGCAATGATGCGATTGGCGGAAAGGATTTCATTGTGAAAGCGTCCCGGGGTTCCGGCAAAATAAGTCGGAAGGTTTGAATCGAGCTCGGCAATTGCTTTGCTCAAACCCGGGCCAAGCGTTTCAGCCCGTTGGTGCGCGCGCGGGTGAACCAGGATCGTTAAGAATTGAGGAGCCGGCGAGGCGCCGAGCAACGGCATATAAAATCCCGCGCTCTCGGTTTGCTGGTCGAACGGGCCTTGCATCAGCATGTCTGGCACGACGCCGACAATCGTGCGCCACGGCTGCGGCTGTCCGGGATTGAAAATCCGGACCTGATGACCGAGCGCGCTTTGATTGCCCCAGTATTTTCGGGCAAAACTCGCGTTCACAATTGCGACCGGTTGTTTCGAGTCGACGTCGTCGACTGTGAAATCGCGGCCTTCGAGAATTTTCAAACCGAGCGTCGCGAAATAAAAGTCCGAGACCGATTCGAAATTTCCACGGGGCCGATCCCGATCGGTCAGATAATTCTTGCCGTCCACTTCATACTGACCCTGACCGTCAAAGGTCATTCGGAAACGACTGCTCATCGCCGCGGAGTCGAACTGCGGATTGGCCCGCAACGAACGCGCCGCCCGCTTGAAGAACTCGCGGCGCGCGTCCTCGTTCGGGTAGGCGCCTTCCATCAAACCCATCCTCGCGGCATAAACACCATTTTCGTCGTAGCCGTAGTCGAGCTTCATCTGATTTCGGATCGATTTGACTTCCAAAGTTGCGGCGATCAAAAGCCCAGCGGTTAACGCAATCTGCCCGATTACCAACGAGCGCGTGATCACATTGACCAAACGACTGCTGTTGCCGCGCCCGCCTTCTTTCATAATTTCTGCCGCGTTGCCCCTCGCGCTCAGAAAGGCTGGGACCAAACCGGAAGCGACCGTAGCCAGCAAAGTGATCACGAGCGTGAAAACGAGGACCGGGCCGTCGATTGTGAATTTCCAGTAGTAGGGTGCCGGAAACGGCAACGCGTTGATCGCACGAACAAAGAAATCGATTGACCAGTAAGCGATCATCACGCCCGCGATCGCGCCGAAGACCGCGACTACCAGACTTTCGGTCAACATTTGACGCACGAGTCTCCAACGCGTCGCGCCGAGCGCACCACGAATCGCCAGTTCTTTTGCCCGCAAGGCAGCGCGGCCAAACTGCATGTTCATCACGTTTACGGACGCAATCAGCAACACCAGGATGACCGCGCCGAGCATCGCCCACACAGTCTGGCGAAACTGCACGCCAGTGAATGCGTGGAGCAGAGGTTGCACGCTTGCTGAAGTAAAATTTTGGTTCGTCTTCGGATTGTCCTCTGCCAAATGGCGAGCCAGCGCTATAAACTCCGCGTTCGCTTGATCGAGAGTTACATCGAGCTTCAAGCGGCCCATCACCGCCGGTGCGTTATTGCTCGCTCCAATGCGCAAGTCGCCGCGCGGCTGCGGCGGAAACTCATTATAGAGTGGGGTCCAGAGTTCCTCCGCAACTGGAAACTTAAAGTTGGGCGGCATCACGCCGATGATGGTGGCGGCCTTGCCGTTAATTCGAACGCTTTGCCCAACGATCTTGGGATCGGCATTGAAATCGCGCCGCCAGATTTCGTCGCCGAGGATCGTGACCTTTTCCGCGCCCGGTTTGTTGTCCTCTGCTGTGAAATCGCGGCCAAGGACCGGCGAGACACCGACAATTTTGAAGAAATCTTCGGTGACGTAACCGCCGGTGTAACGCTGGGGATTGTTTTTGTAGGTGACGTTGATGGTCGATCCGGCGAGGTAACCGGCCATCATCGAGAACGACTTCTGCGCCGCCTTCAAATCTTCGTAGTCCTGAGCGGTCGGAATATTGCCGATACCAAAGTTGTTGTTTTGATCGCTCGCCTTCGGATCGATCAATCCCACGCTGACCAGTTGCTCGGGATGCGGAAAAGAAAACCCGCGGAGCACGATTGCGTTGACGATCGTGAATTGCGTGGTGGCGCCGCCGATGCCAAGTCCGAGTACCAGCACGGCCAGAAAGCAAAACGCTTTGTCTTTGAACAAAACTCGCAGACCGACCCGCACATCCTGTTGAAATGAATCTAGAATCATATCTTTACCTCCTCGCTGGCTCGACCACCCAACCGTCGCGCAATTGGATGATCCGATTTCCGTATCCTGCATTTTTTTCCGAGTGCGTGACCTGAATGATGGTCGTGCCTTCGGTATTCAGTTTTTGAAAGAGCTCCATGATCTCTTCGCCCTGACTCGAGTGAAGATTTCCAGTCGGCTCGTCTGCCAAAATTAATTTCGGGCTGGCAATAATCGCCCGCGCCACGCCCACGAGCTGTTGCTGGCCGCCGGAAAGTTGGCGCGGATACAAATCCTTCTTCGCGACAATCTGAAATTTGTCGAGCGCGTCGGCCACGATCGCCGAACGTTCGTTCTTGCTGACTTTCCGATATGACAACGGAATCTCGAGGTTTTCGTAAACCGTCAGATCGTCGAGCAAATGGTATTGCTGGAAGACAAAACCGATCCGCTCGTTGCGGAGGGCGGCCCGTTCCTTGGCTTTCAAATGATGGACGGCCGTTTCGTTGAAAAAATATTCCCCGGTCCAGCCGTGGTCGTGCATGCCGAGAATGTGCAGGAGTGTGGATTTTCCAGCGCCCGACGGTCCCATCACCGAAACGAACTCCCCTTCGGCGACTTCGATGTCGATATCGCGCAGAACGTAAAAGAATTTCCCTTTCGCCAACGGATAGGAACGCTCGAGATTGTGAAGCCGGATCATATATAAAGAGTCTCTTTCATTCGGTGCGCAGGGCCTGGATTGGATCGACTTGGGTGGCGCGTCGGGCGGGTAACCAGGTGGCAATGAGCGCCGCGCCGGCGAGCACCAATGGAGCAACCGTGAACGCGAATGGATCGAGCGGCCTGACCTCGTAAAGAATTCCGCTCACGATTCTTCCTGTCGCTATTGCGAGCAAGAGTCCGATTGCGACTCCGGTGATCACCATGATGGAGCCTTCCCGCATGATCATTCGTAAAACCGCTCCCGCTTGCGCACCGAGTGCCATGCGAATTCCGATTTCCCGGGTCCTTCGCGCGACCGAATAAGCTTTGACCCCGTAGAGGCCCACGACCGCGAGACCAAGGGCAAGTCCGCCAAAAATGGAAAATAACGCGGCAGCCGCGCGGACAACCCAGAGATCGAGATTTGACTCAAGGTGCTGCGCGAATGTTCGCAGAGATAAAATCGGGAGTGAAGGATCGACATCGCGCACGGTGCGACGAATCAAATCTGCGGTGTTCGGTTCGTCTCCAGGAGAAAGCGAATGGAACCGAACGAAAAATGAGACATCGCTCTGGAATCCACGGGCGAACGGCAAACAAATTGCGCCGACCGGTTCCTTTTCGAAAAGCGCGTGACGCGAAGCCGGGACAATGCCGACGATTTCGATCGTCTCGTCCGGCTTTTCCCTTTCGTTCAAATCGGCGCTCCCTCCAGCGTGAGCGCCTCCGCTTCCTTGGGCCGATGGAGCATTCGCGGCCGCATATTGAATGCGCTGTCCAAGGGCGTCGCCATCTGGCCAGAGTTTCTTAGCCAGAACTTCGTCAATCACCGCGACCTTCGGCCCGGGCTGGGTCGCTTCCACTTCGGTGAAGGCGCGACCGCGCACGATAGGTAGTCCGACCGTTGAAAAATAATCCGCGCCGACGCTGTTCCATGGCACGTCAAAAGCAAGTCCGTCGGCCGCAGTCGCCGGCTTTGCGTCCGGGGCGACATGAATACCGGCGCGGCGCACTTTTCTGCTTTGCTCGAACATCCCAAATGGAACGATCGCGGCGATACTCGCGTGCTCCACGCCCGGCAACGCCGCCAGTCTCTCGTTCAAGTTGCGATAAAGCTCTTGCGCGCGTGCAGGTTCATAGCCGGCCAGGCTCGCATCGACCTCCAGAACGTAACTTGCGCCCGGTCTTAATCCCGTATCGACCGACGCAGCTTTCCGCGCGCCGCGAATGAACAAAGCTGCAGCAGTAATAAGTGCGAGTGAGAAGGCAATTTGCACAACAACAAGCGGATGGCGCGGCAAAAATCTCCAGCGGCGCCGCACCACGTCCTCACCGGCATGTTCCTTTAAGTCCATCACCACCGCGCTGCGTGAAAGTTTCAAAGCCGGTCCAAGCGCAAACATGAGCGTGGCAATCAGGCAAAATCCAAACGTCGCCGCCAAAATTGCGGGATTCGGGCCTGCCAACCACACTATGTCGAGCGGCATCAGCTTCCGCATCGAGCCAATCAGCAAATCAGAAGACCAGAGGCCAAGAATAACGCCGAAAACGCCGCCGAGCAGGGCCAGGGCAAATCCCTCGGTCAAAAGTTGACGAACAATGCGCCAACGGTTGCCACCGAGCGCAAGACGAATCGCGATTTCCTTCCGTCGTGCTGTCCCGCGCGCGAGCAGCATGTTAGCGAGATTAAGACACGCCACTAACAACACCACTAATGCCATCCCGAGTAGCAACGGAGCAATAATCTTTATCCCGCCTTCGGCCGCCGGGTTGTTGCTTACCGAATTACGAGCCACCGGTGCCGTCAGAAACGTCTGATCCTTTTGTTCGACCGGATACGCTTTTTCCAAATTGGTCGCGAGGCCTTCGAGCGCGGGTTTGGCTGCAACCGGTGTCATCCCGGGCTTGAGTCGACCCATGATGCGCAGTTGCGTCCCCTTCCGGTCGTCAATCGTGGTCTTATCCTCTGATCCAAAATCGTTGGCGACCTGATCATAAACGCTCATCGGCAACCAAACGTCCGGCGAAAGAATTTGCATTGTGCCGACGAAGCCCTTGGGCGCGATCCCGACAACGGTGAAGGAGTGACCGTTGACCATTAACTGCGACCCGAGAACGGCTGGATCGAGATTTTGCTTCTGCCAGTAACTGTAACTGACGATCGCGACCGGCGCGTTGCGTCCGGACGTTTCTTCTTCCAGCAAAAATGCACGGCCTCGCGCCAGCTGAACGCCGAGCACGGAGAAATAGTTCGAGGTAACAACCGCACTAAACGCGCGACGGGTATCGGCTTTCTGGCCGATTCCCACGAAAGCGAGATTGAAAGCCATTACGTCCGTAAAGACCGAATTCTGCTCGCGAATATCGCGATACGTCGGATAAGAAAACCCGCGAAACTTTTTCGGATCCTTTTTGTCCTGCGAAAACAGCTGCACCATTTCGTGCGGTTTGGAATAAGCCGGAGGAGCAAAGAACAGGGTGTTGACCAGACTGAACACCGCCGTGTTCACGCCGATGCCGAGCGCGAGCACAGTTACCGCTGCAAGGGTGAATCCTGGAGCTTTCATCACCTGACGAAATGCAAATTTTAGATCATGAATCATATGGTCAGGCGTTATGGCTGAGCGCGATCATCGGATCGGCGCGGGTTGCGCGAAGAGCAGGAATGTAGCTGGCGAGCAACGCAATCGCGGCGAGCGCGACCGTGACGAGAACGAATGTCGCCAAATCAAATGCGCCGACGGTGTAGAGGAATGCCGAAAGCGTCCGTGTCGAAAAGAAAGCCAAGAGCAAACCGATGAGGGTGCCGATTCCAACCAGTTTCGCGGCGTGCCCAACAACTAAAAGCAAAACGTCGCCGCGTTGTGCACCAAGTGCCATGCGCACGCCGATCTCATGTGTGCGCTGGACGACCAGATACGAAATGACTCCGTAAATCCCGACGCTCGCGAGCAACAAGGCGATTCCGGCAAACGCGCCCAGCAAAACCATCGACATTCGCCGCGGCGCAACTGAATCAGCGGTAACGGCTTCGAGCGTGCGAACACTGGCAATCGGTTGGTCGGGATCTATCGATTGAATTTCACGGCGAATCGCGGACGTCAGGCTGCGCGGATCCTGCTTGCTCCGCACCGCAAGAATCATGGTGCGGTCTGCGCCCTGGGCGAGAGGAACATAATATTCAGGTTGCGGATCGAGATCGAGCGCGCGGTGTCGGATGCTCCGGACAATTCCGATAATAGTCAGCCATTTCGCGTCCGGTTTGCGCGGATCGCTAAAAGTAATGCGCTTTCCAAGCGGATCTTCGTTTGGCCAATACTTTCGCGCCAGCGCGTCGTTGATGATCACAACCCCAGGCGCACTGGCATTGTCCGAATCGACAAAGGAACGACCGCTGAGCAGGGCCGTTCGTAACACTCGGAAATAATCCGGCGTAATAATGCGAAGTTCCTCGTCTGGAGTAGGTTCCTTTCCGCCGATC
The DNA here is from genome assembly GCA_035315805.1 of Chthoniobacterales bacterium. GTDB lineage: Bacteria > Verrucomicrobiota > Verrucomicrobiia > Chthoniobacterales > UBA10450 > AV40. The sequence continues at coordinate 9,990 of DATFXN010000032.1, forward strand.
CGGCCTTCGATTGCAAACGAAGAATCGGAGTTTGAGCCGCTCAACGGAAGAACGAGCGTCGCTGCGGCCGCCTCTACGCCAGGTAATTGTCGAACGCGCCGAAGTGCTTCGTCCCAAAACCGAACCACTGACTCCCCCCCGACGTATTCTGGCCGTGTTTGCTCCCGATATTTGAGATCCGAGAGCGCGACCTCCATCGTCAGCACGTTGTGGCGATCGAATCCAGGATCGATGTTCTGGACGCGCGCGTAGCTCTTGAGCAAAAGCCCGGCGCCCACGAGCAACACGAGTGCGAGAGCGATTTCTGCGACGACAAGCGTACTGCGCACTTGGTTGCGACGCGCACTGGTCGTCGATGAACGGCCGCCGTCCTTGAGCGCTTCGGTCAGCTCCGGCTTTGCGCTGGCAAACGCGGGAATCATTCCGAACAAGATGCCGGTGCCAACCGATACGACCACGGTCGTCACTAAAACGATCAGATCGACATTGACTTCGGTGAGTCGCGGAATGGTCCGCGCGCCAATTTGCTTGAGGAATTCAAGGCCCCAAATCGAAAGAACGATTCCACCCGCCGCGCCCGCCAGGGCAAGCAATACACTCTCAGTCAACATTTGCCGTACTAACCGCCAGCGTCCTGCGCCAAGCGCAATGCGAATCGCAAGCTCGCGCTCATGCGCACCCGCGCGCGCCAAAAGCATTGTGGCAAGATTCGCGCACGCGATCAGGAGCACGAAAACGACCGCGCCCAGCAGGATATCTAGGCCAGTTCGCATTCCGCCGACTACTTGATCCTGCAGCGGGTAAACCCTGGCGCCGAAGCCTGAGTCTTTGTAATTGTCAGGGTAGGTACGAATCCAATCTGCCATGATTGTGTCCAATTCCGCCTGTGCCTGGGTCGCAGAAACATCCGAACGCAATCGCGTAATCAGGCCATAGCTGCGATTACCGCGGTCCTGCAGCTCCGTCGGCGTGAACGCGACCGGCTTCCAAATATCGACCCGTTCGGCGAACTGGTTTCCTTGAACACCAAACAGTGGAATCGGAAATTCAAATTTGGCCGGCATGATGCCGATGACTGTGTAACTGCGGCCATTCAAGAGAAGCGACTTGCCGAGCAGTGATGGATCGGAATTAAAACGGCGTTGCCAGAGCCGCTCGCTGATTACGATCATGTCATCGTGACCCTGACCTTGTTCCTCCCTCGCAAACGTGCGGCCTTTGATCGGCTCAACGCCGAGCAACGGGAACAAGCTCGGTGTGACTACCGCCCCGGAAATGCGCTCCGGAAGGTCGCCGCCGCCAAGACTGAACGTTTGATAAGTAACTGCTGCGATCCCAGTGCCGCTCTTAAATGCCTTTTCGAGATCGAGGTATTCTGGAGGAGAAACTGGAATTCGGTCGAGCCCCTGGGACGCAAAGCTCTCCCAGATCAGCGCGAGTCTCGAAGGTTGCTCGTATGGCAGCGGCCGGATGAGCAGCGCATTGATTAAACTGAAGACCGCGCTGTTCGCGCCAATCGCCAAGGCCAGCGTTGCGATCGCGATTGCAGTGAACCCGGGGCTTTTAGCGAGGCCCCGCAGCGCCACTTTAATTTCGCTCAGCATAATCGCTGGTGATTGTCGATTTTACATTTCGTTAGGCCGCAATCCGGCTGTCCTCCACGACCCGTCCGTCGAACAAGTGCACCGTGCGATCGGCGTGCTTCGCGAAACGTTCGTCGTGCGTGACCATGCAAATGGTCGCGCCGCCGGCGTGCAATTCCTTGAGCAGGTTCATCACCGCTTCGCCATTGCGCGAATCCAAATTTCCGGTCGGTTCGTCCGCCAACAAAATCGCCGGTTTGCCGGCGAGCGCGCGCGCAACCGCAACGCGTTGCTGTTGACCGCCCGAGAGCTGGCTCGGCAAATGTTTCGCGCGATGGGCCATGCCCACGCGATCGAGCGCTTGGGTGACCAAAGTCTTCCTATCACCCGCACTCATCCCCCGGTAGGTCAGCGGCAGCTCGACGTTTTCGTAAACCGTCAGGTCGCCGATCAGGTTGAAACTCTGGAAAATGAAACCGATCTCCCGATTTCGGATTCGCGCGCGATCGGCGAATGAAAGATTCGCCACTTCGTTACCTTTGAGGGCATAACTGCCGTTCGACGGCGTGTCGAGCAAGCCTAAGATCGACAATAACGTTGACTTGCCGCAACCCGATGGGCCGGCAATCGAGACGTATTCTCCGTCACGAATGTCCAAATGGATGCCGGAAAGCGCGTGGGTTTCGACCTCGTCGGTCAGAAACACTTTGGTGACAGCATTGAGCCGGATCAACGGCGTCGAGCCGTTGGCACCGGAGCGAGTTGATGTATGAGGGTTATGAGAGGTGGATGTCATGGTTGGCATGGTTGGGTTTAGTTGAGTCGAACTCTTTCGTGTGAATCCCAGGCGCTGGTATCGGAGAGGATGACCTGATCGCCCGGATTCAGGCCGCTGAGAATTTCAATCGTGTTAACCGAGCTTTTGCCCAGCTTCACCGATGTTCGTACAGCCTCGCTGCTGCCGGGCACGAGTTTAAACATGCCGACGGTATTATTTTCCTGGCCAAATGCCGGCCGGCCGACAAACACAACATTATCAAGACGCTCGAGCTCGATCGTTCCATCGACACTCAAATCCGGACGCGCGCCTTTGGGCAATTCTTCATCGAACGCAACATCTACCGTCACTGTCCCCTGCTCCACCGCCGGATCGACGCGTTTGACGTGGCCTTTTACCACGCCGTTCCGAGTGTCGATCGTCGCCTGCTGTCCCGGCTGAATATCTTTCGCCTGCGTTTCGGCAATCTTGACTTGCGCTTTTAACTTCGAGGGATCGGCCACGCGCGCGAGGTTGTCGCCAGGCTTCACCCGTTGACCGACCTGCACCGGCAGCGCTTGCAACACGCCGGCCATTCCCGCTTTCACGTGCAAAGCTTCAACCTGGTCGAGCTTTAATTTCGCGAGCTGGTTCGCTTGGTCGACAGCTGCCTGTTTCGAAGCGAGCTGGGGTTCAATCGAATCCCGCGCGAACGCGAATCTCTTCGCCTCGATGTCATCGGTCTTCTGACATTCTTCTTCTTTGATTTTCGAAGTTTTGTAAACGAGATCCGCAACGAGACCATTCTTCGCCAGTTGATCGTTCGTTTGGCGTTCCATTTTCGCCTGCTCGTAAGCCGAATGCGCGGTTGCGGCTTTCGATTCCTGATCGAGCAATTCGCGCTGCAGAGTCGCGCGCTCAGATGCAAGCTCGGCCTCTGCGGCTTTCGCTTTCGATTCCGCTTCGTGCGCGCTTTGTTCCAATTCAGGGCTGGTCAACTCTAATATAACGTCACCGGCTTCGACTTTTGTTCCCGGCCAGATCAAAATTTTCTCGACGCTGGCTTCGGTCGTTGCCGGGATCCAACGAAATTCTTCCGGAACCAAAGTGCCGAGACCGCGGACTTGGCGCACCATCGGGCCACGCTTCACGGTGTCGATCCAAACGCTCGAACGATCCACGCTTGGTGCCGCCGGTTTCAATCGCGACAACAGAAACGTCGCCAAAATCAAACCAACTGCGCTTCCGGCAATGATCAGGATGCGGCGCTTCCGCTTTTTCTCCGCTACGCCTTTTCGCGGAACATCCATCGATGAAAGGCTCGGTGTAAAACCGCTTGGCCGGACAATCGTATGATCCTCGTCTTTCTGGGGCTGTGAGGTCACGGCTGATTAAAACGTTGGCAGCACGCGGACGAGATGGATCATCTCTGAAGCGCTCGCCGCAATCGGCACCAGCGCCGCCGCAATCAACGCGAAGAAAATTGCGGCGTTGCTGAGAAAGTCGTTGTTCTCTTCGTTGTCGAAGTAATCGCGGCTGATGTCGCGAAACGAATTCGACAGTTTCGTGCAGCGGTCCGTCAAATCTTCCAGGCTGGAGGCTTGATATTGGAAATCAACGAACGGGAACTTCCACGCGTCTTTGTTTGTATTGTTGGTTGGTTTCATAATTCCTTTCCCTTTCGTCTCTAATGAGAAGCGTTTCGGCTGCTCACTGGATTCAAAAGTTTTTTCATTTCGAAAATCCTTATTGCAATGGCCATGCCACGGCTGATAACAAAGTCATAAGTCACTGATGATCAGTGATTAAAGTTTTTCACCAATTTTTTGGTGAATACCGAAGTGATTCGGTTGTGGGACAATGCCGTCCCGAATTCGGGACATAGTAGCCGCCTCGCTCTGTCGAGGCGTTTCTAAAATCACGGCGACAAAGCGCCGTAGCTACATTTCACTTTGGCAAGCGCAACACCGCTTCCGCGCCGGTTCGATCCGTTCGATTCGCTAAGCTCAACGTGCCGCCGTGCGCTTCCGCAATTTGCCGGCTCAACGTCAATCCGATTCCAGATCCTTCCGGTTTTGTCGTGAAAAACGGCACGAATAAATTCGTCGGATTCATGATTCCCTCGCCTTCATCTGTAACGATCACTTCGGCGCAATCGCCAGCTTCGCGCCAGTGGATTGTTACGCCGCCTTTTGTTTCAACGGCGGTATCGACTGCATTGTGCACGAGATTGATCAGCACTTGTTCAATCTGCGCGGCGTCGGCGTTGATCTGCAATTTCGGTCCAGGAACAATTTGCACTTTCAAGCGCGGCTCGAGATTCACTACCCGCTGCACCAGCTCGCCAAGATCGACATCTTCCTTTTGCGGCGGCGGAAGTTTTGCCAAACGGGTATAGGCCTGCATAAATCGGCTGAGCGAATCCGCGCGCGCCGCGATCGACTTCAATCCGCTCTCGGCGTCCTCTTTCCAATCCCGCGGCATCGGCTCGCGGCGGAACAGAGTTTCCAAACTGCCGGCCAACGATTTGATTGGCGCGAGGGAATTATTCATTTCGTGACCAAGCACGCGAACGAGCCGTTGCCACGCGCGCCGCTCTTCCTCGCGCAGGGTGCGGCTCAAATCCGTCAGGACGAGCAGCTCATGCGGTAAACCATGTTCGCGAAACGTGCTCCGCCGCACGCCCCACCGCCCGGATCCACCCGGAAACGATAACGTCAGCGGCTCATCTTCATCGACAGCGAAGCAATTTTCGAGACCGAGGTCGCCAGCGCTCTTGCCAAGGAGTTTGTCGATCGGCTGGCCGAGAAGATTTTCACCGGCACGGTTGACCAGGCGCAGCCGCCGATCTGGATCGAACGTAAAAACGGCGACGTCGATCTCGGCCATGATCATGCGCAGGAGCGCCGTCGCTTCGAACGCGCCGAGGCGTTGCACCCGCAGTGTTTCACCGAGCGTGTTGACCTCCAGCAACACCTCGCCGAGCGCGTCATCGGGCCGTGCGCCGCGGGCGCGAATGGAGTAATCACCTTCGCGCAAGGCCGCCAGCAAATTGCTCATCGTTTGTAGCGGATGCACCACATGATCGCGGGCTGCAGAAATGAACCCGGCGGTGATTGCGAGGATCACGAGGGTCAGCGTCCATTGCACTTTGGCGCTATAATTGCCGAACCATAAGATCGACATCACGATGATCACCGCCGGCGCCACTGCGCCGATGATCAACCACGTCAATTTGCCCTGATGTGAAAACCGATACCGATCTTTCGGCCCGCGCTTCATCAGACCGACAATCCAAAATCCGAAAACCGAAAATGGTTAGAGTCCATATTGTTGAAGCCGTCGGTAAAACGCGCTTCGACTAAGCCCGAGCGCTTCCGCCGCTTTGCGCGCGTTCCCGTTGTTTCGGGCTAGCGCTTTCTTGATCAAAAAGGCTTCCACATCTTCGAGACTCATATCTTCCAGGCTCTTCGATTCTCCGCCAGCAGTCGTTAGGCCAAGATCGGCCGCTTTGATTTGCGGCCCGTGCGCCATCAACACCGCGCGCTCGACGACATGATCCAGTTCGCGCACGTTCCCGGGATACGAATGCTGCATCAGCCGGTCACGCGCCGCCTCGTCGAACCCAGCCATCTGTTTGCGATAACGTTGCACGTGCTGTGAAAGAAAATTCTTGGCCAGCGGGATAATATCCTCGCGGCGATCACGCAACGGCGGAAGCGCGATCTCGATCGTATTCAGACGAAAAAGCAGATCCTGTCGAAATTTTCCGGCCGCGATCTCATTCGCGAGATTCGCGTTCGTCGCCGAAATGATCCGCACGTTCGCGTGCAACGTTTTCGATGAACCGACGCGCTCGAACTCCCCTGTCTCGATCACGCGCAACAGTTTAGCCTGTTGATTGAGCGGAATGTTCGCGATCTCGTCCATGAAGAGTGAGCTCTCGTCTGCGAGCTCGAACCGTCCCGCGCGGTCGGTTTTCGCGTCGGTGAAGGCGCCTTTGACGTGACCGAACAGTTCGCTCTCGAACAATGTTTCCGACAAGCCACCCATGTTGACCGTGATCATGCTGTGCGACGCGCGCGGCGAGAGTGCGTGCAACGCTTGCGCGATTAAACTTTTTCCGGTGCCGTTCTCGCCAGTAATGAGCACGTTCGCGTCTGACGGCGCGACGCGCGGAATCATCTCGATCACTGGCCGCATCGACGACGCTTCCGCGATCAAGTTCGGAACATTGCCAACAAGTAATTTGTTCGCCGCTTCGAGTTTCCGGCCTTTGCGCAACGCGCTCCCGAGCTCGATCTGGGTCCGGACAATTGTGAGCAACCGCTCGTTGTCCCACGGTTTCGGCACGAAATCGCGCGCGCCGCGTTTCATCGCCTCGACCGCGAGATCGATCGTCGCCCACGCCGTCATCACCACGATGGGCAGCGTGCTGTCGAGCGCCTGGAGTTTCGGAATCACTTCGAGACCTTCCTGGCCTGAAGTGGTGTCGCGGGTGTAATTCAGGTCCATCATCAACAGCGCGTAATCGCGTTGCTGCAGCGCGTTGAAAATTCCGCTGATCGACGTGACCGACTCGGTCTGGTGCCCCTCGCCCTTGAGCAAAATCCTCAGCGCTTCCAGCACATCGCGCTGATCATCGGCAATCAGAACCCGGCTCACCGGCTAACTCTCAACTCGCGAAAGCGTTCCGAGTCAACCGCGAATCCAAGTCGGCTTTAGTCACCGTTACGCGAAAAGAAGATACTGGTGGGCGTTTTGAAGAGAATTCTACTCATACCGGAGCGCCTCGAGCGGTTGAACGGCGGAGGCTCTTCGTGCCGGCCAAAAACAGGCCGCGATCGCGACGATCAAGAGTAATGCGGTCGCGCTTAGGTAAATTATTGGATCAGTCGCAGAGACGCCGAACAAGACGCTCGAAAGAAATCGGGTCAGCGCGAATGCGCCACCGGCGCCCAACAGTGTGCCAACAACAGCTAAGAGGAAACCTTCGCGCAAGATCAGCTTGAGCACATCCTTGGGTTCTGCGCCCACCGCCATGCGGATGCCGATCTCGGTCGTTCGCTGGTTTACGCCATAGCTCATCACGCCGTACAAACCGACCGCGCTCAAAGCGAGCGCGATAAATGCAAACGTGCTGATCAAACCGAGACTGAATCGGCGCGTCGCAGTGGAGTGACGCAATTTTTCTTCGAGTGTTGCCACGTTTCCAAGCGGGAGGTCGTTGTCGACCTTGCGCAGCTCCGCCTTGATCACGGGCAGATACGAATTCGGTTCGCCCGCAGTTTTCACCGCAAAATCCATCGCGCGCAGGTAATGATAATTGACGCTCGGCCCCGGAGTCATTTGCAACCACGGCTGATAAACTTCGGCGCGCGCGTGTTCCTCCAAACCGTAATGCGTGACGTGCCGCGCGACGCCGACGATCTCGCGCCACGGCTCATTCTCGCCGTTGAAGCGCAGCCGACGCCCGAGCGCAGCGTGCACGTCGCCGCCAAAATGAATGCGCACAAATTCGTCGTCCACCAGAACCACCGGCGGCGTGTCGCCGGTGTCTCTCTCGCTCAACATCCGTCCCGCGAGAAGAGGAATGCCAAGCGTGCGGCAGAGATCTTCGTCGACGTAGTACGCGAGCGACACCGGCCATTGCAGTTGGTTCGCCGGCTCGGGCTGACCTTCCAGCCAATAACCGACTTCGTTTTCACGGCCTAACGGAATTCCGCTCGTGATTCCGACGCGAATGACTCCCGGCAACTCGCCGATGCGCCGTCGCAATTCTCTGACCGCGCGGATCGACATCTGCGGGTCCACGTATTTCAAATCAGGCAAACGCAGGCGAAACGTTTGCACGTGCGCCGGATCAAAACCGGGATTGACGTTCGTTAGTCGCCAAAAGCTCTTCACCAGAAGTGAAGCGCCAATCAAAAGCATCAGCGCAAGCGTGAGCTCGCTGACAATTAAAGTTTTGCGCACGCGCGCCAAACCGCTCCCGCTGCTGCGCGCGCCCGATTTCAATGCCGGCTCGACATTCACCCGTGCGGCTTTCCACGCCGGCAACAAACCGAAGAGCACGGTCGCGACGAAGATTGTCCCCGCCGAAAAAATCAGAACCGGGACATCAATGCCAATTTCATCGATGCGCGCGATCAAGCCGGCGCCAATTGCCTTGAACGCCGCAACCGCCCAGAAAGCGAGCAGCACGCCGAGCGCACCACCGATCGAAGCGATGAGAAGCGACTCGCTCAGCAACAAGCGAACGATTTGCCAGCGCGAGCCGCCAACCGCCAGACGCACGGCGATCTCGCGCTCGCGAGTCGACGCGCGGGCGAGCGTCAGGTTCGCCACATTTGCGCACGCGATCAGCAGAACGAGAACCGCGTCGGCCGATGTGACGAGCAACGCTTTGCCCTCTTCGCCAACGAAATCCCGCAGCAGCGAGTGAACTTCCACTGTTGTGCCCGCATTCGTCGCCGGATATTGCGCGGCCAGCCGCGCGGCGATCGTATTCATCTCGATCGCGGCCTGGCGTTCGCTGACGCCCGGCCGCAGTCGCGCAATCACACGACACGGATGAGAACCGCGCTCGCGTATGAAGGTTTCATCGCCCCACGATCCGACAAGCGGCAGAAACACGTCGTTGTTGAGATTGCTGCGACCGTAGAAATCGAAGTTCGCCGGAAGAACGCCGAGAACTGTCCAGCTCGCGCCATTGTAATTGATAGCCCGCCCAATCACCGCCGGGTCGGCATTGAAAACCCGCCGCCATAATCCGTCGGTGATCACCATGACGTGCGCGGCGCCTGCTTTGTCTTCATCTTCGCCAAAGAAGCGACCGATCTGCGGCTGTATTCCCAACGTTGTAAAGAAGCTCGCGGTCACATAGCGGCCGAAAACGCGTTCGGGCTCGCCGATTCCAGTAATGACGCCGCCGGCCGGAAACCGCGCGGCGAGATCGACAAACACGCCCTGCTCGGCGCGCCAATCGAGATAATCGGGATACGAAACTCCCATGTCCGACAGAGACTTCGAGACACCGGTCACCACGACCAAACGCTCGGCTTCCGGAAACGAAAACGACTTCAGCAGCACACCGTTTACGGCGGTGAAGATCGACGTGTTGGCGCCGACGCCGAGCGCAATCGTCACGATCGCGAGTACTGAGAAAGCCGGATTTTTAATTAGCGCGCGTGCGCTGTAGCGAAAATCATTGAACGACATGTCGACCTAGATTCGCGCGGAACCATGTCGATCTTACAATTATTGATTCCGAAAACAACAAAGGCGCGGCTCTCCACGCTGCACTCTAGAACAAAGCGAGCTCGGGGCGAAGACCGGGATAAACGCCGAGATAAATCAGGACCACATCGATGGTGTCCTGAACGCCGTGGGCGATAATCGGCGCCCAGAGATTTCTGCCGGTGGCGAAATAAAGCCCGGCGAGGATCGCGCCGTCGATGATGTTTTCGATTACCCCGGTTGGACCTTGCGGAAAATGAGCGAAGCCGAACACGAACGTGACGCTCGACCCAGCTACGAACCATGCGTTTTTCGACTTCCCGAAAATTTCTGCGACCCGATTGGTGAGATATCCGCGATAGACCATTTCTTCGCCGAAGGCTGCCAGAATCCAGGCGAGAGCGATTCCAATTATTAAGAGCGTCGCGTTGCCGATAAGCGGTCGCAGCTGGTGAAGATCGGGCCCTCTATTTAGAAGTTTTGTCAACAGCGGTTGAGTCGCGAACAGCTCGAGCGCTTCCATCGCGGCTCCCGCAGCTACCCCGATCGCGAGAATTTTTAGGAATGGCGGCGCGACGTTAAGGCCGACATCTTTCCAGCGCAGACCGCGGATTCGCAGCGAAATCCACCCGAGCAGAAAAAGATATGGCACTTTGCTGATCAGGCGGACATGGCTGTAGTCGAGATAAAAAACCGCCGCGATGACGAGGAGCTCGATAACAAACAGAGATTTCTTCACCGTGATTATTTCCTGTTTTCCTGGTTTCCTAATTAGATGATTCTTTTCTGCGATGGAAGCACCGGATTGGGCATCGTTGGGCGATCAGCAATTGCTCGAGCGTCGCATTTCCACGCTCGGCCTGAAGCTCGAGGGCAGGCCACTCCAGACGCTGATCCAGCAGTTATATAATGAGCTGACCGCGAAAGGGCTCGCCTTTCATCCCCCCGCTCACATCGGCGACGAATGGTTCGTGCCGATCGGCATCCCGGCGATCTTTGTTCCTTTCTTCCTGGTGCACGATCGTCTCCGATCGCTCGAACGCTCGATGATGCTCGAAGTCGAGGGCGAGACTCCGGAGTGGTTCATGAAACTGATGCGGCACGAGGCTGGTCACGCCTACATGTACGCCTACCGGCTGACCCGAAAGAAAAAGTGGCAGCAACTTTTCGGGCAAACTTCGAAAGAAGAGACGCCGAGTTTTTACCGGCCGCGCCCGTTCAGTCGCAGTTACGTGATGCATCTGGACGATTGGTACGCGCAGGCGCATCCCGATGAAGATTTTGCGGAGACGTTCGCGATCTGGCTGACACCGGATTTCGATTGGCGGAAGCGTTACGGCGGCTGGAAAGCGCTCCAAAAATTGGAATACGTTGGCGAGCTGATGAGATCGCTCGCCGGTAAACCACCGATGCACTCGCCGAAATATCGCGCGTCCGAATACGATTGTCTCAATGTAAAGCTCAAGACCTACTACGCGCGGAAAAGAAAACTGTACGAAGAACAGTATCCCGGCTTTTACGATGTCGATCTTCGCCAGCTGTTTTCCGCGCCGGCCGGGATCAAAGCGAGCAGTTATCTGCGCGAACGACGGAGGCGGTTGATGAACTCGGTCTCGCAATGGACAAACGAAAAAAAATTTCGAATCAACAAACTTCTCGCTCGATTGATCGAGCGCAGCGATGAGCTTGGGCTGCGGGTGCAGAATGACGATCCACAGCAGGATTTTCGGGTCGCCTCCTATGTCACGACGCTGGTGATGAATTATCTTTTTACCGGCAAGTTCAAGCGCACCAAGTAGCCCGTGAAAAAGAAGCTCAAAGTGCTGGTCCTGTTCGACGGCGCGCAACCGACGTCGATCGACGCCGATTTGAGCGAGGAAATGAAGACTGAGGATTGGCAAACCGAGGCGAACGTGATGGCGGCGCTGAAAGAGCTCGGTCACACCGCCGAGCATCTCGCCATCTTCGACGATGTCGATCTTGTCCGGCAAAAAATGGAAACCTTCGAACCGGACCTTCTTTTCAATCTAGTCGAGCAATTCAAAAACAACCCAGGGTTCGACCAAAACATCGTTTCGCTGCTCGAGATGCAAGGCGTGCCATTCACCGGCTGCGGCGCGACTGGGCTGACCCTTTGCAAACACAAGGGCATTTCGAAAAAAATTCTCGGTCATCACGGAATCCCGACACCGAATTTCGTGGTGATTCCGCGGGGCCAGCGCATCGGCCGGCCAAAGAAATTGAAGTTTCCGATTCTGGTGAAGCCGGTGAAAGAAGAAGCGTCGTATGGAATTTCGAGAAATTCGTTCGTCCAGAACGAGGAGCAATTTCGGGAGCGGATCGCGTTCATTCACGAAAAATACAAGAACGACGCGATCGCGGAGGAATACATCGACGGCCGCGAACTTTACGTGAGCATCATGGGCAACACGCGCCTGACCGTGTTTCCGATTCGCGAGCTGATTTTTCGCGAAGTGCCACCGAATGAACCGAAGATTGCGACCTACAACGCGAAATGGGACGAGAAATATCGCAAACGCTGGGGACTTGAGGGCCGGTTTGCGGAAGGCCTCGAGCCTGCGCTGGTCAAGGAGATCGAGCAGATGTGCAAAGACATTTACCGATTGCTGACGATCGACGGTTACGCGCGGATCGATCTGCGGCTCGCGCCCGACAACAAAATTTATTTCATCGAGGCGAACCCGAACCCGCATCTCGCGGCAGATGAGGATTTTGCTGAGTCGGCCGCGAAAGCCGGCTTGAAATTTCCGCAGTTGATCCAGGCGATCATCCGGCTAGGGATGAGTCCGAGCCGGACTGGCGGTTAACTCCGAGCCGGAGTGGCGGTCAGTAGACTGCCTGCTCAAGAAAAGTCTGGCGCAACTTGGCTACAGTCACGAGTGTTAATACAGTGCTGACTGGGGCAGTCGCCAGTATGGAAGACAAGACGTTTCTGGAGCATTACCGCATTTGGGAAGACGATTCGGCCAAAGAGGTGAGCCGAACCGGTGCGGCGATTAATTACAAGGCGATCGATACCCGCTCGCACGAAACAGTTCAGTTGCAGCTGATTCCGCTGGCGACGATCGATCCGGAAAAACTCGCGCAGTTAAAAGAGCGGGCCGAGACCGCGGAGAATCTTGATCACGTGAACATCGCCAAGACCCTCGCGGTCGGCGTAGAGCACGATTACTTCGCCATTGTCTCGGAACATTTGGACGGCGAAACGGCCGAGGCTTGGATTGTCGCGAACGGGCCAATGGCGGCAGATGCGGCGTTGCGCGTCGGATTGCAAGTGGTGCGCGCGCTCGGCGCGGCCGCATATTTCAATTTGACCCATCGCTCGATCCAACCGTCGAATCTCGTGATCGCGCCCGGACAATCGCCCGACGGTGGTTGGCCATTCGTGAAACTTTTGAATTTCGGTCTCGCAGGACTCGAGCTGCATTCCGACAGCACGGAAGTGCGCGAGCTGGCGCCATCCATCTCGCCGCAATTCGCCAGTCCCGAGCAACGCGCCAACGGCGAAATCGATTTCCGATCGGAAATGTACTCGCTCGGCGCGACGATGTGTTTCCTGCTCACCGGTGCGGCTCCGCTGGCCGCGAGCGGAATGAAAGCGCGTTTCCGAATCCGCCGTTTGCCAGAACTGCGTCGCGCGCCAAAGCCATTGCACAATTTGTTGGTTCATTTGCTGCGAGAAAATCCGGAGAACCGCCCCCAAGATCCGGTCGCGCTCGAAAAAGAAATGCGCGAATGCCTGACCAAAATCGAACGCCGCCAAGCCATCGGCCGGAAACTGGGACTTCCCTTGGCTGCCGTCATTCCGAGAAAAGCGAAAGAACTGAAACAATCCACCAGCCCAATGGCACAGGTATTGGGCGGATTCGCAGCAGTTGCGGTTCTTCTTCTGGGTGGAGCAGCGGTTGCTGAATATTTCTTTCCGGACAAAATCCCTTACTTCCGTCGAAGCGAGAAGAAAATTGGCGTTCAGATCGGCGTCCCTGACGCGGCGAAATTCGCAACGACGCCGAGCCAAGCGGCTGGCGCCGCACCAATTACGGAAAATCAGCCGACGCCAAGTACGTCGCCCGCAGTTGCAACGACAAAGGAAAACTCACCGCCGGCGGCTGCTCAGCAAGATCAAGCATCGAAGTCACAGGACACGAACTCGGTTACCAATCCGCAGACTATTTGGAACCAACTCGCTTCGGCGCAAAAATCGGAACCGGCAGCGCCGGGGTCAGGATCGAGCGAACCGCCAACGGCGTCCACGCCGCAGAGTTCCGAGCAATCGTCATCGGCCGAATCCAATCAATCAACCGGGTCGAGCAAAAGGAAAATAGTCTCGTCGAGTCGAAGATCGACATCGCCAAGTTCGCGCGGTCCCATTTCGCGCTATGACGATTATTATGGCCGCGAGCGAAGCTATTCCGGTCGACACCGCGCGGAAGTCGTCGGCAGAACACCTGACGGCGGATTGATTGTGCGTCTATCGTCAGGCCGGGTCGTGGTCCTGCCGCGTCTAAATGACGGCGACATTTACGCGCCGCGACCGCGACATCGCGGTTACCGGGAACGACCGGACGATTTCATTCCGCCATCGCAGCCGTTTTCTCCCGATTACTATCCGAACGACTAGCGGCGCAATCGCATCTCGGTCGTGGGGATGAAGCCGAGCCGTTCGTAAACGGCGCGACCTTCGTCGGAAGCATGGAGGACAACGGACTCGATTCTCTGCTCGCGTGTCCAATCGATGATCCTATCTATTAATAGGGCGGCCAAACCGCGGCGACGCCATTCCGGGTCGGTGTAAACATTTTGAATGATCGCCTGACGACCTGAAACGATGTCGATCTTCCCATGCGCGTTTGGTTGCGGATGCGGCGGAACTTCGCGCAACTGCACGCCGGCCCCGGCGACGATTTTGTCCGGCTGATTATTCGGGCTCGCCACCCAGCCAAGGTATTCGCCGCGCTCAAGCATCTGTCGAAGCCGGTCCAGAGATTGGACGCGAAACGATTCAACGAGCTCCGGCGGAAGCTCGCCCATATCTCGAAACATCCAGGCGCGATGCCAACTGATCAATTCAAGATCGGAAGTCGCGGCTATGCGAATCTGAAACTCAGACATGGCGATAGATTATTGTCAGGCGGTCGGTTCCGGTTTCCACCAAACCAATTCGCCGTCGATCTTGGCGCCCCGCCGTTCAAACAGATCGCGCACTGCGGCCGGGAAGAATCTCTTATCTTTCCCGGAATTAATCTCGAAAAAAATCTCGCCGCCGGGTTCGAGCTGTCGCTTGAACAGGTCGTCCAGGAAAAAATTCCACTCCTCGGGACGCCAACCGCGCGATTCATCGGCGCTGCGATTGAATGCGGTCGAGAAGGCGGTGATCAAATCAAATTTGCGGTCGAAGTCCGGGAGCGGTTCAAACGCCTGAATGCGCCAGACTCTTCGCTCGACACCAAAAAGATCGAGAAGTTCGTTGCAAACTTCGTGATGGGCGACGTCGAGGCCGATTCCGGCGTGACCGAGCTGTTTGGCAAGGAACAAAAAGAAACCGGCGCCACAACCAAGATCGAGAACTTGTTTAGGAGGCGATCGATCGAGTCCGAGTCTCCGCGCGCGCGGGAGATTGCGTTTCAACCAGCGTGCCGCGTCGGCGTACTTGGCGTAGTGATTTGTGGAAGATGCGTGCCGCCTCTGAATATCGCGCAGCCGCTGCTTGTCGATCCTGGCTAAAAGTCGCCGGGACTGGATTAAACTGAACAATTTCACACGCACCAAGTTTACTCCATAGCCGTCTCTATTCACGAGATGCTTCCGGGATGCATTTGCGAGAGCCGAACGCGCAAATTCTCGTTCAAAACTGGCCGCGTATCTGGACGGGGCATCTCGGAAAGATTGAATTCCAAACTCGCAATTCGGTCGCGCTGATTTAATTCTGGAGTGATGCAGGACGCGCTCACCCCCATGATGCAGCAGTATCAACGGTTGCGAAAAAGTATTCCACCGGACACGCTTCTCCTTTTTCGACTGGGCGATTTTTACGAATTGTTTTTCGAGGACGCCAAGGAAGCTTCGGTGCTGCTTAACGTCGCGCTGACGAAGCGGAACGAAGTGCCGATGTGCGGCGTCCCTTATCACGCCGCTCAAACTTACATAGCGAAACTGATCAAGGCCGGGCGCCGGGTCGCGATCTGCGATCAGACGAGCGAGCCGCAACCCGGCAGAATTGTTTCCCGCGATATTACCCAGATCATCAGCGCGGGCACAGTAAGCGAATTGAATTTGCTCGACGCTAAGCGCGCCAATTATCTCGGCGCTATTTACGCCGACAACGGCATCTTCGGTTTTGCTTACGCCGATCTCACGACGGGCGAATTTCGAATTACGGAATTGAATGATCGCCAATCACTGCTCGACCAGATCGCCCGCGTCTCGCCGTCAGAATTGTTGATCAGCTCTGAGCAAAGGGATGCGTTGGGCCGGATCGATCACGCGATCGAGTACGACAGCTACGCGTTTCTGCCCGAGCACGCCAGCTTCACGTTATGTGAACACTTCCAGGTCAAGTCGCTCGACGGTTTTGGTTGCGCGCACATGCCGCAAGCGGTCGCAGCTGCGGGAGCGATCATCCACTACTTAAAGCACCAGCTTCGGCGGAAGATCGATCATCTCACTTCGCTGCGCTGCGACGCGCCCAGCAATTACGTTTTGCTCGACGCCGCAACGCAACACAATCTTGAGCTGCTTGAGTCGCGCAGCGCGCGAGACATTAGCTTGCTTGCAGTCCTCGATCGAACGGTCACGCCGATGGGTGCACGGAAATTGCGATCATGGATTTTGCAGCCGTTGCGCAATCTGACGGAACTCGGCTGCCGCCAGCAAATGATTGCCGATCTATTGCAGGAGCCGGACCTCCTCGACTCGATCCGGACAGAATTGAAATCGATTCGCGACATCGAGCGGGCGATCGGACGATTGAGCCAGGCCTCGGGCAATGCGCGCGATCTGGTTGCGGTTAAAGCATCGCTTCAACAAATCCCGAAATTGAAAGCGGAATTGCAAAAGTTGCTCGATCGACTCGCCTTTGGCGCGAACCGAGCAAAAGAAGAAGGCGAAGTCGAATTGCTGGCGCAGCGACTTCAAAACGAGATCCAGGAAATGCCTGCGCTGGCCGAGAAATTGGCCAAGGCGCTGGTCGATGATCCACCGCTCGCACTGAAAGAAGGCGGAATTTGCCGCGACGGTTACGATGTCGATCTTGACGAGCTGCGAGATGCGTCACGCGACGGCAAGAACTGGATCAGCCAATTACAGGAGCGCGAAATCGCAGCGACCGGAATCAAATCGCTCAAGGTCCGCTACAATTCTGTATTCGGCTATTTCATCGAGGTGACCAAGTCGAACCTCGGGAGCGTGCCTGCCCATTACACACGCAAACAGACGACCGTCGGCGGTGAGCGATTCATCACGCCGGAACTGAAGGAGATGGAGGGGAGAATTCTTGGCGCGGACGAGCGCGCGCGGAATCTGGAATACGAGTTGTTCCAAAAATTGCGCGATGAAACGTTGCACGACCTGAGTCCGATCCAGCGAACCGCCGAAGCAATCGCAATTTTGGACGCAATTTGTTCGTTCGCCGAAACCGCGCGGCTGTTCAATTATTGCCGGCCGGCGCTTAACGAATCGCTGCGACTCGTGGTCAAGGACGGCCGTCATCCCGTGCTCGATCAGAATTTAATCGAAGAGAAATTCGTGCCGAACGACACGACTCTCGATGGGGACGGCATGCGCTTGGCGATCGTGACTGGGCCAAACATGGCCGGCAAATCCACTTACATCCGGCAGGTCGCGCTGATTGTTTTGATGGCGCAGACCGGCAGCTTTGTTCCCGCCGCGAACGCGGAAATCGGATTGGTCGATCGAATTTTCACCCGCGTCGGCGCAAATGACGATCTCGCGCGCGGTCAATCGACGTTCATGGTCGAGATGAACGAGACCTCCAACATCGTGAACAACGCAACTGAGCGCAGCCTCATCATTCTCGATGAGATCGGCCGCGGAACATCGACCTTCGACGGATTGTCGATCGCCTGGAGCGTCGGGGAATTTCTGCACGACAAAATCAAAGCGCGCACGCTTTTCGCCACGCATTATCACGAGCTGACGAAACTCGCCACCGATCGCAAAGGCGTCTTCAATCTGAACGTCGCGGTGCGGGAATGGAACGAGCAGATCATTTTCCTGCGCAAAATCGTTCCCGGCGGTGCTGATAAGAGTTACGGAATCCAGGTCGCGCGGTTGGCTGGTTTGCCGAAAGAGATTTTGGACCGCGCCAAAGAAATTTTGGCGCATTTGGAAAATCCAAATGGTGTGGCCGATCAACCAAAAACGCGCCGGAAAAAATCGGCCTCGAGCATGCCGAAATCAGACAAGCCGCAGCTTGATCTATTATGAAGCGCAAACTTCCTTTTGCCTGCGCATTTGCGGCAGCCAGACCGGCGCGCCGTGGGGAATGACGTTGCGCCAGCGGGTGTCGAATCGCCATAGGCCGGCGGCGCGGGCGAGATCGATTGCGCTGTAGAATTCGTTCCCCGTGATGCCGCGATTGATTTCGGCGAAGCGCAGTTCGCTTTCAGCTTTGTGCGCGGGATAATACTGGTCCATCATATTGACGTAGGCATCCCGCGACATGTTTTGCGCGATCCAATTCATGATCTCGCGCGTGTCGTCGAGCAGCCCTGGCATCACCAAATGCCGCACGAGCACGCCGCGGAGCGCGAGACCGTTTTCATCTACCTTCAATTCGCCGACCTGCGCATGCATCGCAGCGATTACAGTCCGAGCTGCGTCAGCATAGTTACTGGCGATGAGATATTTTCGGCAATGCTCGGGGTCCCAGAGTTTGAAGTCGGGCATATAGATGTCGACCAAACCGTCCATCCAACGGATGCTTTCCAGACTGTCGTAAGCCGAAGTATTATAGACGAGCGGGAGACGTAAGCCGCGCTCCACTGCGATGACGAGCGCTTCGAGAATTTGCGGGACAACGTGCTCGGGCGTGACGAAATTGACGTTGTGGCACCCGGTCTCTTCAAGATCGAGCATGATCTGCGCAAGTTCAGCCGCCGTCACTTCCGCCCCTTCACCGAACTGGCTGGTCTCGAAATTCTGACAGAAGACGCAACGCAGGTTGCACCAGCCGAAAAAGATTGTGCCCGATCCATTCCAGCCGCGGAGGCAATCTTCTTCGCCGAAATGCGGAAACGCGCTGGCGACTCGGGCGAGCCGGCCACTTTTGCAGACGCCGAGCTTGTTGTTATAGCGGTCAATCTTGCAATCGCGCGGACAGACCTTACAGGAGCGGAGCGCATCGATCGCTTCGGCGGCGCGTTCCTGAAGAACACCCTGTTCGAAAGCACCGACGTAAGCCGACACGAAATTTTTGCGCGGCAAAACAAATCGCCCACCTCCGGTCAGCTGGAAGGGCGAGTTGCCAGCGGGGTTAAAGCGAGCACTCACGGCCGTGGTTTGGACCCGTTCCTGGGGCGACCTTAAACGCTCACCCTCCCAGGCTCAACCCGCCTTCGCCAAACCTAGTCCGGCCCGCCAGCCGGACGGATTCGTCTCGTGCCGAGTTCGGATCTTGGGTGCGGCCGACGTCCAACAGTCGACCTCGAAGCGCGCGCGAATTGCTTCCTGTGATAAACTATCTCACGCATGGCGGTTAAGACGGAAAAAGAACTAAACGAAACCCAGCGCGCCCTGTGGTTGAAAGCAATGGCGGCGGTGGAGCTGCGCAATTTCGGCTATGCGATCTCGCTCTTACAGGGAATCTTGAAACAGCAACCCCAATTTCTAACCGGACGTCAGTTGCTGCGCCGCGCCGAAGTGGCAAAACAGAAAGCCCGCAAGAAAAGTTTCTTCAACATTTCGACGGCGCCGATCACCCTGATGAAGGCGCAGCGAGAGATCAAAAAGGCGCCGCAACGCGCGGTGGAAATGATCGAGAGAGTTCTACAAGACGAACCTTACAATCGACAGGCAAACACGGCGTTGAAAGAAGCGACCATCGCGGCTGGCTGGCCGGAGATCGGCGTTTTCGCCCTGCGAACTTTACTGGAGGAAAATCCGCGCGACGTGAAACTGCTGCATGAACTTGGGCAACTTCATCATCAAATGGGCGAAAGCCAGGAAGAGGTCGAGGTTTACAATCGGATCACCGAGATTGATCCGCTGGATGCGGTAGCGTCGCGTTTGGGAAAGGACGCCTCGGCCCGGGCATCGATGAGCGCCGGCGGGTGGGCTCAAGCCGAAAGCTACCGCGAGCTGATCAAAGACAAAGAGGTCGCGATTTCGCTCGAGCAACAGGGCCGGATGCAATTGACGGGCGAAGCGCTCGATCAGCAGATCACGGAGTTGGAGACGCGGCAGCGGGCCGAACCGATGAATGTCGATGTTACGCGACGACTCGGTTCACTTTGCGAACAAAAGGACGATATCGAATCAGCGATTAAGTGGTATCAGCGCGCAGCGGAATTGACCGGCAGCGGCGACGCCGGTCTCGCGCGCAAGCTTTCAGATCTGAAAATGCGCAGTGCTGAACGCGAAATCGCCGCGCACGAAGAATACCTCGCGGCGCACCAGACGAAAGATGCCGTCCACGCTAGGAAAACCGAAGAATTTCAGGCAGCGAAGAAAAAGCAAGCCGGCCTGTTGCTCGAAGAGGCAAAAAAACGAGTGGAGCGCAATCCAACCGATCTTCAGTTGCGATTCGAACTCGGCATGCTCGACCTTGCGGCAAAGCAGTTCGAGGACGCGGCCAAAGAGATTCTGACAATGGACGCGATGAAAAAGGAAATCGTTTACAATCTCGGAATCGTTTACGAGAAAACTGGCGAGCGGGAGAAATCGCT
>DATFXN010000033.1:0-29639 GCA_035315805.1 Chthoniobacterales bacterium
CCACGACTGGAGGCGGTCCTGCGCGAAGCGGTGGCGGTCCGTCGTTTCACGCAATGTCGGGCGGCGGTTTTGGTGGCGGGTCATTCCACTCGATGGGGATGCGAAGTTTCAGCGGCAATCGAATGATGTATTCGGGCCAACGCTTTTCGTCGGCCGGTTTTCGAACGCCCAGATCGACGGAATTCCGTTCACGTACCGTGAATACGAACATGGGCGGCTCGCTTGCCGGAAACCAGTTCGCGCGGGGCAAGTTGAATCGCGGGAATAACTTCCAGCGGTTTCCGAACGGTGGAAATCAATCAATCGCTAATGTGACCGGCCAGCGAACCGGCGGCGGCCAGATTCGCAATGGAAATAATCTTCCAGCGAACTGGCACAACCACGTCTTCGCGCAGCATTCGGCGAACTGGCATCGCGATTGGAATCATCACACCGACCATTGGTGGCACGGGCATCGTTGCCACTTCTTTAATGGTTCGTGGGTGATCTTCGACGTGGGATTCTGGCCGTGGTGGGGATGGCCGTACTGGGATCCGTACGATTACTACGGCTACGGATATGGCTACGGCTACAACGATTACCCGTACGGTTACGATCAGAATTACTACTACGGCGAACAATATTACGACGAGAACGGTTACGCCGATCAAGCCGGTAACTCGACCATCGCCGCGGTCCAGGAGCGCCTTTCTCACGAAGGGTATTATCGCGGACATATCGACGGCGTGTTCGGCTCGGAGACTCGCGCCGCACTGGCGGAGTTTCAAAGCAATCACGGATTGCATGTCACGGGCACGTTAACGAACGACACGCTGGCCGCGCTCGGACTGCGTCGAGTCGCGAGCTACTGACCAATCATGATCCGGACAAAATTGAATCCCGTTCCTGACTCGGGCTGGGACTTTTCGTTTTGGTTTGCCGTGCTCAGCCCGGCCATCGGGATCGTGGTCGGCCTTCTCGCCTTAAAGTTGTTCTAATTTACGAAATCAACAGCAAAACGTGATGAACCTGAAAATAAAAGCTTCGCGCGGCAATTCTGCGCGAAGCCGACGCGGAAGACTTGGGCGTCGGTTGCAAAATCACGATCCATTTCTCGTGCTCAACATGTCGATCTTCAATTTCGCCGGCGGCTGGGATCGCTTGCTGAACCGGCGGGGAGTTTACACAAACGGAACCTAAAACGCGTTAGAACTCCACCGGGGTTCCGCCAGCAGAAATTTCTCCTTGCCATATCAATCGCTTAGCTGCGGCTGAAGATTTCCTGAAATGTTGGGCGAGGAATTCTTGAGATAGAGGTGACAACCCAAATGGACAGCGATCTCCAAAGAAGGAACCGGCACTACTACGTAAGTCGTACTCCAAAATCCCACCGAGTCGCCGTAGCTCAACGGCATTACACCCTGGACCATCATTTCACCCAATTGACACATGATAAACGTCGCCTGGGGTCAGAAAAACGGCGTGAGGGTAGGATCAGGGATGATGCCGCCTAACGAAGGAGCGTAATATGATTAAACCTATGATTAAATCTAACTCGCAAAGAAAATCCGAGCTCGCGCAAAGACGCGATGCACCACTTGCAACCCGAACAGATCTGGCACGCGCAGGCGTTAAAGACATCAGAGCGGCATTGAACTTGATTCTCGCGGACGTGTTCGCGCTCTACGTAAAGACCAAAAACTTCCATTGGCACATGAGCGGGCCGCATTTTCGCGATTATCATCTGCTTCTCGACGAACAAGCCGATCAACTTTTCGCGATGACCGATCCGATCGCAGAACGTGTGCGCAAGTTGGGCGGAATCACGCTGAGATCGATCGGTCAGATTTCGCGCACGCAGCGTATCCTCGATAACGACGCGGAATATGTCGAGCCCTTGGACATGCTCGCTGAACTATCCGAAGACAACAAGGCGTTGACCGCGCGCCTCCGGCAGACGCACAACGTTTGCGACAAGCATCGGGACGTCGCGACCGCGAGCCTGATCGAAGTTTGGATCGACGAGACCGAGCGCCGGGCGTGGTTCCTGTTCGAAACGACGCGCCGCAGAAACTGATTTCAGCGTTTATCAAAAAATCAGAAAGGAATCCCTATGCCCTACATCACCGTTGGAAAAGAAAACGGAGAGAACATCGACATCCATTATAAAGACTGGGGAACCGGTCAGCCGATCGTCTTCAGCCACGGCTGGCCGCTCTCGGCCGATGATTGGGACCCGCAGATGCTTTTTTTCCTCAGCAAAGGTTTCCGCGTCATTGCAACTGATCGGCGCGGACATGGTCGCTCGACTCAGACCTACGGCGGCCACGACATGGATCATTATGCCGACGATCTGAAGGCGGTCACCGATCATCTCAAGCTGAAGGATGCGATTCACGTCGGCCATTCGACCGGTGGCGGCCAGGTGGTGCATTACCTCGCCCGTCATGGCGACAAGAACGTGGCGAAGGCGGCAATCATCAGTGCCGTGCCGCCCCTAATGGTGAAGACTCCGGCCAATCCGTTAGGCACGCCGAAATCGGTGTTCGACGATCTCCAAGCGCAGCTCGCCGCCAATCGAGCTAAGTTTTATTACGATCTGCCAGCTGGGCCGTTCTACGGATTCAATCGCCGCGGCGTGAAAACGATCGAGCCTGTCGTCTGGAATTGGTGGCGCCAAGGCATGATGGGCGGGGCGAAAGCGCATTACGATGGAGTCGTCGCCTTTTCGCAAACCGATTTCACCGAAGATCTGAAGAAGATCTCAATACCGGTGCTGGTCATGCATAGCGAGGACGACCAGATTGTCCCCTATCAAGCCGCCGGTCCTCTTTCAGCGAAGCTCCTAAAGAAGGGGACACTGAAGACATACAAAGATTTCCCGCACGGAATGATCACAACGCAGGCCGACGTCATCAACGCCGACCTGCTCAAGTTCTTCAAAAGCTAATTAACTTCGGAGGATAACTATGAAAACGAACCCAACGTCCCGGGTTTCTCGGCGTCGTTTCATAACATCGAGTATTATTGCAACGACTGGCGTTTGTTTGATGCCACGCCGATTGTTCGCCGCTGCCGAAAGTCCTGTCGTTACCATTCGCAACGCGGCTGCGACCGCGAAGATCACAGTCGCCAAGTTGCGCGGCAACGTTAGCGTTCTCGAGGGTTCCGGTGGAAATATTGCGGTCCTTACCGGCAGCGATGGAAAACTTCTGGTCGATGCCGGCATACCGGGGACTAGAGCTCGAATAATGGAAGCGTTGGCAAGTCTCAGCGACGATCCGGTCAAACACTTGATTAACACACATTGGCATTTCGATCACACTGACGGGAACGAGTGGCTGCATTCGATCGGCGCAGAAATTACCGCGCACGAGAACACAAGGAAACATCTTGCTACCACAACACGCGTAGAGGACTGGAATTTCACTTTCCCACCGGTGCCGGCTGGTGCTTTGCCAACCAAAATATTAACCGCCGATCAAGCACTTCATCTCAATGGCTCGACACTGGCGCTGAAATATTATGGACCGGCCCACACCGACGGCGACATCTCAATCGAATTCACCGACGCCAATATTCTTCATGTCGCGGATACGTTTTGGAACGGCCATTATCCGTTTATCGACTACTCGACCGGCGGCAGCATTGATGGAATGATTCGCGCCACGGAAGCAAACGTCGCCAGAGTTACCGACAAGACAATTGTCATTCCGGGTCACGGTCCGATCGGTAACAAATCTCAGCTAACCGAATTCCGCGACATGCTGGTGGCCATTCGCGAAAAAGTTGCTGCGTTAAAGAAGCAGGGAAAATCGCGCGACGAAGTTGTCGCCGCGAAGCCGACGGCCGAGTACGACGCAAAGTGGGGCGGATTCGTGATCAACGGCGACTTTTTTACCAAGTTAATTTATGCCGGCGTCTGATTCGTCAGTCGGAATGGAGGGCCGAACGACTATTCCAAGCCGGTTCGATCCACAAGAAACGATGAATCGGTTGGAAACGGAGTTGCGCGCACAGGGAATGAACATCTTTGCCCGGATCGACCACGCCGCCGGCGCGCGCGAAGCGCAACTCGAATTGCGGCCGACTGAAGTCATTATTTTTGGCAACGCGCGTGGCGGAACACCGCTGATGCAGTTGGATCAAACAGTCGGAATCGATTTGCCATTGAAAGCGCTGGTCTGGCAGGACGAAACAAACAAAACCTGGATTTCCTACAACGATCCGAGCTGGATCGCGCACCCGACACGGCCTGACAAATGTCGACTCGGTTGTTAACAAAATGTCGGCGATGCTCCGTGTGGTGACGAGCAAGGTCGCGAACGTTCAATGACAGATATGACTGAACATTTGCTCGATTTCTGTTAAACCTAGTTCACGCTCAGGAGACCGAGATTTCATGAACTCTCAACGATTATTTAGGATTGCGACTGGCATTGCGGCATTGTCGATCTTTTGGGCGACTGGCTGCTCACGCAAGACGGCTCAGGTCGCGCCGAACGCGCCGGAAGTTTTGATAACAACGGTTCAACCGCGCGATGTGCCGCGCGTCCTGGAACGCGTTGCGACGCTCGACGGATTCATCAACGCAAACATTAACGCGCAAGTGCAAGGCTACATCGTCTCGCGCGATTATCAGGAAGGCAGCCTCGTTAAGAAGGGCGACCTCCTTTTCGAAATCGATCCACGGCCGTTCGAAGCTGCGTTGGGACAGGCCAAGGGAACGTTGATGAAAGACCGGGCGAACTGGACTAAAGCTGACGCCGACGAAAAGCGCGCCGTCGATTTGTTTAACAAGAAAGTGATCAGCGATCAGGAGCGAGACACAGCTATTGCCGCTGCCGAATCAACCAAAGCGAACGTCGAAGCCGATGAAGCCGCAGTCAAAACCGCCGAGCTAAATCTTGGCTACACCAAAATCACTGCGCCGATCGATGGGCTGGCCGGGTTCGCCAATAATCAAGTCGGCGATCTTGTTGGTCCGGCGTCAACGACCCCGATCACGACGGTGTCGCAGATCGATCCGATTAAAGCGATCGTAACGGTGGGCGAAGCTGGGTTCACCGATTTTTTTGCGCGCTACCCGGATGCGGAAAAACGCCAGGCTTTGCTCAAGCGCATCGATTTCGATTTGATTCTCGGCAGCGGCAGTGTCTATCCGCGAAAGGGAAAGTTTTACGCTCTGGATCGCAATCTCGATCCGAAAACAGGATCGATCCGCTACTACGTGACTTTTCCAAATCCAGATGCCACTTTACGGCCGGGACAGTTTGGGAAGGTGCACTTCGTGCCGGACTCGGTGAAGAACGCGCTCGTTGTTCCGCAAGAGGCGGTGACTGAATTGCAGGGCAATTTCCAGGTCGCGGTAGTCGATCAGAATAACAAGGTCAGCATCCGTCCGGTAAAAATGGGCGAACGCATCGGCGCAATGTGGCAAGTCACTGATGGCCTGAAACCTGGAGAGAAGGTCGTCGTCCAAGGCGTCCAAAAAGCGCGCGAGGGGGCGACGGTCACGGTGAAAGAATGGGTGCCGCCAGCGCAACCACAAGTTGCATCGGACGGTTTGCCCGCGCAAAAAAATCCTTGATCGACAATGTCTGAATTCTTCGTCAGGCGCCCGATTGTCGCGATCGTCATCGCGATTTTAATGACGCTGATCGGCGCGGTGTGCATTCTTGCGCTGCCAATCGCGCAATATCCGCAAATCGCGCCACCAGAAGTTCAGATCCAGACGCATTACACCGGGGCCGATGCGCTAACGATCGAGCAATCCGTCGCTGCCCCGATCGAGCAGCAGATGAGCGGCGTCGATAACATGAACTACATGTACTCGGTCAACGCCAACAGCGGCGACATCCGATTGATTGTCGACTTCGATGTCGCGACCGATCCGAACATCGATCACGTGCTGACGCAATTGCGGGTGTCACAAGCGCAGTCGCAATTGCCGGCGGACGTGAACAATTACGGCATCACTGTTAAGAAATCCACGACGGCCCCGCTGATGCTCCTCGCTCTTTATTCGCCGAAGGGCACGTATGACGGAACTTTTCTGGCAAATTATGCCTACATCAACCTGGTCGATCAGCTGACGCGCATTCCTGGAATTGGCAATGTGGCTGTGTTCGGCGCGGGTCAATATGCGATGCGGTTGTGGGTGAAGCCCGATCAACTGGCCAAACTCGGGATCACCGTGCCGGACATCATTAGCGCGGTGCAAAAGCAAAACACGGTAAATCCGGCCGGTCAGGTCGGAAGCGAACCAATCCCGAGCGGACAAAAATTTACTTACACTGTCCGAGCGCAAGGCCGGCTCCAAACGCCCGAAGAATTCGGCGAGATTGTTGTCAGGGCGAATCCGGACGGTTCGTTCGTGCGCGTGAAAGACATCGCGCGGATCGAGCTCGGCGCGCAGACTTACAACGTCAAGGGCCGCCTGAACGGACAGCCCTCGGCCATCATTGCCTGCTATCAGCTGCCTGGAACCAATGCGGTCAAAGCGGCCCAAGGCGTTCGCAAATTAATGGCAGAAGCAAAGCAGCGATTTCCAGGCGATATCGATTCGACCGTCGCCCTCGATCAGACGCTCGCCGTCACGGAAGGCATGCAAGAAATTGTTAAGACGTTGCTCGAAGCGCTCGCGCTCGTTGTGCTGGTCGTTTTCATATTCCTGCAAGGCTGGCGGGCGACCTTGATTCCACTGTGCGCGGTACCGGTATCGCTGGTCGGAACGTTTGTTTTGTTTCCGTTGTTTGGATTCTCGATCAACACGCTTTCGCTTTTCGGTCTCGTCCTTGCGATCGGTCTTGTCGTCGACGACGCAATCGTCGTCGTCGAAGCGGTCGAACGGCACATCGAAGAAGGAATGAACCCGCGCGAGGCAACGCTTCAGGCGATGCGTGAAGTATCGGGGCCGGTGATCGGTATCGCGCTCGTACTGTCGGCCGTCTTTATTCCGACGGCATTTCTTCCCGGCATCACCGGGCGTTTGTATCAACAGTTCGCCCTCACGATCGCGATCTCCGTCATTTTCTCCGCATTTAATGCGCTCTCACTCAGTCCTGCGCTTTCGTCGATCTTGCTGCGGCCGCGGAAGAAAGTACGCGGACCGCTCGGTTGGTTCTACGACCGATTCAATCGCATATTTGGAAGCGCCACACACGGATATGTAAACTGGTCCCACATCGCAATCCGAAAGGCGGTGGTCAGTTTTGCTTTACTTGTCGTGCTCGCGGTAGGCGCCGGTTTTTTTGGATCGAAATTGCCGAGCAGTTTTTTGCCAGAGGAAGATCAAGGGTACATGTACATCGCGCTTCAACTGCCCGATGCCGCTTCGCTGCAGCGCACCGATCAAGTTTGTCGAGAGATTGAAGATTTTCTGGGTAAGACCCCCGGCGTGCAAAACACCACCAGCGTCGTCGGCTTTAGCCTGCTCAGTCTGGTCTACGACACCTACCACGCATTTTTCTTTGTCCAGTTCAAGCCGTGGAGCGAACGGACAAAACCGGAAGAACAATACGAAGCCATTAAGGCGCGACTGAACAAATACCTTTCAAGTCTCAGCGAAGGAATAGCGTTCGCCTTCCCGCCGCCGGCAATTCCAGGTGTCGGTACGTCCGGCGGATTCACGTTTGTGCTTGAAGATCGCGCGGGCAAAGACGTCGGGTTTCTCGCCCAGAACATGCAGACGTTCCTCGCCGCAGCACGCAAGCGACCGGAGCTTGGCACTCTGATTCCCACATTCCAACCGAACGTGCCGCAGGTTTTCGTGAACGTGGACCGCGACAAAGTAATCAAGCAAGGAATCGATCTGACGTCGGTCTATCAAACGCTGCAAACGTTCATGGGTGGATTTTTCGTGAATTATTTCAATCGCTTTGGCCGAACGTGGCAAACTTACATTGAGGCGGAAGGCGACTACCGGACCGATGCAAAAAATGTCGGTCAGTTTTTCGTCCGCAACGCGAATGGCGATCCCGTGCCGCTGGATGCAATCGCCAGCATTAAAGATGTTGCCGGTCCCGAATTCACATTGCGCTACAACGAATATCGCGCCGCCCAAATCAATGGCGCCGCCGCGCCGGGTTATAGCTCGAATCAGGCGATCAAAGCACTCGAGGAAACTTTCGCGCAAACGATGCCTAACGAAATGGGCTACGATTATCTTGGCATCTCATATCAGGAGAAGAAAGCGCAGCAAGGCGTTTCGCCGGCGACGGTTTTCGGAATGTCGCTCCTCTTTGTCTTTCTCATTCTCGCCGCGTTGTATGAAAGCTGGTCGCTGCCGTTTAGTGTGTTGCTCGGCACACCAGTCGCCGTGTTTGGCGCGTTTCTCACCCTATGGTGGCGTGGAATGCAAAATAACGTTTACGCGCAAATCGGCTTGGTGATGCTAATTGGTCTTGCCGCAAAAAACGCGATCCTCATTGTCGAGTTCGCCAAAGACGAATACGAAAAAGGCAAACCACTCCTCGACGCCGCGCTGGAAGGCGCGCGTCTGCGGCTGCGTCCGATCCTCATGACTTCGTTCGCGTTTATCTTCGGATGTTTGCCGCTTTGGTTCGCCAGCGGTTCCGGCGCAGTCGCGCGCCGCGTCCTGGGATCAACCGTCATTGGCGGAATGATGGCCGCGTCCGGCATCGCGATTTTCTTGATCCCGGTCACGTTCTACATCATCGAACGATTCTTCGCCGGTCACGAAGCGAAACCAGCTTCCGTCGGGCACGAAGACAGATCGGAAGCACCGCCCAACGCGGAGCCAACGGCGTGAATCTTCGGACGCCGATCGCACTCTACATCGAAGCCGAGAACAGCGGCGACGCGAACCTGCTGGATCAGTGTTTTGCCGAAAAGGCAGTCGTCTCCGACGAAAACGAAACGTACGAAGGTTTGGCTGCGATTAAGAAATGGAAAGCGGAAACGAAAAAGAAATATCAACACAATGTCGATCCTGTGAAGGTTGTTGAGAAACACGGCAACTTCGTTGTCACGAATCGTCTGACCGGAACTTTTCCCGGCAGTCCGATCGAGCTCGAGTTCGTTTTCACGGTGAGTGGAAACAAGATCTTTTCGCTCGAGATCCTATCATGAGGCCGCAGCCGGATTTCATTCACGACTTCGTTCCGGGAAAATCGGAGCGGACGCTTTTGCTATTGCACGGTACAGGCGGAAACGAGCGGGATTTGATTTCGCTCGGGCGTGAGCTCGATCCGGATGCGTCGCTGCTTAGTCCGCGGGGAAAAGTTTTGGAAAATGGGATGCCGCGATTCTTTCGTCGGCTCGCCGAAGGCGTTTTCGATTTGGACGATCTACAAAGGCGAACCCATGAGCTTGCCGACTTGGTGATTGCGGCAGCAGAATTCTACAAGATCGATAACAAACAAATCGTCGCGGTCGGTTATTCCAACGGCGCGAACATCGCCGCGAGCATTTTGCTGCTTCGGCCAGAAATCTTGTCCGCCGCGATTTTGTTTCGCGCGGTGGTGCCGCTGGTTCCTGAGACGCAACCAAATCTGTCATCGACTCATGTCTTCATCGGCGCGGGCGCACGTGATCCAATCGTTGCGGGATCCGAAACGAAAAGGCTGGCCGAGCTTCTTCGAAGCGCCGGAGCAGATGTCACGATTCGCTTTTTCCAGAGCGGGCACGGTTTGACGCGCGATGATATCGATCTAGCGCGCGAGTGGTTGATTAAGTCCGTTGGAAAATCGCTCAGCCTTCGTATTTGAACGATAACGCGACCCGCGCGCGGTAGGCGCGCACCTTTCCGTTTTCAATTGCCATGTCCAGTTTCACAACCTCGGCGATCCGCAGGTCGCGCAACGTGCCCGCGGCAGTTTCCACGGCCCTCCTTCCGGCATCTGCCCAAGACTTCGTACTGGTGCCTACAACCTCCACCACTTTGTAAACTGAGTCCTTAACTTTTGCGGCCATAGGTTTTCCTTTCTGTTCGTTTCACTCCCAATACCACTTCCTACGGCGGCGCCGTCAAGCCGATTCGCCGATTTGTGGAACCGCGCGCATAAGCAAGCGTGCTGGCGACCAATCGCGCCATCAAAATGATGAAAGGGAGCGCTCACGGCGTTTCAACGCCGCTGAGAATTCCGCCAAGATGGCCGGTAATGGTGATCATTATTAAACCGAGCGCCATCATGACAAAATAAACAGCCCGGGGCGATTCGCCGCGTTTGCGTAATCGAAAACGAATCCAGAACGAAAGCAGGATTAGCGTTGCCGTGGCGAGCGCGAAGGCGAGATGCATAAGCAGGTTACCTTTCAATGTCGCGCCCTCGAGCTGCCATTGCCATGCGGCTAAACCGGTCGCGATCGTAAATGGAATGCTGATCGCCGCAGCAAGAAGATTGTAATAAGCGACGCTCGCAAACAGCGGTTGTTTTCGCCAGATCGCGAACAGTTCGAAAACTGCGCTCATAATGAAGAGCCCAATTGGGAAATGAACGATGACTGGATGCTGGGCGTGCGGAGCAAGCAGCCATGCTCTCAAATCGAAAAGATTCGCGGCCGCGATCATAGGCGTCCTCACTTCTCGACTACGATGGTTCCGGTCATTTTCGGATGAACGGAACAAAAATATTCATAGGTGCCCGGCGCCCCGGCGGTGATTGTGAATTCCTGGTCAGAATCGAGCGCAGACGACTTCTGAAACTTCTTCCCGACGCTGACTACGGTGTGCGGCTCGTCGTCGCGGTTAATCCAGGTAATCTTTTCCCCGACCCTTACCGTCAGAGTTTGCGGATTGAACATGAAGTCTTTGATCTCGATTTTGTTTTGTTTCTCACCGGCGGCTGCGCCATTTCCCCCGTCGTCTCCCCAAGCGGCGAGACAGAAGTTGAGAGCGATCAGGACGGTTAACAGGACTGCTTTTTTGTTTTTTCGAATGAACGTCATCATATTTTTTAGTTGGTTAACTCAGGTTAGAATCGACGACTGCGAGTGCGCTTTTGCCTTGTTTGTAATGCACGCTCGTTAGGCCGAGCATGCTGCGAAGTTTTTCCGCGGGGACTTTCATTGGCCCAGGCGATGGCGCGGTTCCGGGAGCAGGCTGCGGAAAGGCGGTCGACATCGCGGTGTGGAAAGTGACGTTGCCTTCGACCTTTTGCAGGACCTGATGAATGTGACCGTTCAGTACGGTTACCGAGCCGAAGCGCTTCAGGAATCCAAGCGCGCGTTCGCTGTCGCTCGTTCCCCAGCCCCATTGCGGATAGACGGTCCAGAGCGGGATGTGAGCGAAAACGACGATCGGCGTTTCGGCGCCAAGTCCTTTCACATCCGCTTCGAGCCAATTGAGTTGTTCATCGCCGAGCTGGCCCAGACCGCCGGCCTGGAGCTCGAGAACGTTGACCAATCCAATGAAATGGACGCCGTTCTTGTTGAAGCTGTACCAGCCGGAGCCTTTGGCGTCGACGCTCTTTAAATAGCGTTCGCGGTAAAGTTTTCCTCCGTCATTGAGCACGTCGTGCTCGCCCGGCACATAGAAGACGTCTTTGGTTCGGCAGCTTTTTAGAACTTCGTCGAACGTGTCGAACTCGTCCGGCTTTGATAGTTGTGTGATGTCTCCGGTGTGAATCAGGAACGACGGCTGCACCGGCATCGCGTTGATGCGATCCAGTGCAATCCTAAACGTCTCGGTGACGTCTTTGTTCGCCTCCTTGCTGAAACCGATGTGGCTGTCGCTGATTTGGAGAAAACTTAAATCCGTCGCCGCCGGCATTGGCGCTCCAGTCTTTGCAATTTCAGCGAGAGTCTTTGAGACAAGAATGCCGCCGCTCACCGTCCAAAGCACTCCGGTGCCGGCCCAGGCCATGCATTTTAAGAAACCGCGGCGATCGATCCCGTCGGCTTCTACGTTGTGGAGAATGTGATTGTGATCTTTCATAATTGGTCTTTCTGAACCCAATGACCACGGCATCGGGGCGGTTATTCCCGGCAAAAGCGAAATTCAGGGCTCGGGAATAAAATTCAGGCTTTCGCAGTCTTGTTTCTAATGATTGAAAGTAATGACACGTGTTTCGACTAACCCAGTCACCTCGCCTCAGCGAATTCGAGCGAGAGGTGTTGCCGCACTTGGACGCGGCCTACAATCTCGCGCGATTTCTCATGCGTCAGGATCAGGACGCCGAGGATGTCGTTCAGGAGGCATCGCTCCGGGCATTCCGCTTCTTCGAAAATTTTCGCGGCCAGAACAGCCGCGCCTGGTTTTTAAAAATCGTCCGCAACGTCGCCTACACCGTTTTAAAAAAGAACCAGCCCGATGAAATGAATGTCGCCTTCGACGAAGAATTACACGGGGTGCCAGTCGCGCCGATGGACGCCAGCGTTGCGTTCGACCGCGCGCAAGATCGACAAACAGTGCGCGCGGCGATCGACCAACTTCCTGCCGAGTTCCGCGAGGCGATCACGTTGCGAGAATTGCAGGGCGCTTCCTACAAGGAAATCGCCGACGTAGCTGGAGTCCCGATCGGCACCGTCATGTCGCGTCTGGCCCGTGCCCGCCGGCAACTGCAAATAATTCTTTCCAAACCAAAATGAACCACCAGGAAATTCGCGAGCTGCTCCACGCTTATGCTGACGGCGAGCTTGATTTGATCAACGCGCGCGAAGTCGAGCAGCACCTAAGCACGTGCGATGAATGCCGACGCGTCGAAGAGCAAATCCGCGCTGTGCGCGAAGCGATCACGAGTGATGCGGCGGCGTATCGTGCGCCTGCGCGTTTGCGCAAAAACATTCGCGCAGCCCTGCGACGCGAAGCGCGGGCCGACAGAACAACATTCTCGCCCGGACTCCTATTTGCGACGGCTGCCGCGCTCGCAGCAATTCTTCTCGGCTTGATTTTGTTCCAGACTGTTCGCGGTTCTCGCGAAAACACGATTGTCGATCAAGTGATGGCCAATCACGTGCGCTCGTTGCTTGCGACGCATCTCGTCGATGTCGCGTCGTCCGACCAACACACGGTCAAGCCGTGGTTCGACGGCAAAATTGATTTCGCACCAGACGTGCACGATTTCTCAATGAGCGGTTTTCCGCTTGTTGGCGGCCGGCTTGATTATCTGGACGGCAAGACTGTCGCCGCGCTCGTTTACCAACGGAACAAACATCCCATCAACGTCTTCATTACGCCGGTGAGCGGAGTTGGCGACAGCGCGCCTGTCTTAACTACTCGCCTCGGCTATAACATTTTTTCATGGAGCCGTCGCGACATGCGATACTGGGCGATTTCCGATCTGAACGAGACTGACCTGCGGCAATTCGTCGGCCTCATTGCTCGGCATTAGAGAATTACTTTTCCCCGCAGTATTTCGACGGCATAACCGCCGACGCGGACATTCGTGATGCGCTCGCCTTCGACTGTTGCGCGCACGTAGATTTCGCTGGGGCGACAGATCTCGACGCCTTGTCGGATGATCACTTGCTCGTCGCTCTTGGCGACGCGGTATTGCGCCATCCAAGCCGCGGCGCACCCTGCAGCTGATCCGGTGGCTGGATCTTCACCGCCGTAAAAGAACATCCGAGCCGTGGCTTCCAAACGGCCTTCGCACCGTTCGGGACAGAGAAAGTAAAAAAAGTTGGCGCCCCTACTTTTCAGAAACTCCGCCGCCTGAGCATAAGTAAAGTTTAGACTCGCCAGCGCCTGCCGATTGCGGAATGGGACAATCGTGAAGGTCAATCCAGTCGAGACCGATTGGATTGGCCATTCGGTAGAAATTTCGTCAGCGGCGATGCCAGTCACACGAGCGACATCTTCTCGCGAATGAATCGTTCCGAATTCAGGATCGCGCTGGCGCATCTCACCGAATACCTGGCCGTCCACAAGTTCGCGGCCTGCATTGACCGAATCCGCGGTGAAACACACCGAAATTTTCCCGGCCTTCAAATCAAGCGTGATCTGATGAGTTTTGTTCAATGTGTAGAGGTGCAATGCCGTCCCGAGTGTCGGGTGTCCCGCAAACGGCAATTCCTCAAGAACAGTGAATATGCGGACTTTCTTTCCTGCCCGAGATTCACTGGCGGAATCGCGCGGCA
This sequence comes from Chthoniobacterales bacterium, assembly GCA_035315805.1. Classification (GTDB taxonomy): domain Bacteria; phylum Verrucomicrobiota; class Verrucomicrobiia; order Chthoniobacterales; family UBA10450; genus AV40. The sequence goes on from DATFXN010000033.1 coordinate 14,023, forward strand.
GGATGAAAGTCGTCTCCGAAAGATTCATTTCACGCGCGAGCGCCTGCATCTCGGCGTCGTTTAATCCTCGAGCGTCGGTAAAGACGGCGAGGGGATTCCCGGCGAGCGGCGTTCGCGTGAATACATCAAGTTGAACGAAATCGTAACTGCGCGCAGGCATAAGAAATCTTATCAATCTTGTGACGGAGGAGGCGGCGGCTTGCAACTAATTAGCATGTTTCAGCGTTCCAGATACAGCTACTCTTAGTTCATGTCGGCGGTTGGCTTCCAGAACATGCTTAAGATCTTGGTGCGTTCCCGCTCGTTACGCTTCACAGCCGACATGGTGCGCCAACCTCCAACCTCGTCGCTCGCCCGGTTACGCTGGTCCGGTCGAGACATTTTTTATCGGTCTGGTACCGCCGATCCCTTTGTTCTGTATCAAGTTCTGCTCAGGAGCGGCAAGAAAGCAGAGTATTATGTGCCTCCGACCCTCAGACCGAAAATCATTCTCGATATCGGCAGCAACATCGGCGCTTCCATTATTTATTTTCACGAACAATTTCCCGACGCGAAGATTTTCGGGTTTGAACCGCATCCGGACACCTTTCGCATATTGCAACAAAATGTCGGGCACGTGCGTGGCGTGACCGTTTTCAACTATGGCCTTGGCGCAACGCAACAGCGCGTTTCCGTCCAGGCTGATCAGGTAAATTTTGGAGCGTTTAACACTCGCGGGCACTTCAAGGATCGCGGCTACCCGGCGGTTCCGGTAGAGTGCGAGGTGCGGCGACTAGACGGTGTCTTGCGCGAAATCGGAATCGCGCAGCTCGACCTGATCAAGATCGACTGCGAAGGGGCCGAAGCCGATGTCTTTTCAACCTTGCCCGATGAGATTTTGAATCAATGCCAATGGATTGTTGGTGAATTTCACGATCACACCGGCTTCGAGGTGCTCGCACGTTTGGCGCCACATTTTCATTTGGATCTGAAAAAGAAAATGTTTCGCCAGCGGTTTCGTTTTCACGCGTGCAACATCAGCAAGATGCAGGAACTATCCCGCTCCGATCTCGATGCGTTGCAACTCTGAGGCGGCCAGATTTGGATTGTCCTGACTCGCGCGCTAAAGTTTACACGTGACTGAGGCTGAACAGGACGAGCAGTTTTACCGCGACACGGAGGCGATCGCGTTTCCGAAGCTGGATGATTACCAGCTGTCGTTGCTGGAACCGTTGGGTCAACGGCGCGTCTTCAAGCGCGGCGATACTCTCTTCAAAGCTGGTCAACGCGATCTTGGCCTCACCGTCGTGCTGGGCGGCGAATTGGAAGCGTTCGAGCAGCGGGATGGCACCGAACAGATTCTCGCGACCGCGCGGGCGCGAGATTTTATCGGCGAAATTTCGATGCTGCAGGGCACATCTGCTCTCGCGAGCGTGCGGGTGACTTCCGACGAGAGCGAAATTCTTCATGTGCCGGCGGCAGAACTTCGCCGCGCCTTGGCCGAAATACCCGCGGTCAGTACGACGATCGTGAACGCGTTGATCATGCGCCGGCGTCGGCTGAATCGGGATCATGAGTTTGCCGGATTCCGCGTGTTGGCGGCGGACGAGGATCGTGACGGCCACCGAATCGACGATTTTCTCGAAAAGAATCACGTTCCGCATCGCCTGGTCGATCTTGCGAGCGAGCAAGGTCAGGAATTAACGAAGCGATTTCGCTTAACCAATCGCGACTTGCCGACGCTGATCACGCCGAGCGGTTCGCCGCTTCGGCGACCGTCATTGCGCGAAGTTGCGCAGGTCGCGGGACTGTTGCGTCCGCTCGCGCGCGAAAACGAAACCGAGATTTTTGCCGACGTGACGATTGTCGGCGCCGGGCCGTCGGGTCTTGCCGCGGCGGTTTATGCCGGTTCGGAAGGTTTAAGCACGGTCGTCTTGGAGAGCTACGCACCCGGCGGACAAGCGGGGTCTTCGTCGCTCATCGAAAATTTCTTTGGGTTTCCAACCGGCGTTAGCGGCGGCGATTTAACCTGGCTCGCGCTGCTACAGGCCTACCGATTCGGCGCAAGATTCTCCACGCCGGCGGAAGCACTGTCCCTTCGTTACGATGCGAACGAGGAATATCGCGCCTGCATCGAGATAGAAGGTTGTCACGCGACTCTGCGCGCAAAAACTGTTCTGATCTCCACCGGCGCCAACTATCGGCGGCTTGATGCCGAGAACCGGGAAAAATTCGAGGGCGTTGGAGTTTATTACGCAGCGACTGCGCTCGAAGGACAGATCTGCCGCAACGAAACCGTGATCGTCGCAGGTAGCGGCAACTCAGCCGGCCAGGCGGCGATGTTTCTTTCCGACGGCGCCGCGAAAGTTTTGCTCGTTGTGCGCGGTGACGATATCTCCAAGAAAATGTCCGATTACCTTGCTCGCCGCGTTAAATCGCAGAAGAACATTGAAATTCTCTACTCCACCGAAATTCGGCGCATGTCGGGCGATCAAAAACTGGAGGCCGTCGAATTGGAGAACAAGAAAACCGGCGAGCGCCGCGAAGTGAAAACGCCTGCGGTTTTTTCGATGATCGGCGCCCAGCCTTGCAGTGAATGGTTGCCGCCAGAGATCGAGCGCGATGAACGCGGATTCATCAAAACGGGCAATGCGGTCGCGGATTCACCGCTTTGGCGAGCGAGCAAACATCAACCGACTCCAATGGAAACGAGCATTCCCGGAATTTTTGCCGCCGGCGATGTTCGTTCTGGCTCGGTGAAACGTTGTGCTGCCGCGGTCGGTGAAGGCGGAATGGCTCTCGCCGGAATTCAGCTTCGATTAGCTTTCTCAAACAACAGCAAAGAAAAGTAATCATGCCGGATCGCGGCTGCGCTCATCTTAATTCCATCGAATCGATCAAACAACCGGAAGTCCGCGAATGTGCCGAGTGTGTGAAGATCGGCGCGCGCTGGGTTCACTTGCGCACTTGCCAGCAATGCGGAGCGACCCTGTGTTGTGACAGTTCGCCGAATCATCACGCAACCAAGCACGCAAACGCCACCGGCCATCCCGTAATCGCGTCCGCGCAACTGGGCGAGCGCTGGCTCTATTGCTACCCCGACGGAGCGTTTTGCGAATACTAAAACATGTGGGCGATCTTTCGAGATCCCTGCGATGAAAACGTAATTCGCGCGCAAGCGGCGGAAGCGCCTTGTTCCGAATCTCGCGGTCGCTGGATCCTCGGCGCCACCATTCTTGCTTCGAGCATGGCTTTCATTGACGGCACCGTCGTCAACGTCGCATTGGCCGCGCTGCAGACAAATATGAACGCTACCGCCGTCGATGTTCAGTGGGTCGTTGAGGCCTACTCACTCTTGCTTTCCGCCTTTCTCCTCGTCGGCGGTTCGTTAGGCGATCACTACGGACGTCGCCGAATTTTTCTGATCGGCGTGACGATTTTCGCAATCGCGTCGGCCGCCTGCGGATGGGCCGCGAACATTCAACAACTAATTGCCGCGCGGGCCGTTCAAGGATTCGGCGGCGCACTGCTCGTTCCCGGGAGTCTTGCGATCATCAGCAATTCGTTTTCTGAGAACGAGCGTGGACGCGCAATCGGAACGTGGTCGGGATTTAGCGCGATCACTACCGGCATCGGGCCGTTACTCGGTGGCTGGTTGGTCGAACATGTTTCGTGGCGCGCCGTCTTTTTCATTAACCTGCCGCTAGCCTTGCTTGTCGTCCTGATCTCGCTACGACATGTCGCGGAAACTTCCGAACGCGATCATGATCGAATCGATTGGTTCGGGGCAATTCTTGCGGTGCTCGGCCTCGGTGCGCTCGTTTACGGATTAATCGAATCGTCGCGGCTTGGTTTCAATAATCGGTTGGTCATTGGATTTCTCATCGCCGCCGGAGCGCTTCTTATCATTTTTCTATTTGTCGAAGGACGGCGCGCGCATCCGATGTTGCCGCTTACACTTTTTCGTTCGCGAATATTTACCGGCACCAATCTCCTGACCTTCCTGCTTTACGCCGCGCTCGGAGGAACACTCTTTTTTCTGCCGCTCAACCTGATTCAAGTTCAGCACTACCAGCCGACCGCGGCCGGTGCGGCGATGTTGCCGTTCATATTAATAATGTCGGTGCTTTCGCGCTGGTCAGGCGGCCTGGTCACGCGTTATGGGCCGAAGCTTCCGCTCGTCATCGGTCCAATGATCGCCGCTGTGGGCTATGCTCTTTTCATTCTGCCCAGTGTAGCCGCGAACTATTGGGTAAGATTTTTTCCGCCGGTCGTAATTCTGGGCTTGGGCATGGCAATAACTGTCGCTCCGCTGACCACGGTAGTGATGAGTTCGGTTGCACAGAACCGGGCCGGCATCGCTTCTGGTGTGAACAATGCCGTCGCACGCTCCGCCGGCCTGGTCGCGATCGCCGTCCTCGGAATCGTCATGCTGGATGTGTTCAGCAACGAATTGGATCGACATCTCAAAGAATCGAAATTGCCGGGGTCGGTGGCGGAATCGGTTCGTCGGCAATCGGCCAAGCTCGCCGCTATCGCCATTCCACAAACTCGAGATCCAGCAGTTCAAGCAGCAACCCGCCACGCCATCGACGAATCATTCGTGTCCGGATTTCGGATGGTGATGGCGCTGGGCGTTGCGCTTGCTGGCATGAGCGCAGTCACTGCGCTGATCTTTATAGAAACAGGTAAGCGCAAAGCGTGTCGCTAAAGAGGTTCAACCAATCGCAGTCGCGACGCGCTTTGCCGGCGCTGCTTCACGAATTCCGGGATGGATTCCCTCGGCACTTCTACCGGGCAGTGGTTCGCGTTTGGATAAGTCAGTTTCATGTAACCGCGTTACAAAATAGTGCCTTCTTGTGAACCGACCTGAGCACGGTAGCGTCACAGGCGTACCAACAAAACAACAATCGACACTGTATGACAATTGCAATTCTCGGAACAGGCATGGTCGGAAAGGCACTCGGCACTAAACTCGTGCAGAAGGGGCATGAAGTGACAATGGGTTCGCGAAGCGCGAAAAACGACAGCGCGCAGAAATGGGCGTCCTCGTTAGGCGAACATGCGCATTCAGCGACCTTTCGGGCCGCGGCTGCTTTTGGCGAAATCGTGATCAGTTGTACCGGCGGCATGCATTCCATCGAAGCGTTGGAATCCGTCGGCGCTGAGCCGTTGCGCGGCAAAATATTGATCGATGTCTCAAATCCGCTGCAACAAAACAGCGATGGATCGATGATCCTCGGTTTCTGCAACACCGATTCGCTCGGCGAGCAAATTCAAAAGGCGTTTCCATGGACGAAAGTCGTCAAAGCGCTGAACACGGTGAACTGCGACATCATGGTCGAGCCCTCGCGCGTCCCAGGCGATCACAACCTGTTCATTTGCGGCAACGACTCGGCCGCGAAAAAACAGGTGACGCAATATTTGAACGATTGGTTCGGTTGGAAGATCGACAACATCATCGACGTCGGCGACATCACCGCTGCGCGCGGCACCGAAATGATGATGCCGTTCTGGATGCGGCTGTTCCAAGGTGTGATCGGTCATCCGCACTTCAACTACCAGATCGTGCGCGGCAACTGAATTCCCGACCGGCGCTCGTTGTAAGCAGGACACCGCGACGGCCTTTTTAACTCGGCTAGAGGCAATCGTTGAATTATGATCCCGGTAGGCGGTCCATCTAAGCCACGTCTTATGAACGGCTTCTTGGAGGAATTAAAGCGGCGAAAAGTTTACCGGGTTGCGATCGCCTACATCGTGGCGGGCTGGGCGCTCGCGCAAGGGCTCGCTCAAGTCCTTCCGGTTTTCGACATTTCGAACTCGGTTATTCGCCCTGTCATCGTATTGTTGCTGATCGGTTTTCCGGTGGCGCTTGTCCTCGCCTGGGTATTCGACGTGACGCCGCAAGGAATCCAAGCCACACCCATGGCTCCGAGCGCAACACACCGGCGCCGGAACATCGTCACGCTTATCGCTGTTGGAATTCTCATTTCCGCTGCCGCCGGATTGTTTGTTCTGCCACGCGTCTCGGCGCACAAGATCGACAAGTCGATTGCGGTGATGCCATTTCAGAATTTGAGCGACGAGAAAGAGAACGCCTACTTCGCCGACGGCATTCAAGACGACATTCTCACGAATCTTTCGAAGATCGGCGATCTCAAGGTGATCTCGCGCATGTCCGTCATGTCTTATCGCGGTGATGGCGCACGCAACGCGCGCGAAATCGGCAAAGCACTGGGCGTAGCCACACTCCTCGAAGGCAGTGTCCGTCGCGCTGGCAATCGCGTTCGAGTCAGCGTACAGTTGATCGACGCGGAGAACGACCGGCACGTTTGGGCCGAAGATTACGACCGCGACTTGACGAATGTCTTCGCCATCCAGACTGACTTGGCGCGAAAAATTGTCTCCGCCCTCCAAGCGAAACTTTCTCCGAATGAAAACGCACGGCTCGATCGCCGGCCAACGAACGATTCAGATGCATACCTGCTCTACGTTCGGGCGCATGATTACGCGAACCGGCCAGATCGTCTCCGCGATACTTCGTTAAAAGCCGAGGAGCTTTACGAGCAAGCGATCAAGCTCGACCCGAGTTTTGCTCTCGCTTTTGCCGGTCTCTCGACAGTTGAAAGCTGGATGTATCACAGTTACGAGCCGACTACGGCCCGCCGGGAGAAAGCACGTCTTAATGCCGATGAAGCGCTGCGATTGCAACCCGATCTTCCGGAGGGACATCTCTCTCTCGGTTACTCGTATTATTATGGTGATCGTGACTATCAGCGCGCGCTCACAGAATTTGAGATCGCAAAACGTGACCTGCCAAACGAAGCCGATGCCTACTCGGCTATCGCCGCTATTCAGCGGCGTCAGGGCAAATGGGCTGAATCAAACGCCAATTTCGAAAGATCCGCTTCTCTCGATCCCAAGAACGCAAGCGTTCTTTTTAATTTTGGTTTCAACTACATGGCTCAGCGCGACTTCGCGACTGCGGATAAGTTTTTTGATCAGGCAATTGCTGCTGACCCACATTCGTTTGGCGCACAGGGGATGAAATCAGCCTTGGCCATCGCCTGGAGAGGCGACATCGACTTCGCCGAAAAACAATTAGCCTCCGTTCCTTCGGGATATGATCCGGACGGACTCGTTACGGCAGCGCGGATTTGGGTTCTGACACTGCAAAGGAAGTTTGCCGAGGCTCTTCAAGTGGTACAGCAATTTCGAGGAGAGACATTGATTTACCCAGAGAGAGGCCCTTGCCCAAAACCGTTCCTGGAAGGAAACCTTTATCTGCATCTGGGCGACAAAGAAAAAGCGCACTCAGCGTTCGAGCAGGCTAGGATTGTAGCAGAGCGACTCGTGCGTGACGCGCCCGACGATTCCGGTCGCCACGCACAGCTCGGCGCCGTGCTTGCGGGCTTAGGCCAGAAAGAAGACGCGGTCAACGAAGGCAAGAAAGCGGTCGAATTGTTGCCGGAATCTGAAGACGCGTTCGATGGCCCTCAAGCGACCATTGCACTGGCGGCAATCTATGCGTCCGTCGGAGAACATGACGAGGCAGTCCGCCTGCTCGATCATTTACTCACCGTGCCGGGCGGCCTCACCGTTCCAACCCTCAAGCTCGATCCTGTCTGGGATCCATTGCGCAAGGACCCGCGCTTTCAAGCGTTGATCGACAAGTACTCCGCGAACCAAACGTCAGACGCGCGGGAGAAATTCTTCGCGCACGATCTTTCCGTTTTTCACTGTATAAACACCAACTTCTGAGAGTTGAAAGCGCTTTTTTGATTGTTTGTCGGTCACGTCGGCGTCGTATTGAACGACAAATCGGTCGTGCGCAACGAACGGCTCGCTCGCTTTGAAACTGTGGACCTGCATCTCGTTGACCCACCAATCGATTTTCCCGCGCACGCCTTCTTTTCCTCGCGTTTCCGGCGAACTGCCGTCTTGAGTTCGCGCTTCGACGCTGACAATGTTGTCATCGTAGAGCGTATCGAGCGCTTCGTACCATGCTTGTTTGCGAACTAATTCTACCACTTTCTTTGCTACTTCTTCAGTAGTGTTCATTTTACCTCCTTTGTTTTAGATTGAAGTTTTATTTCATGCAGAATCTTTCTAGCCGATCGAGAACGCTGTTCCAACCCTGGTTGTGGCGATCGCGCGATTCTTCGCTTGGCAGTTGCTCGTGCGTCAGTCGCAGTTCGGTGCCGCCATCGCGGTCGGAGAATTCGACTGATACAAGACTGGTGTAATTTTGCCAGTCCTCATCATCGTCCCATTTCCAGGTAAAGACAATCTTCCGTCCCGGGATAAGCTCCCGGTATTCGCCGAACACGCTCATCTGCTCCCCTTCCGGGTTCACTAGATCCCACCGATACTTCCCGCCGATCCGCGTGTCGGCGACAATTTTGAGAGTGCGAACATTGTCCGGGCCCCACCATTCTTTCATCTGCACCGGGTCCGTCCAGGCTTGATAAACGCGATTCCGCGGTGCGTTGATGAACCGCTTGATTTCGAGTGATGTTTTCTCTGTCGCTTTCGTAGTCATGGTTTTCCTTTCCGTCACAGTTGATCCGGGATTTCCACTTCGACCAGTCTCGCCAGTGAGATGAGCGATTCCTGCCAGCCGAGATAACACATTTCGGCCGGAATGGCAGAAGGAATGCCTTCTTGCACGATTGTCACTTCCGTTCCGCACGAAACTTTTTTTAGCGTGATCGTCGTCTGCATTTCGCCGGACAAATTCGGATCGTCGAATTTCTCCGTATAACGAATGTGCTCATGCAGTGTCAGATCGAGATATGTTCCACCGAAGGAGTGACTCTTGCCGGTAGTGAAGTTTGTGAACGACATTTTAAACCTGCCGCCGACTTTCGCGTTTATCTCATGCACCTTGCAGGTGTATCCGTTTGGCGGAAGCCATTTCGCCAGCGCATTGGCATCGAGAAACGCGCGATAAACTTTTTCTGGCGTCGCGCGCAGGACACGATGCAGCCGGACCGTGTTTGCCGAAGTGGTTTTGGTTCCTCTAGCCATTATCCTTTCTTTTCTACGAATTGTTTGAGCTCGGTGCCGATGATCGCAGTCCAGCCGTCTTCGAAGTTCTTCCGCGCATACGCCGGAGTTTTCGGAAACGTCTCGATGCCTGTGTGCGTCAGCTTGAGCCGCGTCCTGTCGCCCGAAGGCGACAGCTGAAATGTGACTAACGAATCGCCAGGCTCGCCTTTGTAGCGCCAGGTGTAAGCGATTTTCTTTTGCGGAACCACTTCAGTGATTTTGCAAAGGTGGTGATACGTATTGCCTTCGTGTTCGACGACGAACTCGAATTCGAAACCGACCTGCGCTTTGAATTCTTGCAGGTCGAAATACCACTCACGCATTTGATCGACATCGGTTAATGCCTTCCAAACTTTCGCGACCGGGGCGTTGAGCGTACGCTCGACCACCACTGCTTCCGCTGACTCAGTCTTCGTACTCATAATAGTTTCGTTATCTTGCTTTCTCGTCCGGCTCGATGATTCCAAAAACGTTGCTGGCTGGATCTTCCGCATAAGCGAGCCAGCCGATTTTCGGGATCGCCATTTTCGGCACGCAGATTTTTCCCCGGGTCTGCTCGATCTCTTTGATAGTTTGATCGAGCGATTCGACCGCGACCGTATTCAGCGTGCCCGGGCTTTGACCTTGTCGCGGCCGTGTCATGCCACCATTGATCCCCGGCTCTTTGTCATCACCGGTGGTGACGAGCCAATATTCAATCGGCCCGCCTTCGAACTTCTGGAACTTCCAGCCGAAAACGTTTTTGTAGAATGGTTGAACCGCTTCCGGGTCGTCCGTGTAAATTTCAAAGTGAGTTACGCGATACATATGTGGATCTCCTTAATCGTTCTTATATTCATCGTGACGCCGCCACCAGACAGAGTCGTCCTCGTTCCGCCCTTTCGGCGCGCGGTCAAGCCACTGATACATTCCCCACAGACCGTCCAGTCCGCGCGCGTACGTGGAATAAGTGTGGTAAACGACTCCGTTCTCGAGGGCGAACGCGCTCATGCCCGGTCTCTCGCGCACGTACGTCGCCGGATCGGTTCCACTCATGGCCGCGAACGTGGTAGCCCCTTCGCCGGCGCCTTCCCATGGCCCCTCGCGCTCGTAGTTGTATTCGAAGCCTCCCTTGCGTTGTTGTTTTTCGGTGAATCCGACACTGAAGTCGAAGTTGAAATCGCTGCCGAACGAAGACGCCCAAGGAAACGTCCAGCCCAGCCGCTTCTTGTAAGCCTGCAACTTTGCCAGCGGTGCGCGTGAGATCGTCCAAAACATCACGTCATGATTCGCGAGATGGACAGCGACACCGTTGTAGCCGTCCGCGATCGCCGAGCAAGACGGACAGCCTGCGGTGTAGTCGGGCCCGAACATGAAATGGTAGATGAGGAGCTGCGAGCGCCCGCGGAAGAGATGAGCGAGAGATGCTTTTCCTTCGTCGGTCTCGAATTGATATTCTTTGTCGATCTTGACCCACGGCAGTTCTTGACGTTTTCTCGCCAGCTCATCGCTCCGTCGCGTGAGTTCTTTCTCAGCCTTGAGCAGCTCGAGTCGGGCGGCGAGCCACTCTTTACGTGTTCCGGTTTTGTGTTTCGTCATCGCTTTTGGCTCCTTTTCTTCGAATCCGCTCCATTGTTCGTTCGCGCCTGCAAGGTAAGCGATCACGAGCGTCGCCGTGCTTGCCCAGCATCAATTCCGCGGTCGACCGCAGCGCTCCAGCCCTCGGACGGACCTGCATCGTCGTATTCGTCGTGCCAGTTCCACCACTCGTATGGCCTGGTCTGAGGATAGCGCTCGGGTGAGTCCTCCCACTCCTCCTGTCGCCCGAGCGCAGTCATATCGAGATAGCTCCAGGTGGTCCCCATCGCTTCATCGCCGCGGCTATTGATAAAGTAGGTGCGGAACACCTTGTCGCCGTCGCGGATGAATGCATTGTGGCCGTGCCACTCGTCCACGCCGAACTCTTTGTCGAAGCCGTCCGTGATCGTGTACCAGGGGATGAGCTCCCAGCCCATCCGTGCCTTCAAACGTTTGATGTCTTTTTGAGGCGCTCGCGACGCGAACACGAGGTTGGTGTCGCGCGCGTTCAGGTGGGCGGGGTGAGCCACTTGATCGGCCACCATGGAGCAGCCGACGCACGCGTGCTCGGGCCAGCCGTGCACGCCGGGTTCGAAGAACGCGCGGTAGACGATCAACTGACGCCGGCCGTCGAACAGGTCGAGCAGAGTCGCTTTGCCCTCAGGCCCATCAAACTCGTAATCCTTCTCGACGGCCAGCCACGGCATCCGCCGACGCTCGGCGGCCAGCGCGTCCCGGGCGCGAGTCAACTCCTTCTCTTTCACGAGAAGCTGTTGGCGCGCGGCCTCCCACCGCTGCGGTGACACCACTTCTCGATCTAATTCCAGTTCTGTTGTTTTCATTGTGTTGTCCTTTTTCTTTGGGTTGCCCTCTTCTGCGAAATGTCTTGAGCGCGAGGGCTGCTACTCCCCCGCTCGACGTCGTGGCCAGAACAGCGAAATTGACGATACATAGCGGGCACATGAATCAGGCCGTTCCCTTCTTCGGCTTGCTGGTCTTTTCCAAATAAGCCGCGAGTCGATCGAGCGATCCTTCCCAGAACTTTCGATACTGCTCGACCCATCGCGCGGCTTTTTTTAGCGGCTCGGCCTCCAATTGCATTTCATGTACGCGTCCATAACGACGGCGTCGGAGCAGGCCGGCTCTCTCCAGAACGCGCAAATGTTTTGAGACCGCCGGCAACGACATGCGGTGCGGTCGCGCCAGGTCAGTCACGCAGCGATCACCCCGCGCGAGATGGGCCAGGATATGGCGCCGGGTAGGATCGGCCAAAGCGGCGAATGTCCGATTAAGTGTGCTCGAAGAATACTTAACCATTCGGTTAAATATTAACGTTGGATTTTTTAATATGCAAATAAATTTTTTTCCCTGATCCGCGGATTTCCGTCCGTCACATCACTTCAGCTCGACCGGCCTTGGAGAAGGTCGTTGATTGCGCTGGCCGCGACCGCAATCGGCCAGGCTGAAATCGCCAGCAGAACGGCAAAGAACAGGGCTTCAACGGCAAATTCCCAAGGATGTTCGTTGGCAAAAAACTTCCGGCTCAATTCGCAGATAGGCCGGCGACGAACGGCGCTTCTGGCTGGGTCCTGCCGCCTCGCCGTTCGTTTGATGGTAATCACGCTCATGCTTGGAACCTAATCGCCCTTCGCGCAGCGTCAGGTTACGAATTGTCAAAACGGAGTAACAATTCAGTAACAAGTCGAGCGCGTGTATTTAATCGCGATTACCCGGAGCAATGCTCGTCGCAAAAGCGGCGAATTTGGTTGTCGATCTTGTCCCGGACTTTTCTCGTTTGTTCCAAGGTTTCCTCGTGCGTTCCCGTGAATTTGGACGGATCTGGAAACGACCAGTGCAAACGCGTGGTCACGCCCGGAAAAATCGGACACGCTTCGGCTTCAGACTCATTGCAAACCGTGATCACGTAGGCAAACAGTTCGCCCGACTTAAAAACATCGAACACCGCCTGAGTTTTGTTTCCGGAGATGTCGATCGCGATTTCGTTAAGTACTTCAACAGCAAGCGGGTTCAATTTGCCGGGCTCTAGTCCCGCGCTTTGGGCCTCAAAAAATTCCCCACATCGTTTATTGAGGAGTGCAGCCGCCATCTGGCTGCGCGCACTGTTGTGTACGCAGATGAAAAGAACGTTCTTTTTCATGTGCGAAGCTAATCCGAACGCGCCAGCAAACTCGGCTGTTCGTCGTCGTGCCGAACGAAATTGTCGATCTTGCGTTCGGTAATAATGACGTGCATGCCGATGTGCGCGAAGTCGTAGAACGCGATAATGTCTTTCGAGCGCATACGAATGCAACCGAAGCTGGCCGGCCTCCCGATCGTGCGTTCTTCTGGCGTGCCATGAATGTAAATGCAGCGCTCGCGCGCGAGGTGGTTCTGTTGTTCCATCCCGCGCAGCCAAATTACCCGCGAGACGATGGCGTCGCGCCCGGGCGCGTCCGGGTCAACAACTTCGCCGGTCGCCATCCGATTCTTGATCACAGCACCGGCAGGAAGGTGATCTCCGAATCTCGCGGAGACGAACAATGTTCCGAGCGGCGTTCGGAAGGTGCCGTTGCCGTCGCCGAGGCCGAACTTGGAGGTCGAGACAGAATATTTGGAAATCAGCTTTCCGCGATCGATCAGAGCGAGCTGCTGGTCGGGGACGCTGACAATGATTTCCGCCGCGGGCGAAAGTGCGCGTGCGATTTGGGTGAGCGCCAGCAAGATCGGCAACGACAACAACGCGGGTTTCATACCGGTGCGGGTTCCGAGGCGGCGATTCTCCCGGCGCGCCACGCCGGAAACACCGGATAACTGACGAGCTCGACGGCGCCGTCGTATTGTTCCACCATCGCGGTACAGCTCTCCACCCAATCGCCACAGTTATAGTAGGTGACGCTTCCAATCTTGTGAATCGCCGCGCAATGAATGTGTCCGCACAAAACCGCATCCACGCGAAACTTTGCGGCATAACGCACGATCGCCTTTTCAAATTCGCCGATGAAGCTGACGGCATCTTTGACCCGTTTCTTCGCATAAGCGCTCAACGACCAGTAACCGAGTCCAAATCGCCGCCGGACGAAATTGATCGCCGGATTGAGCGAAAGCAGAAATTGGTATCCGGCGTCGCCGAGGTAAGCGAGCCACTTCACGTTTTGGACAACGGTATCGAGCTCGTGTCCATGAATGACGAGGATTCTGCGGCCGTCCGCAGTGACGTGAATCGCGCGTTCCTGAATGGAAATATTCCCGTACGAGCCGGCGAATGTGTTGACGAATTCGTCGTGATTGCCTGGGATGTAAATCACAGGCGCGCCTTTGCGGGCTTTGCGCAGGATTTTCTGGATCACGTCGTTGTGGGTCTGCGGCCAATAACGTCCACGCCGCAACTGCCAGATGTCGATCAAATCGCCGACGATGTAGAGTTTCTCGGAATCGTAGTCGCGCAGGAATTGAAGCACTACCTCCGCGTTGCTCGTCCTTGTCCCAAGATGGAGATCGGAGATCCAGGCGGCGCGGACGCGATGAAGCGCTTCGGTTCCGGTGGGACGCGGCTCGAAGGAGAATCGCGGCTGAGTTACGATTGACATCTAGTTGTCACAAAAAAGCAAAAGCCCGCCGGAGCGCTCCCGACGGGCTTTAATTGACCTAACCAGTGTTCGCTATTTGATCGGAACAAATCCAACTTGTTCAACAATTCTTTGCCCGGCATCGCTGACGGTGAAATCGACAAACTGTTTCGCGAGCCCGGTCGGTTCGCCGTTGGTATAATAAAATGTTGGACGGGCATATGGATAAGCTTTCCCGAGCACGCTCTCTTTCGATGGCATTGCGCCGTCTATGGCGGCGACTTTGATGCCGCTCGCTTTGGTGTAGGCGAGTCCGACATATCCAACGCCGCTCGGATTCTTGCTCACTTCCGACGCGATCTGCTCGTTGCCCGCCATTTTCTGAGAGTCCGGCGCGTAATCGCGTTTCTTCATCGCCAGCTCTTTAAACTCGGAGTAAGTGCCGGAGGAAGTGTTGCGGGTGTAAACGGAGATCTTGCCACCCGATCCTCCGACTGCGCTCCAATCGGTCACGTCCCCGGTGAAGATTTGTTCAACCTGCTTTTTGGTCAGGCCTTTAACCGGATTGGCGGCGTTTACGATCACCGCGATTCCGTCATAGGCGACGATTGTTTCCTTGAAATTGACGCCTTTGGCTTTGGCGGCGGCGACTTCCTCGGGTTTGGTCGGCCGGCTTGCCATTCCGATTTGTGCGGTGCCATCAATAATCGCGGCGATCCCGGTGGTCGATCCTTCGGCGGCAATGTTGAACGTGGTGTCCGGATGGTGCGCCTTAAACTCTTCCGCCAATTGAGGCACCAGCTTCGCGCCGAGCGTGTCCGAGCCCTTAATGACCAGCGTGTCTGCGCGGGCAGCAACGGACGCGACGCTGGCAATGATGAAACTGAGAAGGATTTTTTTCACAATGGTATCACCAGGTTGTGCTGCTACTTGATTGGAACGAATCCAACCTGAGCGACAATTTTTTGGCCGGCCGAGCCGATGGTGTAATCGAGGAACTGCTTCGCCAGGCCGCTTGGGTCGCCGTTCGTGTAATAGAACGTCGGCCGCCAGTAGGGATAGGAATGGTCCTGCACCGATTTTACTGATGGAGTTGCACCGTCGATCGAGGCCACCTTTATCCCTGACGCTTTCGTGTAAGCCATACCAACATAACCAACCCCATTCGGATTCTTTCCGACCTCGGCCGCGATCTGCTCGTTACCAGCCATCTTTTGTGAACCGCCGGAGTAATCGCGTTTTTTCATCGCCAGCTCTTTAAATTCCGAATACGTGCCGGAAGAAGTGTTGCGGGTGTAAATTGAGATCTTTCCGCCCGATCCCCCAACGGCGCTCCAATCAGCCACGTCACCGGTGAAAATTTGTTCGACCTGCTTCTTCGTCAGTGTTTTGACCGGATTCGCTGAGTTTACAATCACGGCGATGCCATCATAAGCGACGATCGTCGGTTTCATGTGCCTTCCT
>DATFXN010000034.1:0-106346 GCA_035315805.1 Chthoniobacterales bacterium
CGGTCGAGCCACCAACGGCGAAGATCGACAATCTCTTGACCCTCCAACATCCGGACCTGACGCGCTTTGGTCTGGAAATTCTCGCCTCGATCTTTGGCTGCCTTAATTTCCATTCGCGCCGCTTGAATGTTGCGGGGATGCGCCCAGGCGGGCGACAGCACGTTGGCCGCGTCGCTTTTTACATCCACCAAGTCTTGGACCGCGGCGGCAAGTCCTTTTCCGCGGGTTCGTCCGATTTCAATTGGTGTGCCTCCAAACCCAGCACGATTCAACAGATGCGCGGCAGTGGTGTCGTTCCACTTCGAATCGGGCAACGGCGTCAGCACTTTCATTCAACCAGGTCTCACTGAGTTCAGTTGCGTTCTTGCTAACTCTTTCCCGTTTCTTTAGACCGGCAGAGGAGCTTCCTGGTTACAACCAAATCGAGTGAGTAAAGGGTGAAATTTATCAATCTGACGCGCCGGACGGAGATCGGCGCGAACTCGTACCATCTAGAGGCAGGCGGCCATCGCCTCGTGCTCGATTCCGGGATGCATCCCAAGTTTGTGGGCGACGAAGCATTACCGAACCTCAAGGCGCTCGGGGGTCGCAAGCTCGATGCGATCATTGTTTCGCATTCGCACCAGGATCATATCGGAACGCTGCCCGTGATGATGCGGCGTCAACCGCAGGCGCGCGTTTTCATGACTGAGCCGACGGCGGAAATCGGCGACGCGCTCTTGCACAACTCAGTGAACGTGATGACGCGGCAGCGCGAAGAGTTAGATCCCGCTGCCGCGGGATTGTATCCGCTTTTCACCCATCGCGAGACCGATCGCGCGGCGGAGCGCTGGCAATCGTGCGCATTGCGCCAGCCCTACACGTTGGCGGGAGAACGCGAAGCGCGCGGCGATGCCGAGACATTAACATTCGAATTTTGGGACGCTGGCCATGTCCTAGGTTCCACTGGAATTCTAATTCGCGCGGAAGGGCGCACACTGTTCTATAGCGGCGACGTGAACTTTGTTGATCAAACAATCGCACAAGCTGCGGTTTTTCCGGAAGAGGAGATCGATGTCCTCGTCATGGAATGCACCCGCGGCGACACGCCGGTGCCCGCAACGTGGTCGCGCGCGGGTGAAGAACACCGGTTTGGGCGAGCGATTCAAAATGCGTTCGAGCGCGGCGGCTGTGTTCTAATTCCTGTGTTTGCGCTCGGCAAAACGCAGGAGGTTCTGGCCATGCTCTACAAACTTCGGCGTGAACGAACTCTCGATTTCCCGATTTATATCGGCGGACTGAGCGCAAAGATCAGTGAGATCTATGATCGGCGGTCGAAAATGGGCCGGCGTCAGTTGCCGCGGCTGCAATTGCTGGATGAGCTGCGTCCGTTTGTTTTGAATGCCGACAACATTGGCGAGGCTCGAGCAGGAGCGAATCGCGTCTACGCGCTTTCCAGTGGGATGATGACACCGAAAACGCTCTCTAATATTTTCGCGCAACGCATCGTCGACCAGCCGCGCCATTCTGTTTTCTTTGTAGGGTACGCCGATCCGGAATCACCGGCCGGAATTTTACGGAACGCGTTGCCGAACGAAGAAGTCACCCTTGATCCAAAGCAAGCGCCGCAGTGTGTGCGCTGTCACGTCGAGCAATTTCAATTTAGCGCACACGCGTCGCGTGAATCGCTCATCGCGTTCGCGGAGCGGCTCACGCCGAAAAAGGTCTTGCTCGTTCATGGCGATCCGCTTGCGGTGGAATGGATGCGCGCGCGGCTCGTGCTCGATTTGCCGAATTCGGAAATAATTGTGCCACAGCCTGGAGTGGAAATTGAGCTGTGAGAATCGTCTCCTGGAACATCAACTCATTGCGCAAACGGCAGGACCGTTTGTTCGATTGGCTCGAAAACTTCGCGCCCGATATTGTTTGTTTGCAGGAAACGAAGTGTCCCGACGAGCAATTTCCCGCGCTGGCGCTGCAATCCGCGGGCTACGATTCCGCTTATCACGGCGAGAGATCTTACAACGGCGTCGCGATTCTTTCCAAAGTGAAGCTGAGGGACGTGCGCGCGGCACTTTGTGATGAAGTCGTCGATCCGCAGGCGCGCGTGATCTCGGCCACGATCGGGAAATTACGCGTCTATTCTGTGTATGCGCCGAACGGTCAGGCCATCGGCTCCCCTGCGTATCATTACAAACTGGAATGGTATCGGCGGCTGCGCGATTGCCTCGCAAAAGAAAAAGATGTCGATCTTACCGTGGGCGGCGATTTCAATGTCGCGCCCGAAGACGCAGACGTTTACGATCCGCAGCTTTGGCGGGCCGCAATCATGTGCTCAGACGACGAGCGCGCAGCGTTTCGGCAACTTTTGGAAATTGGCCTGCGAGACACGCTCCGGCTGCACCCGCACGAAGCGGGAGTTTTCACCTGGTGGGATTATCAGATGCGCGCGTTCGACAAAAATCGGGGTCTGCGTATCGACGCCGTGCTAGTAGGCGACGGGTTATCGAGAAAATGCGTTGCCTCGGGAGTGGATCGCGAAATGCGCGCGGGCAAAGATCCTTCCGATCACGCGCCGATTTGGGCAAAGTTCAATCTGTAGCGTCGCTCTATGAGTGTCCCATTAATTTCAAAATAATAGTGCGACGATCGCAGACCGCCGCTACAGAAGAAGCGTGATCTCGAAATCGCGCTTGCGCGTGAGTAGTCCGCCACCCAAGCCGGTTCTGATTTGGGACGGTGAATGTCATTTCTGCCGGCGTTGGATTGAACGGTGGAAGGGCATCACCGGCGGCGACGTCGACTACCAAACGTCGCAGACCATTGGCGACCGGTTCCCCGAAATTCCTCGCGAAGAGTTCCAGCGCTCCGTAATTCTCATCGAAGCTGACGGCACGGTTTTTACGGAAGCCGAGGCGGTCTTTCGCTCGTTGCGACGTCAATCTTCGGGGCGTTGGCTGGTGTGGTGTTACTACCACGTTCCCGGATTCGCGCCGATCTCGGAAAATGTTTACAGAATCGTCGCGTGGAATCGAAAAGTAGCATCTGCAATCACGCCGCTGCTTTGGGGCGAGGATGTTCGGCCGCCAACTTATTTCGTCGCTCGCCGCTGGTTTCTTCGCGGGTTGGGTCTGACTTTCCTGATCGCGTTCGTTTCGCTTTGGGTCCAAATCGACGGACTCATCGGCACGGGCGGAATCACTCCGGTTGCCGAATTTCTTCCGGCCGCGCGCGCGCAACTCGGCGATCGCGCAGTGTCACTCTTGCCGACATTGTGCTGGTTCAATTCGAGCGACACTTTTCTCCATTTTCTGTGCGGCGGCGGAGTTGTGCTCTCGCTGCTTCTAATTTTCGGGTTCGCCCCCGCGTTATCGCTGTTTGGGCTAGTTGTCTTTTATCTCTCGCTCACAATTACCGGCCAGGTGTTTCTCAGTTTTCAATGGGACATTCTCTTAATCGAAGCAGGCTTCCTTTCTATCTTTATCGCGCCTTGGCGGCTTTGGTGGACCAAGGCGAACGAGCCGTCGGTTTCGCGCGCCTCGCTTTTTCTTCTCAAGATTTTGCTCTTCAAACTGATGCTCATGTCTGGGGTGGTGAAGCTAACCAGCGGCGACGACTCCTGGGGCTGGGCCGGTGGTTCGTGGCACTGGAGTTTGGCGACCGCGCTGGACTATCACTATTGGTCGCAACCATTGCCGACAGTCTTCGGCTGGTGGGCCGATCAGGGCCCGGATTGGTTCAAGAGATTTTCGGTCGCGTTTTGTCTCGTCGTCGAAATCGTGGTGCCGTTCTTCATTTGGGCACCGCGGCGGCTGAGACTGCCGGCATGCGGTCTTTTGATTTTTCTTCAGATCATGATCGGAGCGACGGGCAATTACAATTTCTTCAATATTTTGACCATCGCGCTCTGTTTGTTGTTGATCGATGATGCGGTGATAGAGGCGGCGCGCAGTGCTATCCGCGGGCGTGCCGAGCCGGACTGGCAATTCAGCCCGAGATCGTGCCTACTGGATCGAGTCTCGATCTACGCGTCTGCGGTTGTGATCGTTTTCACTCTCCCGTTGAATGCGCGTCTAATTTATAGCGCGTTCAAACCGGAAGAGGAATGGTCGCGCCCGGTCGGTCGCATTTACGCGCGAGCGGAATCATTTCGGGTTGTGAACGGCTACGGTCTCTTTCGTGTGATGACGAAAGATCGAAAAGAAATCGTCATCGAAGGTAGCGCTGACGGAATCAATTGGAAGCCATACGAGTTCAAATGGAAGCCCGGCGACGTGATGGGCGCGCCGGGCTGGTGCCAGCCGCATCAACCGCGCTTGGATTGGCAAATGTGGTTTGCGGCGCTTGGCTCGTATCGGCAAAATCCGTGGTTTGTGCGGACGGTCATTGCTTTGCTACATGGCAAACCGAAAGTCGTTGGGTTGTTCCAACGGAATCCATTTCCGGAAACTCCACCGCGTTTTATTCGCGCGACGTTTTACCGTTATCGTTTCACGACCGCCGAGGAACATCGACAAACCGGCGCGTGGTGGAAACGTCAGGAGCTCGGCGAATATTTGCCGGCGGTTTCGCTCGAAGACGTGCAGTAGGGAAGGTGGACGCGTTGTCCTCCACCCGTTGTTATAAAAATAACGGCGCGCTTCCACGAGATTTGTTCAACATCGTCCCGCCCCGGCGGGCCAATCCACCTTGAGCCGAATCCGTGCCGGAGTATCTTTTGCGCGATGCCGAAGGAACTGCCACTCGTGATGGAAGGTACGGTGACCCAGGTTTTGCCGGGGACGATGTTCCGGGTCGATCTGGCCGGGCAACGGAACGTGCTCGCGCACATTTCCGGCAAAATGCGCAAGCATTTCATCCGGATTGTCCCGGGCGACAAAGTTTCGGTGGAGCTTTCGCCTTACGATCTGACCAAGGCGCGAATCATTTTTCGGGAACAGTAGGATCGACTTGGGCGCGCGATTTGCTCAGGATCGCAAGCGCGCGGATAGTTAGGAAAATTTAACTGGAGAGCACCATGGCTGAAGAAGAGAAATCACATCGAGCATCATCGGATGCACAGAACAAGTTCGAGAGCAGTAAAGTTCACGCACGCAAAGCGGCCGAGGACCTGCGGGATGCGGCCGAAGCGATTGCCGGTGAATATCGCGGAAAAGCCGAGCAAGCTTGGAACGACGCCCGCGGCAAAGCGGAGAAGGCTTGGACCGACGCACGTGGCCGGGCTGAAGAGGCTTGGGATGACGCGCGGACCCGCGCGCGCACGTTTCAAGACGACGCCGAACAGTACGTTCGTGAAAATCCAACCAAGGCAATCTTTACCGCGCTGGGTGTGGGATTCGTCCTCGGTCTGATTTTCCGGCGTTAACGCCGCGAAACTGCTGAATGGCTGGCGAAGATTCGCCGTCGCGGAGTCGACCGCGCCAGGCGGGTTTCATTGGAAGTCTGGTCGCGCTTGCGAGTGCGCTGGCCGACTTTTTTGAAAGCCGCGCCGCGTTGCTTGCGACCGAGTCGAAAGCGGCCGCGATTCAATTTCTTCTCGTTGCAATTTGCGTGATCGCGGCGCTGCTGTTTTTCGCATTCGGATACGTGTTTCTGCTCGCGACCGCGGTCGTGGCGGTCGCGCACTTGGCGAAGATTTCGTGGTTGTGGACGGCATTGGCCGCAGCCGGCCTGCATATTTTGCTCGCGCTGATTCTTCTGCTCGTCGCGCGGAGCGGGATTAAAAAGCCGATCTTTCGCGAGACGGCAGCCGAACTAAAAAAGGACCGTGAATGGCTAAAAAACCTGGAAATAAATCGACCGCGGACCTGAAATCCGAAATCGCGCGGTCGCGCGAAGATCTTGCGATTCGAATGAATCGGGTCCGCGAAGAAGTTGATTTCACGAGAAAAATTCGGCGCTCGGTCCGGCGTGAACCGGTGCCGTGGATCGTTGCTGCGATCGCGGTTGGCTTGATCGTAACCGGACTCCTGACACGGAAGAAAAAAGTGATTATCGATGCAACTCGTCGTGGGAAAGGCAAGGGGACACTATTGGAAGCCGGATTTATTCTCGGTGCGCTGCGGATCGCCGCGAGCCTGCTCAAACCCGTAGTGATGAAATTCGTCGAGAAGAAGTTCGGTAGCTACGCTTCACCCAGCCAGTCGGGTCGGAAAGGCTTTTGAGTTTACGCGCGCGGCAGGGCTGCATAAGAATCGTACCGCGCCATGTCTTCAATTTCGACATCTCCGCGATCGCATCCGCTCTCGCATGTCGATGAGTATCTGGCGATCGGGCAAAAAGCAGGCGCATCAGACGTTCATCTCGGCGTAAACGCACCACCGATCTGGCGATTGCACGGAACGTTGCGACCGATCTGGCCAGACGCTCCGCGATTGACCTCCGATCAAACACTCGCGTTGGCGGAAGGATTTCTCTCCGCGCTCCACAAAGACCATCTCAACGAACGCGGCGACGCCGATTTCGCCTACGCGAACAGTTTTGGCCGATATCGCACCAGCGTCGCGCGCCAGCGGCTCGGGGTCGATCTCGTTTTTCGGATCATCAACACCAAAGTGCGCACGATGGATGAGCTCGGCCTGCCGCAGCATCTTAAACTCCTTACGCGCTATCAGAACGGATTGATT
This sequence comes from Chthoniobacterales bacterium, assembly GCA_035315805.1. Classification (GTDB taxonomy): domain Bacteria; phylum Verrucomicrobiota; class Verrucomicrobiia; order Chthoniobacterales; family UBA10450; genus AV40. Next base: position 6,606 of record DATFXN010000034.1, read on the forward strand.
CTGGTGACCGGATCGGTTGGGAGTGGAAAATCAACTACCCTCGCGGCCTTGGTCGAGCAAGTGAACGTCGAGCGGCGTGATCACATTATCACACTTGAAGACCCGATCGAGTATGTGCTCGAGTCGAAGGGCTGCCACATTACCCAACGCGAAGTCCACACGCACACGCGCTCGTTCGCAGTGGCATTACGCGGTGCGCTCCGGGAAGATCCGGACGTGATCATGGTTGGCGAGATGCGCGATCTGGAGACGATTTCGCTTGCGATCACTGCCGCTGAAACCGGCCACTTGGTTTTGGGAACACTGCACACCGGCAACGCCTCGCGCACGCTCGACCGGGTGCTCGACGTCTTTCCGCCTGATCAACAGGAGCAAATTCGGATCATGGTGAGCGAATCGCTCCGCGGCGTTATCAGTCAGCAATTGATTTCGCGAGCCGACGGGACGGGACGGGTGCTCGGGTTGGAAATCCTGAGCAACACGCCAGCGGTCGCGAACGTCATTCGCGAAGCGAGGACGTTCATGCTTCCGGGAATTATTCAAACTGGGAAAAAGCAAGGCATGCAACTGATGGACGACGCGCTGATGGATCTTCACAGCCGCGGCTTGATCAGCGCGCAAGAGGCCTACGAGCGCGCGGAACAGAAGCAGGAAATGCGATCGCGATTGCAAAAGTGAAGGAGAAAGGATGAGGGTTTAGCGCCAATGGCTCAACTCGATCAATTTCTCAGCGTGATCGTCCGGGAAGGCGGTTCAGATTTGCACATCGGCGAGGGCCAGCCGCCCAAGATGCGTAAACATGGCGACATCGCGCCAATTCAAGGCAAGCCTCTCGACCATGAGGAGACGATGTCGATGATGCGCGAGGTGTGCGGTGAGCGGAACTGGAAAATGTTCGAAGGACGCGGCGACCTCGATTTCGCCTACGCAATGGACGCAGCGTCGCGCTTTCGCTGCAATTACTTCAAGCAAACCTACGGCTACGGCGCGGCCTTTCGATTGATTCCGACCAAAATCTCGTCCCTCGAAGAACTTGGGATTCCGCTTGTGGCAAAAGAATTCGCCCATCTCCGCGGCGGATTGGTCCTCGTGACCGGACCGACCGGGTCTGGCAAATCAACGACCCTGGCGGCGCTGATCGATTACATCAACGACAACTTCTCTCGGCACATCGTCACGATCGAGGAGCCGATCGAGTACGTGCACGACAACAAACGCAGCATCATCACCCAGCGCGAGGTTCCGGGCGACGCTGAGTCGTTTCCAGTCGGGCTCAAAGCCGCCTTGCGTGAAGACGCCGACAATGTCCTGGTCGGCGAAATGCGTGATTTGGAAACTATTTCACTTGCGCTCACTGCAGCGGAAACCGGTTTGCTTGTTTTCGGAACATTGCACACCAACAATGCGCGCAAAACGGTCGATCGAATCGTTGACGTTTTTCCAGTGGCCGGCCAACCCCAAGTGCGGGCGATGTTGGCGAATTCGCTGCGCGGCGTGCTGGCGCAACTGCTTTTGAAAAAAGCCGATGGCTCGGGTCGCGTCGCAGTAAATGAAGTCCTGGTCGCCAATGCCGCGGTCTCCGCGATCATTCGCGAAGGCGCCAGTCAAAAACTTCAGGACGTGATCGTTTCCGGAAAAGCGCAGGGAATGCAATTCATGGACGACGCAATTTTCGCGCTGCTGCAGAAGGGTACCGTGGCGCCCCACGAGGCGTTCATGAAAGCGATCGACAAAAACCGTTTCAAACAATTTCTTCCGGCGGAGGAACAGAGTCTCGGCAATGCGGCCGGCGCGGTGCCTGACGATGAGAAGCGGCTCCGCGGCAACTTTATGAAACGCGCGGCCACGCGCGCCCCACAGCGCTAGATCGGCAGCACTATTTCGGAAACCGCTCGACGATGTTCTCCTCAAAAACTGAGCTCGTTGACAGCAAAAAACTGCAATGATATTTTCGCCGCACTTTGCCGGAAATCCCGTCAAAGCGAGGTAACCGAGGCCAATGCACTCGCTCTTGAATAGTCAGGTTTTGGTGCTGAACCGCCTCTGGCAGGCGGTCAACATCTGCACCGCGCGGCGGGCATTTTCGCTCGTCTACGCCGGTCATGCTCATGTTGTTTCCTCGGACGACGCCAACAATTTCCTGACCCACGATTTCGAGAGCTGGCGCGATTTTTCGACGGACGCGCCGGATCACGAACTAGTCCAAACGATTTCATGGAAGATCCGCGTGCCGCGCGTCATCGTGCTTCTCTTTTTCGATCGGCTGCCGAAGAAGGAAGTGAAGTTTACTCGCCACAATGTTTTCGAGCGGGACAAGAACACTTGCCAATACTGCGGCGTGGCTTTCGATCGGAACGATTTGAATCTCGATCATGTGGTGCCGCGCGACCGCGGCGGGACGACGACATGGGAAAACGTTGTTTGCTCCTGTATTGGGTGCAACACGCGCAAGGGAAATCGTCTGCCCCAGGAAGCGCAGATGACATTGATTCGCAAACCCAAGCGGCCCAAGTGGCGGCCATTCCTCCACGTCACATTTACCGCGCCGCAACACGAAAGCTGGCGGCACTTTGTCGATCTTGCTTACTGGAACGTTGAGCTGAGCGATTAGGCTTCGCCTAACGCGCTGATATCGATCTTAACGCAAGATTTGCGTGCGGACGTTTCATCGCGTTCAGAATCGGTTGCGGATAAACGCCAAACAAAATCGTAGCGGCGATTAGCAAGATGACCATTGCGCGTGAAAGCCTGCTGACCGTGATTGGCTGATTGTTTGTACTCGGTTGCCAGTACATCGCGGCCACCACTTTCAGGTAGTAATAGAAGCCGCAAGCGACGGTTAGGATTCCGACTGCCACCAACGCGGTTTGTTGGTGTGCAACTGCGCCGTAGAAAACGTAGAACTTGCCGAGAAATCCTGCGGTCAACGGAAGTCCGGCCAGCGAAGCCATTGCGACGAGCATGGCGAACGCGAGGAATGGCGCGCGTTTAGCCAAGCCATCGAAGCTGGAAATTTCTTCGCTAGTTTGTTGCGCGACAATGATCAGGATTGCAAAGCTCAACAGTGTCATCAGCAGATAAGCGGCGAGATAAAAGGTCACCGCCGGACCGTCGAAACAAGCCACGCCGATGAGTAAATAACCAGCGTGCGCGATGCTCGAATAACCGAGCAGGCGTTTCAGATTATTTTGCGGCAGGGCAGCGAGATTGCCATAAGCAACTGTGAGCAGCGCAATAAGCCCGAGCAACCGCTGCATGTTGGGCAGCATCAAAAACGGTTGAAGCACGCGCAGCAGAACAACGAAGCCTGCGGCTTTCGATCCAACGGAAAGAAACGCTGTCACCGGCGTTGGCGCACCTTGATAAACATCCGGCACCCAGATTTGGAATGGCACGGCGGCAATTTTGAATCCGAGTCCGACGAGTACGAGCACCGCGCCGAAGGTTGCCCCGTAACTGTCGATCTTGCCAGTAGCGAATGCGGCCGTGATTCTTTCCAGATTCGTGTCGCCAGTTACGCCAAAGATCCAGGTGATGCCGTAAACAAGAAACGCAGTCGAAAGCGCGCCGAGAATTAAATATTTAACCCCGGCTTCGAGCGCGATCGGATTTCGCCTTGGGAAACTAACCAGCACAAAAAAAGAAATCGTGACCAGCTCGAGAGAAACGAAAATGAAAATGAAATCGATCGCTGAAACCAGATACATCAAGCCGGCGCAGGTCAGCAGCGGCAGCGAAAAAAATTCGCCGATATTGGCATTGGCCCACTCATCGGCTTTTGTCACTTCCGGCGCATAATCGATCATCATCACGAGCACGATGATCGTCGTGACGAGCGTGAATCGCTTAAAGAAGATCGACAGTGCATCCGCGGCGTAAAAATTCCAAAATCCGGTTGCGGGATCAGCTCCCGAAGGAGGCGACAGAAAAAAACTGGCGATGAAGACAATCGCGAGTCCGGCAATGCCGGCGTAAGCAATATTCTTCTTGTCGATTTTCTCGACAAAAGTTTCGAAGAGCAGGATAGCCACGCCGAGAACAAGCACCGCGATCTCGAGACATGGTGCGTGGATTGGAATCATTTTCCGGCGGTGAAATAACTTCGAAACGTCGGCTCGACCATTCGCACGAACGTTTGCGGAAAAAATCCAAACCAGAGCAAGCTGGCGATGAGCAGCACGATTGGGATTTTTAGGCCGTCGCCAAGATCGACAAGCTTCGCCCACCGCTTACTAAGTGCACCCATAAATGTCGAGCGATAGGCCCGCAACATGTAAACGGTCGAGATGACGATGCCCCAGAGCGCAAGTACCGTTGCAATTTGGAAAATGTGAAAGCGCTCCATGGACCACCCGTTGCGAATGGCACCGAAGAAAATCATGATCTCGGACGCGAAATTCGCGAAACCGGGAAGTCCGATTGCGGCAAAAGTTGCAAAGCCGAACGCGAGCCCGGCGAACGGCATCACTTTCGCAAGGCCACCCAATTCAGCGAAGGCGAGAGTGCCGGTGCGCTTCCGGATTTGACCGGCGATCGCGAAAAGTAGCGCGATCGAAAGTCCATGCGCGAAGATGAGCGCGGCCGCTCCGGTTGTTCCTAGAATATTGGCGCTTGCGATGCCCAGAAAAATGTAGCCCATGTGCATCACGCTTGAGTAACCAAGCATCCAGTCGAGCTGCCTCTGCGCGATCGTGACGAGCCCGATGTAGATGATGTTGCCGAGCAAAAGAACGGCCAGGAGATACATCCAAAAATGCGCGCCGTCCGGCAGCATCGGAATCGCCAGACGCAGCAAACCGTAAAGCCCGAATTTTTTTAAAACACCGGCGTGCAACATCGCTGCCGGAGCGGGTGCGGACGCATAAGCGTCCGGCGCCCAGGAGTGAAATGGAAAGAGCGAGATGAGCACGCCAAAGCCAATCAGCAATACAAGATAAATGTGGCGTTGGGTTGTGGCCTCGAGGACATACGTGCTCATCGCCGCTTGCAGTTCCCGGATATCGAACGTGCGCGCGCTTGACGGCAGACTTTGGTAAAGGAAGATCAGCCCGATCAGCACAACAAAACTGCCGAGCGTAAGATAAATCGTGATTTTCCACGCGGCCGCGACGCGATTCCCCGTTCCCCAGATTCCGATAAGGAGAAACGTCGGAATCAGCGCGAGCTCATGAAAAGCGTAAAAGAAAAATAAATCGATCGATGCGAACGCACCTATCGCGCCCCCAGAGATGAAAAGAAGGCACGCGTAGAACGCGCGCTCGTAGTTATCGATCTTACCCGCGAACCAGACTGCCGCGAAGGTGACAATGGTCGCGAGCAGGACGAGCAATAAGCTCAGACCATCGACCCCGAACGCGAAATGAATTCGCCAGTCCGTTGAAACAACGAACGAACTGACGAATTGGAAACCGGCCGTGATTCGATCGAAGCAGATGAGCAGAACTAAAGCGCCGAATAAATTAGCAACCGCTGCCAGGAGCGCTATGAACCGCGCCGGCGCACCGGCAATGATCAGAATCGCGGCGATAATGGGGCAGAGAACAAGAAACAGAAGCATCAGCGGAAAATGGTGAAATAAATTAGTGCTACGATTCCGAGCCCGAAGAGAAACGCGTAAGCCTGAAGGTTCCCGACTTGGAATAATCGTAAGAGCGAACCGAACTCGAACGTGCCTCTGCTTGACCCGCGAACAACTCCGCCGTCAACGATCCAACGATCGATGAAACTCGCGACCCGGGCGAGAAATTCCTGAGTTGAATCAATCAGCCAGGCATAAAATTCGTCGAAGTAGAATTTGTGGCGGACAAGATCGAGATTCAACGGCTCGCGCTCACGATTGTGATAAAGCCAGAAAGCTGGTCCTGCACCCAAAATCAGCGCGATCAATGCGAACGCCGGAACTGCGGCCTGCTCCTTTTCATGCGGGAAAACAAGGAAGTTCTTTGCGACGTTCTCTAAACCAGCAACGAGCGCGAAGAACGCCAGCACAAGCAGTGGACCGAGCATTACCCGCGGCGATTCCTTGCCGTCGCGGGCGAGATCACTTCGAGGTTTGCCAAGAAAAACGACAACCACCGCACGCGAAACATAAAAGGCGGTGAGAAACGCGGTCGTCAATCCGATGACGAAGATCGGCGTGTTCCGCGTGTAGGCCAGGGCAAGGATCGCGTCTTTGCTGAAAAATCCGCTGAAGGGCGGGCAACCGATCAACGCGAGCGCGCCGGCGGCAAATGTGCCGAATGTAACTTTCAATTTCGACGCCAGGCCACCCATTTTCCAAATGTCCTGCTCGTGATGGAGACTGATGATAATCGAGCCGGCGGCAAGGAAGAGCAGTGCTTTGAAAAATGCGTGCGTGAAAAGGTGAAACATCGCCGCGTCGTTGGACGCGAGCCCAACGGCCATGACCATGTAACCAAGTTGTGAAATCGTGGAGTAGGCGAGGATGCGTTTGATGTCGGACTGCTGCGTCGCCATCAATGCGCCGAGGAGCGCAGTGCTTGTTCCGATCCAGGCGATGACAAGGAGCGCGGTCTGCGACGCCTGGATGAGGAACGCGACACGGACAACTAGATAAACCCCGGCTGCGACCATCGTCGCCGCGTGAATCAACGCGGAGACCGGCGTCGGGCCTTCCATTGCGTCCGGCAACCAAACGTGCAGCGGAAACTGCGCGGACTTGCCGACCGCGCCGCAAAAGATCAACAACGCGGCGATGGTGAGATAACCCGGATTACTCGTGATTCTGGACAGATGCCCAACGATGTCTTGGAACGCGACCGAGCCGGTCGCCATCCAAACCAGCAGGATTCCAATCATGAATCCGAAATCGCCGACGCGGGTCGTGATGAATGCTTTCTTCGCAGCCTCCGCGGCGGAATCGCGTTGAAACCAGTGGCCAATGAGCACGTACGAGGTGAAGCCGACTAGTTCCCAGAAAATGAACATCATCACGAAATTGTTCGCGAGGACGATCCCGAGCATGGCGAACATGAAGAGCGAGAGAGCGGCGAAGTAGCGCGATTTGCCTTCGTCGTCACGCATGTAGCCAAGCGAGTAAATGTGAATCACTGATCCGACGCCGGAAACGACCAGGAGCATCAATCTGCTCAGATCATCGAGAATAAGTCCGATTGGAACATTGAGCACGCCGCGGATGTCGATCCAGATGAACTCCGGCGCCGAGATTTCGATTCTGCTGAAGATTGCGCAGCTTCCGAGAAAACTTCCCACGACAGCAGCGACAGAGACGTAGGCGCTAATCTCTTTCCAACGCTGCGTGAACAATGTGATGACGCCCGCCGACGCCAGCGGCAATAGCAGAACTATCCACGGAAGCGAGCTGTCAGTGGTAGCGGTCAAAATTTTAGAGTGGTAAGGTCTTCAACGTGGGTTGTTTGTCGAAGTCGAAAAAGTGCGACGACGATGGCGAGTCCGACTGCAACCTCAGCTGCGGCCACGGTAATGATGAAGAAAACAAAAACCTGCGCGTTGTAATTCGGCGCGCCGGTTAGATCGACATGAAAGCGGGAGAAGGCGACGAGCGATAAACTAGCGGCGTTCAACATTAACTCGAGCGCCATCAAAACGATGATGATGTTGCGGCGCACCATCACGCCAGCGAACCCGATTGTGAACAAAATCCCGCTGACAATCAGATAATCGCCGAGCCTAACCATGTCAGCGACTTTCGCGTCGGCTCAACATTATCACGCCGACGGTTGCCACCAAAATGACGATGCCAATGATTTGAAATGGCAGGTTGTAATTTGTGAAAAGCAGAAGACCGATTTGATGGACGTCGTCCGATGTCGATCTTGCGAGTGGCGGGAAAGTTTGGTTCGCGATACTCAATCTGCCGACGACGGCAAAAATTTGAATAATAAACGCCAGCGCGACCGCGATGCCACCGGCGGAGGCGATCCAATTAATATTTCTAAGTTTTTCCGCGCGCAAATCGAGCAGCATGATGATGAAAAGAAAAAGCACCATGATGGCGCCGGCATAGACGAGGACCTGAATGATCCCAATGAAGTAAGCGTTGAGCGAGATGAAGAGCGTGGCCAGCGCCAGAAACGAAACAACCAGGCTAAGCGCGCTCGCGACCGGATTGCGGTTAATGATAACGGCGGCGCCGAAGACCAGCATCAACAAAGCGGAGGTCCAAAAGAGAAACGCAGACATTTTTCAGGCCACAGATGAACACAGATCGAACACAGATGTAAAATTGGAATCCGAAAAATCTGTGACCATCTACGTAGATCTGTGGATTACTTCTTTTCGTTCCATTTCAGAACGACACCATGCATCACGCCGCCGATCTCGAGCAGTTTGTCCTTGTGATGCACCATGTCTTCGCGAGTGAAACCCGTAATCGCGTAATCTTTTCGCAAAAAAATCGCCTGCTCAGGACAAACTTCCTCGCACATCCCGCAAAAAATGCAGCGAACCATGTCTATATCAAATTCTTCAGGGTATTTCTCGACCTTGGCGAAGCGATCGTTCCTGGAAATTTCACCGGGAATAATCTTTATCGCGCGCGGCGGACAAATGAATTCGCAAAGCTGGCAAGCAACGCAGCGGACCCGGCCGTCAGTGTCGCGAACGAGCGCTGGCGCGCCGCGGTAATGCTCGGGCAAGTTCGAGTCCCACTTTTGTTCGGGATATTCCATCGTTACCTTCGTGCGGCGGAAAATCATGTTCTTGAAATGCTTGAGCGTGATCGCGAGTCCGGCCGCTATTGCCGGCAGAAACATTCGTTCGCGCCAGTTCAAGTTCGGTCGTGGAACGATGATCGCCATGATTTTCTAGACCGGATTTACAGGAGTAACTAGACGCCAAAGGAGAACTTCGTCGGCTTTCATTTTCTTCTTAGTTTTGAATCCTTTGAATCTTGTTAATCCTGTCTAGTTCATTGCCGACAGTAAGCAATGATCATCGCGACGATGAAGATATTGGCGAGCGCGATTTCAAAGAAGAAGAGCCAACCCAAGCGCATCAGTTGGTCCCAGCGAAACCGCGGCAATGTCCAGCGCACCCACATCATGAAAAAAATCAAGGCCGCGACTTTGGTGAAGAAGATGACGATGTTAATCAAACCAAAAATCCAGCCGTGTGATCCATCCGGGATTCCTGGAAAATGCCAACCGCCGAAGAACAACGTGACGACGATCGACGAGCCAGTGATCATCGCCGCGTATTCGCCCAAGAAGAAAAGCGCGAACTTCATCGACGAATATTCGGTGTGATAACCGCCGGCAAGTTCCTGCTCGGCCTCCGGCAAATCGAATGGAAGACGGTTCGTTTCCGCGAAGACAGCAATCATAAAAACTAAGAAGGAGATCAACATTGGAATCGCGAGCAGCCATTTGCCGGAATTTTTCCAGTCGCCGGCAAACGGCGCGATTAACCAGCCGTTTTCAATTTGATATTGGACGACGCTCGTTAGCCGCAAATTTCCAACGAGAAGGAAAACGGGAATGACGGCGAGGCCGAGCGAGAGTTCATAGGAAATCATTTGTGAACTGGAACGAATGCCACCGAGAAAAGGATATTTGGAGTTCGAGGCCCAACCGCCGAGCACGATTCCGTAAACACCCAGCGACGCGATCGCGAATACGTAAAGAATTCCGACGTTGATATCGGCGATCACCATCGGCACTCCGAAGAGCGTGCTACCGAACGGAACCACCGCAATGGTCAAAATCGCCGGAATCATCGCAAGACACGGCGCGAGCCAGTAGTAGAACGTCTTCACTGCCCCTGGCGTGAAGTCTTCCTTCAGCAAAAACTTCGCGGCGTCGGCAATTGGTTGAAACAGACCGGCTGGCCCGACGCGATTCGGCCCGAGCCGGTCCTGCATGAACGCGCTGACGCGACGCTCCGCATAAACCGCGTAGGAAACCATCGGCAATATCACGATGAAAATCATCGCAACAATTTTCAGAAGCGATGTACCAATGAAAAAATAATCCATTGCCGATCTTATCGACCGGGTGGCCGTTTCTTTTCCGCTTCTTCGATATCGCCGGCTTTGGGATCAACTGGCGGCGGGGGTGATTTCTTCTCCTCGATCACAGCCAAACCGAGATCTCCGATCTTGCTCAAGGTGAGAGCGATGAATTGCGGAATCTCCGTGCTCATCTGGCGAAACACATCGTCGATCGTGAAAAGCCGGTTGCTGCCGCCAAGCGCTTGGAGAAGGTCGCGCAAAATTTCCCAGTCGTCGCGGGCGTTTCCGGGCGGGCGCACCGCGCGGTTCAAACGCTGCAATCGGCCTTCGCCATTGATCATCGAGCCGCGCTTTTCGGCAAAGCCTGATGCCGGTAAGCGAACAGTCGCGTGCTCGTTAGCTGGGTTGGACAATATGTCCATAACAACGAATGCCGGAAGATTGGTTAATTGCTCGGAGGAAATCCCGATCGTGGCTGGATTTTCACCCAACACGAGCAGCACGCTGATAGCTCGCGATTTCACAGCTTCGGCGATTGCGGAAAGTTTCCCACCTGGTTCCGAATCAAGTCCAAGGATCATTCGCGCACCGGCCGTGTTTGGATTCCGATCTTTGCTCAGCAAAATGCCGTCGCCTTCACCAAAGCGCGGCACGATGTCGATGTAACGGGTACCAAGCAGGTCGGCGATTTTTCGGGTAAGCCAAAGCTCTTCATTGGTCATTCGCCCGGACGCAATGATCGCAATATTCGAGCTGCCGAATTGTCGAAGCTGGAGCGCAGCGTGATTAATCGCCGTTTTCCAATCCGTAGCCGTGAGCTGCTTGCCAACGAAAATCTGCGGCTCGAGCAAGCGATTATCGGCTTCAAGATATTTGAAATTGAGCCGTCCGTAATCGCACATCCAACACGAGTTCACCTCGTCGTTCTCGCGCGGCGTCTGCCGATAAACGATGTCTTCTCGCGAGCCGATAATCGTGTTGCAAGCGGTGGCGCAGCTGGTGCAGATGCTTTTGGTTTCTTTCAAGAACCAAACACGCATCTTGAATCGGAAATCGGTGGAGGTGAGCGCGCCGACCGGACAAAGATCGACTGTATTGAGCGAATAATTGTTTTCCAGTCGCTTGCCCGGATGCGCAGTCAGCACGGTGTGACTGCCGCGATCGATAAAGCCGAGCACGTCGTCCTTGGCAATTTCCTGACAGAAGCGAACGCAGCGCGAACAAAGAATGCAACGCTCGTCGTCGAGCGTGACGCGTGGCCCGAGTTCGACATTCTTCGGCTTCTTCACCTTACTTTCGAGAAAACGTGAGCCAGCTTCGCCGTACTCGACGCTGAATTCCTGAAGTTCGCATTCGCCGGCTTGATCGCAGATCGGGCAATCGAGCGGATGATTGATCAGCAAAAATTCCATCACGCCTTTACGACATTCCTGGACCATTGGCGAGTTCGTGCGCACGCCCATTCCTTCAGCCACGTCTTGCGCGCAACAAATTTGCGGTCGCGGCATCCAATTGACGATCGGCTTCCCGTCGGCGCCAAGCTCCGGTTTACGATTGGGACCCATGCGCGGCATGCCCATCTCAATCAAACACATTCGGCAATTGCCAGGCGAGCTGAGTTTTTTGTGATAGCAATACCGCGGGACGTAAACGCCAGCTTGCGCGCAGGCTTCGATAACGCGCGTCCCTTTCGGAAACTGATGCCACACGCCATCGATCTGGACGTTGAACATCGAAACTGTTGATTCGTTAGGCATTGATTAATCTGAAAACCAGGAAACCAAGAATTTCATGGAGACACTTCCTCTTTGCCTTTCAAAGAGATTCCAGCTGCAGCTAGCTCAAATTGCAATGGCCTCTTCATACATGCTTTCTAGAAAACCTGGTTCCAGTTCGCGGTGAACCCGAATTGCAGCGGCAATGATTCGCTCTGTGAGATCCTTGTTCGTTAATTCTTTCCCTGGTTTCTCGGCTTCCTGATTCATAGTTTCAGATCACAGCGTCGGCGCCGGCTTTTTCCCAGCCGGGATCGTGGGCGAGGGGAGCAGTTGGAATTTGCGCATGCTCAATCAATCCTTCGGCCGTGTTTTCAGGTGGTAGCGGTGGCGGAATTGATTTGCGGGCGTGAGCGGCGAATTCCTCCGGAAATTTTTCAACGAAACTTTGCGTCGGCCACGCGCACGCTTCACCAAAAGCGCAAATCGTTCGACCGGCAATGTTATCCCCGATTGTTTTCAACGTCTGCGGATCTTGCGTGACGCCGCCGCCTCGAAGCATGCGGTCGGTGATCTTTTTCATCCAAAGCGAGCCCTCGCGGCATGGAGTACACTGGCCGCACGATTCGTGGGCGTAAAATTCGTTGATGTTGTTGAGCGCCCAGACCATGTCACGCGAATCGTCTAGCACGATCACGCCGCCCGATCCTGCCATCGATCCCGCTGCGGCCAACGAATCAAAGTCCATCGGCAGATCGTTAATGGACATCTCAACGTCGATTATTGATCCATCGGGCTGTTTTTGTTTGATTTTGAATTGCTCGTCCGCGCGCAAAACTTTCGCCGAACTGCCGCCGGGAATGACGGCTTTTAATCGCCGGCCCCATTTGATTCCGCCGGCCATTTCATAAATCAGTTGGCCCATCGTCACTTTACCGACTTCGATTTCGAAATAGCTGGGACGCTCGACGTCGCCGCTCACACAAACGATGCGCGTTCCAGTGTTGTTCGGCCGGCCGAGCTGCGCGTATTTCGCGCCGCCCATCGCGATGATGTGTTTCACCGCGCATAGCGTTTCGACGTTGTTGACGATTGTCGGACACATGTAGAGCCCGAGCACGGCCGGAAAATAGGGCGGTTTGATCCGCGGATAGGCGCGTTTGCCTTCGAGCGATTCGATCAGCCCCGTCTCTTCGCCGCAAATGTAAGCGCCGGCGCCGCGATGAATGTAAACATCGACATCGAAGCCGCTCCCGAGGATATTTTTGCCGAGAAAATTATGCTCGCGAGCTTCGTTGATCGCGCACTCGAGAATTTTCGCGCCCTCGGAAAATTCGCCTCTTATATATATGTAGGCCGTCCGGGCGTTGAGCGCGAAGCACGAGATTGCGATCCCTTCCAGCAGCTGGTGCGGATCTTCGTGAATGATGTAGCGGTCCTTAAACGTCCCCGGTTCCGATTCGTCTGCATTGCAAATCAGGTATACCGGTTTCTTTTCGTCCGGCTTGATGAAACTCCATTTCACGCCACACGGAAATCCGGCGCCGCCGCGTCCGCGCAGACCGGAAGTTTTGACTTCGTTCACGATCTCCGGGAGCGACATCTTGAGCGCTTTTTTCAAATCCTCATAACCGCCGTCTTTGAGATAAGTGTTGATGTCGATCTTCCAATCGGCGCGGCCGATGTTTTTGAAAATGAGTCGACGCTCTAAGGGATGGGGCGGCGATTTTGGATTTTGGATTCTGGATTTTGGATTTTGGATCAGATCGGCCGCCGAGTTTGGATCGACATTCTCGTAGAGTTCGTCGTTCACCATACAAACCGGGGCGGTCCCGCAGCTGGCCAGACATTCGACGAACTCGATGCTGTAATTTCCTTCCGGGCTTCGCGAGATCGCTTCGTCACCATTCTTGCATTGAATCCCAGTTGCCGCGCACAAGTTTTCCATGGCCTGATAACTTCCGGCCATCGCGCAACTGAGCGTGCGACACACGCGGATATGCGTTTTGCCCGCGCGCTTTTCGCGCAACATTGGATAAAACGTGACGAGCTCGAGAATGTTGATCGGTTGCAGCCCGAGTTTGGCCGCGATCCAAGTCACGGCTTCATCATTGATCAAACCGAAATGTTCCTGCCAGAGATGAAGCAGCGGAAGCGCCGCGCTCCGTTTTTGATCGGGCGGATAATGCCCGATCGCGTCATCCATTTTTCGCTCCAACTCGGCGGGAACGCGTGTGCTCGTCGAGTCCACTGTAAAAAAGAATTAGTCAGCCAAGGTGCTCTGCTTTTCTACCACCTTGTCATCTTTGAAAACGATCGTGACGGTCTCTTTGCCCTGACGGTAAATGTAGGTCGTCTTCTTCATGATAACGAAATCCTTGTTATCGAGCTCGGTCGGGGGTCCAAGAATCGACTCTACTTGTTTCTTCGACATTCCTTCGGCCACTTCATCCACGTTTGCTTTGGTAATGCGACGGCCGACACAGGACATTTCTAGCACGAGGACGAGCACGAGCAGGAAACGAAAAACAATTCGTAAGATCGACATATTCATCTGTCGCATTCGCCCATGACAAAGTCCAGACTTCCGAGCACCGCCGGAATGTCGCTCACCATGCAACCGGGAAGCAGCTCGGGCAAGATGCTCAGGTTCACAAACGACGGCGCTCGAATTTTCAAACGATACGGCACACCGCCTCCTCTGCTGTTGATGTAAAAGCCGAGCTCGCCTTTCGGATTTTCGGCTGCGAAATAAATTTCACCCGGCGGCGCGTCGAGCCCCTCCGTCACAACAATGAAATGGTGAATCAGCTCCTCCATTTTCGTCATCACGTGCGATTTCGGCGGCACCATGTTTTTCCAATCGGCGACGTTGATCGGACCGCCCGGCAATTTGGCGATCACCTGCCGCAGGATTTTCGCGCTTTGCCGCATCTCCTCAATTCGCACCAAATAGCGATCGTAGCAGTCGCCCGCGCTGCCGATCACCACCTCGAAATCGTATTGTTCGTAATCGAGATAAGGATGTTTCCGCCGCAGATCGTGCTCAACCCCGCTGCCGCGGAGGTTTGGTCCGGAAAGGGCGTAGGCGATCGCGCTCTCTTTGGCGATGACGCCAATGTCTTTGGTTCGATCGACAAAGATACGATTGCGCGTGAGCAATTTGTCCATCTCATTCAGCGCTGGCCCGAATTGATCGAGAAAATCGCGCAACATCGGAATGAATTTCTCCGGCAGATCGCGAATCTGTCCGCCGACACGGGTGTAGGAAGTTGTGAACCGTGCGCCGCTGAGCAGCTCGCTCAGGTCGTAAATTTTTTCCCGCTGGGTAAAGGAATAAAGAAAAACGGTCATCGCCCCGAGATCGAGCGCCATCGCGCCGATTCCCATCAAATGTGATGAAATTCGCGACAGCTCGCAGCAAATCACGCGGATCGCTTTGCCGCGCGGGGGGATTTCCCAGCCCATCAATTTTTCGACCGCGAGCGCGTAGGCGACATTGTTAGAAAGCGGCGCAAGATAATCCAGCCGGTCCGTGTAGGGCACGAACTGATTGTACTGCATGTTCTCGGCGATTTTCTCATCGCCGCGATGCAGGTAACCGATATCCGGCATCGCTTTGGTGATGATCTCGCCGTCCAGCTCGAGCACAAGTCGGAGCACGCCGTGCGTCGCCGGATGCGACGGCCCCATGTTGAGAATCATTTTCTCGCCGATGTCCGCGTCGCTCTCGCGCTGCTTCGCCTCCTCAGCGGCGACCCGCGTCACCGGATCGGGGGATTCAATTTCACGCACCGTGAAAGGCATAGGGTGGATAATTTGTTAACGCTGCCAACTCGACTCCCGCGTGCAAGCCTAAAATGGGAATTGAATCGCGCGGTTGGGCGTCGATGCTGAATGAAATGCCAAGAAAAATTGCGCTGATGTTTGCCGGCCAGGGTGCGCAGGTCATTGGGATGGGAAAGGATTTGGTGAACCAATTGCCAACTGCGACCGAGCTCTTTCGCAAAGCTGATCACATTCTCGGCCGCAGATTAACCGAGATCATGTGGAATGGACCGATCGACGAGCTAACAAAAACCTCGAATTGTCAGCCCGCGCTTTTCGTTCACGGGTTGGCTTGTTTTGCGATGTTGCGCGAGCTGGCGGGAAATTTTCCAATCGGCGGCGCTGCCGGTTTGTCGTTAGGCGAAATGACCGCGCATGCCGCCGCGGATACGTTCGATTTCGAAAACGGCCTCAGGCTTGTGCAAAAGCGCGGAAATTTTATGGACGAAGCCTGCGCCGAGACAATCGGCGCAATGGCGGCAATGATCGGCGCGGACGAGAATGCCGTGCGTCAGTTGGCGGATGATGAAGATGTCGATGTTGCCAACATCAATTCTCCCGGACAAATCGTGATCTCAGGCGAACTGGCGAAGGTCGAAGCCGCGGTCGCTGTCGCCAAGGAACATGGAATTCGCCGCGCGACGATGCTCAACGTGGCGGGCGCGTATCATTCGCGTTTGATGCAAAGCGCTTACCAAAAACTCGGTGCCGCCCTCGCTCACGTTCCGATTCAACCGCCGCGCTTTCCAGTGATCAGCAACGTCACCGGTATGGAAGTAAAAACGTCGACTGAGATTCGCCGCACACTGCAGGACCAAGTCACGAGCACGGTGCGCTGGGTTGATTGCATGGAGCGATTGGCGGCGCTTGGCTGCGATCTGTTCGTCGAACTCGGCCCCGGCGGCGTCCTCGCCGGTCTTCTCAGACGCATGCGCAAGGATGTCGATGTCATTTCGGTGAGCGATGTCGAGTCGGTGCACATTTGCGCTGGACGAATTCACGCGTCGATTTAATCGCGATGTGGGGATCTCTCTCGAGGTGAACGCTCGGTTGACCGGTTTTTTGCGGCGCGTCTCAACGCGGCGCAATTTTGGAGGAAATTCCGCACCAGGCGCTGTGAAATGGAACCTGCTCAGCGTTTTTCTGAAAACGAGCGCAGCGGGTGGCATAACGATGCTGCTAATTGAGGCGCTTTTCCGTATCAACCTGGCGAAGCACATCTGGTTGGTAATAGTTCAACTGATCATAGCTCTGGTCGTCGTTGGATGCCTTATCCTCAGGGGTTCTTACCTTCGTGCAGGAGTCCCACCCAAAGCCAGGTTGGAACCTGCTGGAAGGCCAATCAACTGGAAGGGATCGTCGCCCGAGAGTGCTGGTAATACGTACGCGCGGGACGCGGCAAAATTTTTCGGCATGTCAGGCCCCGCGGAGTTCGTCGCGGCCGCGGTTCTGTTTCTTCTGCTGCTTGCCTTAATTTTGGTGTACCTGCTCCGTCCGAGAATCAATAGCGACGAGCCGCAGCATCTCCATGTGATATGGAGTTGGACGCGCGGCTTGGTGCAGTATCGCGACCTTTTCGATAATCACATGCCGCTGTTTCACATTTTGTTCGCGCCGATCGCTGCTCTTATCGGCGAGCGCCCAACCATTCTTTACTGGATGCGATTCATTCTGTTGCCGGCCTACTTCGTCTCGGCGTGGTGCGCCTACGAAATCGGGAAGCATCTGTTTTCCCGGCGCGTCGGCATTTGGGCAGTCATCAGCGTCGGGCTGTTCACCGGTTATTATTATGACGCGATTGATTTTCGACCGAACAACCTTTGGCTGGCTCTCTGGTTATTATGCATCACGGTTCTGGTTCGAGGCACTCTCGATGTCCGCCGCGCTTTGGCGGGCGGTCTTCTTCTCGGGCTCTGCTTCGGTGTATCGATGAAATCGGCCGCATTTTTGCTCGCGTTGCTTACAGGCGCAGCCTCAGCCCTGGTTTTAATTGGTCGCAAACAACTGGGTAAATCCTGGGCGGACATTCTTGCAACCGGCGTAGCGTTCCTGGCTGGGGCAGTGCCGGTTCCGGCCGCGATCATGATCTTCTTTGCTCAAAAAGATCTATGGCCTGATTTTCACTACTGCGTTTTCGATTTTAACTTTTTGACTGATCGGATTTACGAACGCCACCTCCTTTACAAGACTCATCCGTTTCTGGCCGTGGCAATTTTCCTGGCCCTCTTGCCCGCCGTGGGTTACGTCGCCCGATGGATCAGCGCCGTGACGCGCGATCCTGGTTTGGCTTTTGGCCGGGTATTTCTCCTAATTGTCTGCGCGGCTTACTATCTTGCGCTCCACGTTTTCTGGCCTCCCATTTCCAGAACCTACCCGCCAATTTATCCGCTTTGCTTTGTCTTGTTAACCGGCGCCTTGATCGCAGCATCACATCACTTGGCATTCGTTCGGGGAAAAATGGCCGCGATCTTGCGGCGGCTGCCATTGCCGGCACTTCTTTCGCTGGCGGAATTTTTCATTCTAATAACGGCCCGGCCGACGTGGAAACTGGGCAGGGGAACTGAAACCGATTTGCTTCGCGGTGTTCTCGCGCTCACAAAGCCGAGCGATTACGTTTTCGATGCCAAAGGAGAAACGATTTTTCGGCGACGCTGTTTTCGCCCCATCTTGGAACGGATTACCATGAAAGCGATTCGCCGCGGCCTGGTTGCTGACGACGGCGCAGAGAGGTTGGTCGCAACGCGGACCTGCGTCGTGGGCGCGATGTTCATCCACCGATTTCCGGAGGCCACGCGCAATTTTGTAGAGCAGAACTATCTGCAAGTCGGGCACAACCTGCGAGTCGCAGGCGCACCATTGAAACCTTCGCCGGAGCACAACCGGTTCGACTTTAACGTGGTTGTTCCCGCCTCCTACCAGATTATTTCCCCGAGCGGAGAAATTTCGGGAACGCTCGACGGCACGATATGTACCGGCGCGCGGTTCCTCGATGCCGGTCCACATACCTTCCAGGCAACGTCTGAATCGAATGAGCTGGTGTTGCTCTGGTCGCGAGCGGTCGAACGAAATTTCACGCCCTTCGCGTCGGCCGTGCGGTAGCAATTCTGCCACAGCTAACGCGCGACGTCCCCAATCTAACAGTTATCTGTTGCCGATTCTCGCCGGTTCCTTTCTAATGGCTTGGCAACATGATCCCCGACTTTAACTCCCGCTCGCGAGTAATGCTGTTTGCGCCGCATCCTGACGACGAATCGCTCGCATGCAGTGTTATCTTGCAACGTGCCGTGCGCGCTCGCGCCGCAGTGCGGGTGATTTACGTCACGAATGGCGAGGACAATCCCTGGCCGCATCGAGTGCTCGAGCGCAAATGGAGATTGAATTCGAGCGATCGCAACCGTTGGGGAAAAATGCGCAGGGCCGAGGCGCTGGCTGCACTGGCTGTGCTCGGTGTCGGGCCTACTGAAACGCGCTTCCTTGGTTTGCCCGACCAACAGCTCACCTCGTTGTTGACCAGCGACTATGAACCGTTGCTGAAACGCTTCGCCGGCGAGATCAACGATTTTGGTCCGACGCATCTCCTTGTTCCGTCGCTTTCAGACACCCATCCCGACCACAGCGCGCTTGGCGTGATGTTGCGTCTTGTTGGAAATGCGTTCTTTCTGCATCAAACCGCCATGCGGACGTGGAGTTATGTCGTGCACGGTCAGAGCTCCGCGTTTTTCGGCCGTGCAACGGCACTCACGCAATCGAAAATCGAAACTGCTAAGAAGCGCGCCGCCATTGCCTGCCACCAGTCGCAAATCAAATTGTCGAGACGCAGATTCTTCGCCTACGCCACGCGCCCCGAGTATCTTTACCGAGCTTGCGCAGCCGATTTCGGCGTTGTCGAGGGCTCGATTCATTCCGCATCGCGCCAACGCCACTCCCTGCAAATAACAGTGCGGATGCAGCTGAAATTCATTTACCGGACCGAACCGGCATTGTTCGTCTTGGGCAACGGAGCACGCGGTGAGTTTCGGTGTGCAAAGATCGACATCCCGCCGCGCTCGAAATCCGTCGCCGCGCGCGACGTTCGCACCCGGCGGGCCATCGCCCTGGCGCAGTATCGTGGCGACAGCTACGCCGGAGAACTTCTCGTCCCGACGACTACGTTTGCGCCTCATGCCCCTGTGTTCGTGAAACTGGAACGCCGTTCCTGGTTCTTTGATGAAGCCGGCTGGATTGAAATTCCGCCAGTGACTGCGCACGGCTTGACCAGCGCGCTTCGATTGGCGGGGGTTGCCTAACGCTTGTCCTGAGCGAAGCCGAAGGATCGACAACTGCGATTCACCATCGTAATTTTTTCGCCGAGTGAATTTGAGCGAACAAATTGATTTAGATTTAAAAGCGGCGATGCGCGAGAAGAACGCGATGCGGCTCGGCGTTTTACGCATGCTCAAAGCCGCGTTCACGAACGCCGCTATCGAAAAATCCGGCGCCCAAGCGCAACTGAGCGACGCCGAGGCGACTCAAGTGATTCGTAAGCAGGTGAAGCAACGCCAGGATTCGATCGAAAGTTTCGAGAAAGGCGGACGCGCCGAACTCGTAGCGAAGGAAAAAGAGGAATTGTCGATCTTGCAGTCGTACTTGCCGCAGCAATTGAGCGCGGAGGAAATTTCCAAAGTGGTTCGCGAAACGATCGCGGAAGTCGGTGCCACCTCAAGAACCCAAATGGGCGCGGTGATGAAAGCGCTGCCGGCGAAAGTGGCTGGCCGCGCGGACGGCAAAACGCTCAGCGCCGAAGTGCAGAAGCAGTTGAATGGTTGAGGAATTGAGCAGTTGAGTCGCCTGCGCGTGTTAAATTCTAATTCCCCTCAACCTCTCAACGGCTCATCATCTCAACATGCTTAGTGCCATCATCGTCGCCGCCGGCAGCAGCGAACGAATGGGCTTCGACAAATTGTTCGCGCTGGTCAGCGGAAAGCCGATTATCGCGCACACCCTTGCAGCTTTCGATCGCACCGATTGCGTCGATGAAATTATTTTGGTCGGCCGCGCCGATAGCTTGAGCGAACTGCGAAAACTCCTCGGCGCACAAACAAAAGTGAAAAAAATCGTCGCTGGCGGCGCCGAACGAAGCGATTCCGTCCGGGCCGGACTCGACCATGCCGATGGGAAATCCGACTTTGTGGCGGTGCACGATGCCGCGCGACCGATGATCACGCCTGAAAAAATAACGCGCGTGTTTGAGGTTTGCCGGACGAGCGGCGGCGCCGCGTCACTAGCGGAACCGATCAACGACACGCTCAAGCGCGCCGGTGTCGATCTTGCCGTGGTTGGATCAGTCGATCGCGACGGCGTTTATGGAATGCAAACGCCGCAGGTCTTTTCGAAAAAATTGCTGGAGGAAGCTTACCAGCTCGTCGCCACGAAAAATATCGCAGTCACCGATGAAGTTTCAGCGGTCGAACTGCTCGGTCGCAAGGTAGTGCTTGTTCCGAACCACGATTTTAATTTCAAGATCACCTATCCACGCGATTTGCCGCTGGCCGAATTCGTTTTAAAACAGCGTGGATCGATGCTCTCGCGCTAAGCGAGCATCGGGTCGATTGGGACGAGCGGGCGAATGAGTTCGACAATGGCGGGGATGTCTATGGTTTTGAATGAACGGCCGCGGCGTTTGAGTTTTGCATTTTCCAATTCGCTGACCCGCACAATGCTCCCATGTTTCCAAATCCAGGCGTCGGGATTGTAGGGGCCGACGCGGCGCGGGTTGGTCCGGGTGTGGATCGACAACAAGCGGTCGTTGACGGCGGCGGCGATGTGCATCGGGCCGCTATCAACGCTGATGATGAAGCGCGCGACGCGGATGAGCCGGATCAGTTGCAAAAGTGAAGTCTGGTTCGTGAGCTCGACACAATTCTCGGCGATGTCGAAGGCTCGATTTGCTTTTCCAACAACCACCACGCGCGTTGGCGCGAACGCGGTGCAAATTTCCTCGATCACTTTATTTGCCAGGGATTTGCCCCTTCCGCGGGCAAACGGGTGAAGCAAAATGAACGGCGGATATTCGTCGAAGCGCGGCAGCGTGTCCCCGGTTGGTAACGGGCATCGTAAGTCGTTGCCGATCCTGGCGCCAGCGAGCTCGGCGAGTTTGAGGTAGCGTTCGACTGCGTGCTCGCGCTTGTTCACTTTCGCGGTGTGGTGGTAAAAGAATCGCGAGCCTTCGCGTCCATCACTCATTCCGTAAACTTGTTTCGCGCCGCTCGCGCGCGCGATGAATGCGCTTCGCAATAATCCCTGAAAATCGAGCGCGAGATCAGGTTTGAGTTTTCGCGTCTCCTTCAGCCACGGGCCGAATCTCACGGGCGCACCGAGTCCGCTGAAATCACGCCGTGGAAAAACGTGAATGTGGTTCACATCGTGATTTCCGCGCAACAGCGGCGTGAACTCCGGATTCATCACCCAGGTTATTATCGCTCTTGGATGAGCCTCGCGAATCGCCGCCACCGCCGGCAACGTGTGAACGATGTCGCCGAGCGAGCTTGGTTTGATGACGAGAATCGAATTCACACGTTCAACCAGGAATGACCACGAGTGAAGACAAAGCTGGTTTCAGACCAGACATAAAGGCGCTTCAAAAACTGGGCTGTTGAATTCTTTTCTTGCTGGTCGCTCGTCACCTGTCACTCATTACTATCTCCCAATCGCGAGGCGTTCGGCTAACAAACGCGGCAGGCCGGCGTCGATAATTTTTTTCTGCGCGGCCGCGAGATCGTATTTGACCCTGCGCTGTTCGACCACGGCGTTGTCGAAGTGATAAATGCAATACGCAGCGCGCCAATCAGCGTCCCGCGGCTGGCCCACGCTTCCGGTGTTGATAAAATATTTCTTGGTCGGATCGATCCGTAACTTGTCGATCCGCTGGCGTTGCACCCCTTCCTCACGCACGAACGCCATCGGGACGTGAGTATGACCGAAAAAACAAACCGTGGTGTGTTGATATGTGAAACTAGCCGCGGCATCGAGATTGTTGAAAACGTAGCCCCATTGTTCGGGCGTATCGAGCGTCGCGTGGACGATCGTGAAATCGCGCACTTGCCGCTGTAATTTTAACGCGCGGAGCCATTCTTTGTCCGCATCGGTCAAATTATCGCGTGTCCATTGAATTGCCGCTTCGGCCATTTCGTTGAAATCGCGGGACGATTCGACAAGCGACGCTTGTTCGTCGTGATTGCCTTTCACTATCGGACAATCGATTTCGCGTACCCGCTCGACACATTCGTGGGGGTTGGCGTTGTAGCCGACGACGTCGCCGAGACAGACGAAGTCCGTGCATTTGTTTTCGTGCGCGTCAGCCAGCACGGCCTCGAGTGCTTCGAGGTTGGAGTGGATGTCACTGAAAATGGCGAAGCGCATGAAGGCGACTCGTGGCTGCCGCTGTCACCGACGGCAGGAGCGTTATTTAAGCATGGAACCCAGGACCCCGAAAGCTTTCGGGGCTACAACGTCACGGAATTGCGTCGAGAATCCGCTGCTCTGGTGGAATGGCCAGTTTGTCTTCGAGAAATTTCAGCCGTTTGATCAAGGTCGGTAAGCGTTCTTTTTCGCCTTCGTCGTAGAGCCCGCGCAAGCGTTCGTAAGCATCGCGCTCGTGGCCTTCGCAATATGAAAGTTCGTAGGCCGAAAACCGCCGGTCGAACGTCGGCGCGCCCGGCAACCTCGCCGCGTTGTCATAAAACTCCGACGCGCGCTCGTGATCGTTCAACTTGTCGGCATAAAGTCGCGCCAGCGCTTCGTAGAGCAGTGGTTTGTCGGGATTATTTTTGATTCCGTGCTCGAGGAAATCTTTGCCGAGCCCGAAATATTCACGCTGCGCTTTGACTCGCAGCGCCATTCGCGGTTGCGACGTATCGTTCATCGCCGCCGTGCTTGCGTTCCAAGCCATGTGCCAAGCGGCCATGTCCCAAAAGAGCGGGACGTGCGGCTGCAATGTTGTCACCTGTCGAAACAAGAACAAAACGCGGCCCCATTCCGTTCGTTCCCAAGCGGCGTGCGCTTCGATGAAAAGAAAATCGGCAACGACCGCGCGAAAGCCGCTCAGCGCGGCAATGAAACCGAGTTGCCCGAGTTTTTCGCGCAAATCGAGATTTGCAATGTCGGCAAATTGCAGTTGTCGATGTTGTAACGTGAGCGCGCGCTCGGCCGGGAGCTTCATCACGCCAAACACGAGCAGCATTCCACCCACGAGTACGACGCGTCTCATAATTCTTTGCCGTAAAACACGAACATTGCTGCGAGCGTGTAGATCACGACGTAGAAAACTCCGAGCAACACGGTTTTCGTGAACAGCGCCAGCGGGATTACCGTGCCGGCGACGATCTCATCGACCAGATTGAACGCCTGAAGGTCGGGAAAAAGGAGCGCGACGATCGCCAGAAACGCGCGCGCCACCCACCCGGCGCTCTGTTGGTCGAGCCAGTAGTCGCGCGCCGTCGCCTGTAAATGACCGATGAAATAGACGAATACCATCACCACGACGGTGAAGATGTTTGTGGTCGCGAACGTCGAAACGAAAAGCGTGAGCGCGGCGAGCAGACAGGCTTTTAAAAAAATAACTGCAATTCCTCCGAAGATGTCGATCTTTATCCCGCTGGCGCGGATCGCGTTCAACGCGTCCACCAATTGGTCGCGCGGCGCGCTACTCATTTGGCGCGCAGTCTCGTTGAGCACCACCTGTTCGCGCGCGTAAAGAACCACTACGAACAGCGCGCTCATAAGGACAATGCTGATCGCTAGCAGGAACAGGACGCCGAGCAGTTTGCCGAGCAAATACTCAACCCGTGGCACCGGCTTCGCCAAGATCGTGTAAACGGTCCGGTCTTCGACCTCTTGCGGAATTAAGCGCGCGGTCGCAACGATCGCCAACAGTGAACTGAAGATCGACATTGCACCAAGGGAAATGTCTTTCAGGATTTGGAATTCCTGCTGAAATGTAAACCGTGCCATGAAAACGGAACTCCCGATCAGGATCAGACCAAAAATCAGAAGGACGAAGAAAACTTTCTGGCGCGTGAGCTCGGTTAGCGTGTTCGACGTGATCGCAGCGATGCGACGCGGCGAAAATGGGTGATGTCGCGAAGGCGTCATTTTAGTTTGCCCGCGAATAAGGGCAATTGGCGCGAACGTTGAGAACCCAATTTGTCATTCCCGCTTCTTCGCGTGATTTGCGGGCTCACCTTCGTTCGTCGCCTCGAGAAACAAGCGCTCGAGCGTAGTCGTCGATCTTCGCCGCCCGATCACTTTCGCGTTGGAACGTTCCGCCAGCTTTTTGATTTCCTCCACCAGCGTGTCGGTGGCGTTTTCCAGTACGAGTTCGCTGCGGCTCTCAATCGCGATCAATTCCTCGAGGCGGCCTTCGCGCACTAAAACGCCTCGCGCGAGAATTCCAACGTGGTCGCAGATTTCTTGGACGTGCGAGAGTAAGTGCGAGGAAACAAGCACGGTCGTCCCTCGCCGCTTTAGATCCACGATGAGGTCGCGAATGTCGCGCGAGCCCCCCGGGTCGACGCCTGCAGTCGGCTCGTCGAGCACGACGAGCTTCGGTTGGTTAATGAGAGCTTGGGCGAGTCCGATCCGTTGCAGCATTCCTTTGGAGTACGTCTTCAACCGTTGATGCCGCGTGTTCGTCAGACCGACGAGCTCGAGCAATTCGGCAACACGCTCCTGCAATCGTGCGCCGGTCAGTCCGCAAAGTTTTCCAAAGAATCGCAGCGTCTCTTCGCCAGTGAGAAATTTGTAGAAATACGGATTCTCCGGCAGGAACCCGACCGCTTCGCGACTTTGCACGAGCGAACTGTCCAACCCGAAAATTTTTGTTTGTCCGCGCGTCGGCGAAACCAGTCCAAGGATAATTTTCAGCGTCGTGCTCTTACCCGAACCGTTCGGCCCGAGAAGTCCGTAAACTTCGCCGGGTTCAACCCGCAGATTAAGATCCCGCACCGCAACGATCGATTGTCGATGAAAAGGGATCGGAAAAACTTTGGTCAATCCCTCGACCGCGACCGCTGCATTACTCATGGCGAATGTCGAAACCGTGCGCCTTGAGCGGTTCTGTCAGCGCCGTTCGCATTTGCTTGTCAATATGCGACCGCAATTCGCTTTCCATGACCGAATCCAAAAACGCGAACACCTCGCTCTCTTCGCCGCCGACCTGAAGCTCAACGCGCCCGTCGGGCAAATTTCGCACCCAGCCGACGACATCGAAGCCTTTGGCGATTTGTCTAATAGTCCAGCGAAATCCGACGCCCTGGACATTGCCTTCGTAGAAAACCTGAAGCGAGATCATCGCCGTGCGTTCTGGATGCTAAATACGCGATACTCGATGCCCGACGGCCGAGTCAAAGCCTTCATCCAGCATCGAAGATCGAGAATTGAGGCCCGGCTTTATTTATACGAGTAAACAAGGCAAACGCTGCTCTCGTTGCCTTCCAGTAAATCGACCAAGACGTAATATTGGCCGCTGCTCGTCGGCGAAAAGCCGGCGGCTGCTTTTTCACCTTCACTGTAACTGTCGGTCTGAACCAGCTTGCCCGTTTCGTCGTAAACGTTTACCGACATTCTTTTCGCCGGCTCAGGCGCGCCGACCGAGAACCAGTACTGATTGCCGGCGTAAAGATTGACTGCGACGAGCACGTGCTCTTTGGGTCTGATCGTGCCCGACCAGTGTCCATCGCGCATTTTGAATCCTTCATTGGAAAACGCGCCTGCCAGATCGAGCGCCGCCTTACGTGCAGCGACTTCGGTGTCGCTCTCCGGCGCAGCGAACGTTGTGGTTACGGCAAGAATAATTGCAGCGAAGATCGATCCGCAAAGCCTCCGACGGGCAGCCGATTGTTTCAATCGGCTGGATCGCCCAGCTCCTTCTGGCACTGTTGCTTTGCAAGGTGGTCGCCTTCTTTTGAAGGAGCTGCCCGGTGAAAGCGGGTTCGGTGACATCCGCGTTTTCATTTTCCTTCCTTCGCCTGGATCTGAGTCATGATCTTGCCGACCGCTTCGTTGACCTTCTTCACATCATCGGGAGTTGGCGCTTTGCCTACGGGAAACGACACCAGTTTCTCGATTCCTGGAAGTTCGCCGCTCACTTCCTTGATCAATGGCTCATCGCGAATGTCGGGCGAAACCTCGTTGAGTTTCGATTGAATGAAATTCACAAGCGCGGGTTGACGCAGAACTTTGGCCGCCCGCTCGTCGTAATTCTGCAGGACTGCCGCACTGACAACCTGCGTCCCGCGGATCCAACCGCCGACGCTGACGAGAATGATCAAATCCTGGTCGCGATGCGATTGCATTGACGATTTCACTTCATTTTGCGTGGCTTCGAGTTCTTCCTGAAGCGCGTCCCACTCGTCGTTCTCGGCGAACTCGTTGATACTGTTGCCGCGACTGAGCACGTTCTCGCTTACTCCAAGCGCTTTCGCCATTTTGATGATGTCGGTGCCGATGTTTTTGACCTGCTGGCTGTCTTTCGCTTCGACCGCGATGAAGCCGTCTGCGATCAAGCTCCCGAGATTGAGCGCGATCTGGGCCCGATTTTTGTAACTCGTTGCGATCGGACCACGCATCTGGGCGACCCAATTCGGCCGGCCTGGTTTCTCCAATGCGGCAAAAAGTTCGCCCGGAGTTGGAATGCTGATGTCGTCGGTGCGAATCGCGTGCGCGAGCTGATCTTGCGGCAGGCGACCTGGTTCTGCGCCGATCACGGCACAACAAGCCAGTAAAAATCCCCCGGCGGCGACTCGCCTGACACGGCTCATGAACGCCCACCGTACGCACACCGGGGAAGATTGCCAGCAAGAATCGCAGAGACGTGGATCGGCTTCTCCAAAGACAATTCGGCGGCTCTGCCTATTTTCAAAACGCGCTGGGGACAGCGCGTTCCACCTTGTCAGTTCTTCAAAACTGCTCTAATCGAGAGGGCGCATGGCCAAGACGACCATCAAAAAAATTCATGCGCGCGAGATTCTCGATTCGCGCGGCAATCCGACGCTTGAGGTCGACGTCCAGCTCGAGAATGGCGGGCTCGGCCGCGCGGCAGTGCCGAGCGGCGCCAGCACTGGGGAGCACGAAGCATGGGAATTGCGCGACGGCAACAAAAAACGTTACAGCGGCAAGGGCGTGACGAGAGCAGTCCTGAATGTGAATGAGAAAATTGCGCCGGCCATCATCGATTGGGACGCGCGCGATCAATCGAAGATCGACAATGCCATGATCAAGATGGACGGCTCGCCCAACAAAAAGAATCTGGGCGCAAACGCGATCCTCGGCGTGTCGCTGGCGGTAGCGCACGCCGCAGCCGCGGCGGAAAAGCTGCCGCTGTTTCGATATCTCGGCGGTAATGAAGCGCGCGTGCTTCCTGTTCCGATGATGAACATCTTGAACGCCGGTGCGCACTCCGACGCGCCCATCGATTTTCAGGAGTTTATGATCATGCCGCGCGGCGCGCCGACGTTTGGTGAAGGACTACGTTACGGCGCGGAAGTTTTTCACGCGCTCAAAGGCGTGCTCAAAGATCGAAGTCTCTCGACAAATGTCGGTGACGAAGGCGGGTTCGCGCCGCAGTTGAAATCGGCCGACGACGCGCTCGAATCGATCATCAAAGCGATCGAAAAAGCCGGCTACAAAGCGGGAAAGGAAATTTTCATCGCGCTCGATGTCGCGTCGTCCGAATTCTTCGACCCGAAGCAAAACGTTTACGTGTTCAAAAAATCTGACGGTTCAAAACGCGCTGCCGAAGAGCTGATCGAATACTATGTCGATCTTTGCGGCCGGTTTCCGATCGTTTCGATTGAGGACGGCTGCGCCGAGAACGATTGGGACGGTTGGAAAAAGTTAACGAAGCGACTCGGCGACAAAATTCAGCTTGTCGGTGACGATCTATTTGTGACGAATGTGGAATTTCTTCGCAAAGGGATCGCCGAGCACGTCGCCAATTCGATTTTGATCAAAGTCAATCAGATCGGCACGCTCACTGAAACATTGGCCACGGTCGATCTCGCGAAGAAAAATAATTACGCGTCGGTCATCAGTCATCGCTCTAGCGAAACCGAGGACACAACGATCGCCGACATCGCGGTCGCGACCAACGCCGGCCAGATCAAGACCGGTTCGCTTTGCCGGACCGATCGCGTTGCCAAATACAATCAGCTTCTACGAATCGCCGAAGAACTTGGTGACAAAGCGATTTACGGCGGTAATATCCGCTGAGTGGATTACACCGATTTCCGCGCGCGTCGCGAAGCCACTGTTTGGCAGCGATGGAACCGGGTGCTCCTTCTCCTCCTCCTGCTTTCGGTTTGGCTCGTGATCGTGAGCTTGTTCGTCCCGCCTTATAAAAAACTGAAAATCGGTCACGATGAGATCGACAACTTGCAAGCGCAACGCGACGAGCAACAGGCGTTGCTCTCGCGCCAGACCAAGGAAGTCAATTTGCTCAAGACCGATCCAGCCTATTTGGAAACGATCGCACGCGACCGACTCGATTTAATGAAAGAAGGCGAAACCATTTTCCGGATCGAATCCGCCGCGGCGCAGGCAGACAAACGCAAAGAAAGCGCCAGGCGCTGATCGCGATTGCGCGCCGCGCACGTTGTAGAGGCGCTTATGCAAGCGCCTACTACAGCGCGTTGCGCATTTTTGTGCTTCGAGTAATTTCCCCGATGCCTACCGAAACCACCGTTGACGCCGAAGATTTGAAATCGCGCGTGCGCGAGCTGCGGAGGTTTCTTTGACCTGCCCAAACTCCAGGAAAAATTGACCGCGCTGGAAGCGCGGATGGCAGAGAAAAATTTTTGGAACAATCGCGAGCGCGCCCAGACCGATGTCGATGAAGTCTCGCGCCTCCGATCGTTGATCAATCCCTTCTTCGAGATCGAACGCGAGGTTCACGATTTCGAAGCGCTCCATCAACTCGCCGTCGAGGAAAAGAACGACGCCCACCGCGCCCAGGCCGAGCGCGAAGTCGCCACCGAGCACGACCGTCTCCTGCACAAGCTCGAGGAATTTGAGTTGCGCCAGTTTCTTTCCGGCGAAAACGATTGCAACAACGCCTTCCTCACCATTCATTCCGGCGCCGGCGGCACCGAATCGTGCGATTGGGCAGACATGCTCCTGCGCATGTATCAACGCTGGATCGAGCGCAATGGCCTCAAGTCGCAGATTGTCGATGTGCAGACCGGCGAAGAAGTCGGGATCAAATCGGTCACGCTGCTCGTGAGCGGCGAGTACGCTTACGGTTATCTCCAAACCGAGCGCGGCGTGCATCGGCTGGTCCGGATTTCGCCATTCGACGCCAACAAACGCCGGCACACGTCGTTCGCGAGCGTCGATGTTGTTCCCGAAATCACCGACAGCGCGCCTATCGAAATCAATCCGGCCGATCTCGAGATCGATACCTTCCGGAGCGGCGGCAAAGGCGGCCAGAACGTGAACAAAGTGGAAACCGCAGTCCGCATTTTGCACAAGCCCACCGGCATCGTCGTCGCTTGTCAGGCCGAACGCAGCCAGGGCCGCAACCGCGATCTCGCGCTCAAAATGTTAAAAGCGAAACTTTACCAGATCGAGCAGGACAAAAAACGTGCCGAGATCGACCGGCAATACGGCGAGAAAGGCGAGATCGCCTGGGGCAACCAGATTCGTTCCTACGTTTTTCAGCCGTATCAAATGGTTAAAGACCACCGCACCGGCGCCGAGACCAGCAACGTCCAGGAAGTCATGGACGGCAAGATCGACTTCTTCATCCAGGCCAAACTCCGCGGCCAAAAAGCGGCGAAGGGTGAGACGAATGATGAAGTTTAATTCCGAAATCAGTTAGTTCTATTTCTCACCATGAAAATTCGGTTATTGTTTATTACGTCAGTGTTGTTGGTCTGCGTTTGTCGCGCTGAGACGTCCGCCGATTACGATGCTGGCCCGGCCGGTGTCGAACTTCCTAAGAGCGCAAAGGAACTTTTAATCGCAAAACTAGACGCGAAGAAAATTAGCGGCGTATCTCGAATCGTATTTAGGCGACTTCATGATTTCGACTATCTCGCCATCGAGGCGGGCTTTGAAGTCCCATGGCATTGGGAAAAGGCTTTCATACATGATTTCATTTTGCGCAAAAAAGCGAGTGATCCGGATTGGTCGAAAGCAGAGTTATTCGATGCATCGGAGCCTGAGGCGGCTGCGCTTTGTTACATCCCGGATGAGAGTCAATTGAGACGATGGAAAAACCCGAGCCCGGCGCAGACGCATTGAAAATTGTAGCGACGCTCCATGAGCGGCGGGCGAATTATGCGGCGGTCATAGACCGCCGCTACAAACACGCTCTGTCATTCTGAGCGAAGTCGAAGAATCTCTGACTTTTCTGTTTTAGATCCGCTCGTCAGCACGGAAATATTTAGAGATGTCTCGACGCTGCTCGACATGACAAGCGTTGTAGAGGCGCTTGTGCCAAGCGCCTGTTTATTTGATTCGGCTTTTGAGAACAAACGCCGCTACAACTTCGTCGTGAGTTTGAGCCGAAATCGCGGATCGAACTCGCCACCATTATGTTTTCGGCAACAAGCCAAGCACGCGATCGCGCGGCGAATTCGGCGGACGCGTGGAAATTCTTTTTTGCAATTCGGGCAACGATAAACATAGCGCGCTGCGTACGTTTTCGCGGCGAACGGCAGATTGTGACAACGCGCTTCGTCCGCAATTCCCAGATCGCGGCACGCGCAACGCCATTCTGGTCCGTGCGGCGCGATTCGGCGTCGCCCAACTCGCCACTGCGCGAGCAAATGCGCCAGCTCATGCCGCAACGTCCGATCCACCTCCGAGCCGGAGTGGCCATTGACAGAGGGGAGGTCGAGAAGCCGGGGGTTTAACGAAATTAACTTTTTGCGATAATCCGCGCGACCGGCGCAGGTTTTGAGTCGCGGATTCCATTCCACCCGCACCTCCCGCGCGAGTTTATTGGCGCGGAGCGAGCGCAACAGCTCACGCGCTTGTGATTCATGCCCCGAGCAGGAGTGGCATTTCGCGTCGCACAGCGACGCGACGACAACCTTTGATGGAAATGAAAATTCGAGTTGATTGAACAACCGCCGCATCACTGATTAGGTTTTATTAACACCTCACTTCAGTGAGGCGATAGGCTGAGGGTGAGCCATCGCAAATACCCCGGGCTAAAGCCCCGGTGTTAATGAGAGGTCCGAGCCGGACGGGCTCCTCAGGCCACCGCATGCGCGCTCTTTCGCTTGGTCACGCGATCGACAATTTCGCCAACAATCTTTCCGGTCGCGGCAATTTCTTCGGCCGTTGTTTGTTTTCCCAACGAAAACCGCACTGCTGATCGCGCGCGGTCGATCGGCAATCCCATCGCGAGAATGACGTGCGACGCTGAAACGGTTCCAACCATGCAAGCCGAGCCGCTCGATGCGCAAACGCCTTTCAAATCGAGCGCGATCAGCGCCATTTCTGAATCGATCCCGAGCAAACTGACATTCAACGTGTTCGCGAGCCGAGGCGCATTCTCTCCATTCAACTTGGCGTCGGGCACATTTTGCGAAATCAAATTCCAAAGCTCGTCGCGCAGTTTCAACAGCCGATCTTGTTCGGCTGCGCGATTCGCCAGCACGAATTCCGCGGCCGCCGCCATTCCGGCGATCGCCGGAACGGTTTCCGTTCCGGGTCGTCGCTGATTTTCGTGCGAGCCGCCGAACAACACAGGTTGCAGCGAAAGTCCGCTCCGGAGAAAAAGAAATCCTGCGCCTTTCGGACCGTACAACTTGTGCGCAGCGAAACTCGCGGCGTCGACCAACGACATGTCGATGTCGATCTTGCCGAACGCTTGCACGCAATCGCTGTGCAAAAGCACGCCGCGCTCGCGACAGATTTTCGAGATCTCGCGCATCGGTTGGATCACACCGGTCTCGTTGTTCGCGGTCATGATCGAAACCAACCGCGTTTCCGGACGAATCGATTTCGCGAGCTGATCAAGATCGACAACGCCGTCATTGATGGTGTCGAGCCAGGTCACTTCGAAGGCCTCATGTTTCTCCAAGTGTTCGACCGAATGAAGAACCGCGTGGTGCTCGGTCTTTTCGCAGATTACATGACCGCCGCCGTCCATTCGGCAGCGCGCGAGTCCAAGCACCGCGAGATTGCACGATTCCGTTCCGCCACCGGTGAAGATAATCTCGTTCGGCTTGGCGCGAACCAGCGTGGCGATTTTGTCGCGCGCGTTATCGACCGCGGCGCGCGCGTTGCGCCCGGCGCGATGAATACTCGACGGGTTCCCGAAATGTTTGCTGAAATACGGCTCCATTGCTTCGCGCGCGGCGTCGCACAGCGGCGTGGTGGCGTTGTAATCGAGATAAATCATTCGGTGGCGCCCTACTTTATCCTGTCATGTTGAGCGAAGCGAAACATCTCTGACTTAGTCCGATCAGAACATTCAGAGAGTCTTCGCTCCGCTCAGAATGACAAGCATCATTGGGTGCTGAATTCTTCGCGGCTGCTGGTGGGTTTCTTTTTTCGCTTCGGCACGATGCGGAGTTGTTTCTCCTCATAATAGACCAGCGAATCGGGCGGCACGCTTTGCACGAGGAAAACATTGCCGCCGATTGTCGATCTTGCGCCGATCACGGTTTGGCCGCCGAGAATGGTTGAGCCCGGATAAATTGTCACGTCATCCTCAACCGTCGGATGACGTTTGCCGCCTTTTTTGATTTTGCCGTGCTCGTCCTTTTGAAAACTGCGCGCGCCGAGGGTGACGCTGTGATAAAGTTTCACCCGGTTGCCGATCTCGGAGGTTTCGCCAATCACTACGCCAGTGCCGTGATCGATAAAAAAGTGCGTCCCAATTCTTGCGCCGGGATGAATGTCGATCCCAGTCCGGCTGTGCGCCCACTCGGTCATGATTCGCGGAATGAGCGGCAGGTTCATTTCGTAAAGCACGTGCGCCATTCGCTGGATCGCGATGGCTTCTAGCGACGGGTAAGCGAGAATGATTTCTTCATAACTTCGCGCCGCGGGATCGCCTTCAAACGCGGCGTCGATATCGGTCCAAAGAAGCCGGCGGACGTTTGGCAGGTCGGCGAAAAATTTGGAGAGAAATTTTTCCGCCTCGGCTTCGGTCGCTTCATTCGGCGGAATTTTACCGAGGCTGCGACAGATTTCCGTTTTGAATCGCGCGCGCAAAGTCCGCACGCGCACGCGCGTGATCTCGGCCAAATCTTCCGAGCTGATCACCGGTTCGCTTCGAAAACCTGGAAACATCAAACTCATCAGATCGGTGCACGAATTTTCGATCGACAATCGCGACGGGAGGGTGGCCGCCGCGTCGAGGTAATTAATCCCGCCGGTCTCGCCGTAAGTTTGGAGGAGCTCGTCGACTGCGTCGGCCTCGGATTTGTGCATTAGTTGAACTATGCGCCTCGTCACGCGACGAAGCAATTGTAGCCACGGTGCTCTGTCTGTGCACGCCCCGACAGAGAGGGGCGGCTACAGCTGATTGAAAAGCGAAGGACGAACTCTAGGTTGAGATGATGAAACCATTCTCCGTCGCCGGGCTGCCGCCAAATGAGCTGAACAGCTTTCTCTCCGGCACCCATTCCGATCCGTTTCGGATTCTCGGTCCGCATCGGATGGGGGACGATCTTGCGATTCGCGCGTTTCGGCCTGACGCGCGCAAGATCGACATCGTCCAAGACGGGCAGGGGGCGATTGAGGCTGAGAAAATTCATCGGGACGGATTTTTTCAGGCGAGAATTCCGAATGCGACGCGCGACCTCGATTATCACCTGCGGGTCACGAACTGGGACGGATCGGAATACGCGATGCGCGATCCGTATCAATACGGGCCGATCATGGGCGAAGTGGATCTGCATTTGTTCAGCGAAGGCCAGCATTGGCAGCTTTACGAAAAATTCGGTGCCCATTTACGGAAAGTGGGGGACACAACTGGCGTTTATTTCGCGGTCTGGGCGCCGAACGCGCAGCGTGTAAGCGTGGTCGGCGATTTCAATGGTTGGGACGGGCGCGTGAATCCGATGCGGAAACTTCTCGGCCGCGGCGTGTGGGAGTTATTTTTGCCAAACGTCCGCGAAGGCGTGCATTATAAGTTCGAGATCCGCACGCCAACCGGCGCGCTTTTGCTCAAGAGCGACCCGTTCGCGTTTTTTAGTCAGCACGGAACATCGACATCGTCGTTGGTTTACAATCTGGAGCGCTACACGTGGAGCGACGCCGATTGGATGGAGCAACGGCGCAAACGCGATTGGCCAAAATCGCCGATCAGCATTTACGAAGTGCATCTAGGTTCGTGGCGACGTCGCATCGACGAAGGCAATCGGCACCTTAGTTATCTCGAACTTGCCGAAACGCTGATTCCGTATGTGCTCGAGATGGGTTACACGCACATCGAGGTGCTGCCGATCGCGGAACATCCGTTTGAAGGTTCGTGGGGCTATCAGGTCACCAATTATTATGCGCCTACGAGCCGTTACGGAAATCCGGACGAGCTGCGCCATTTCATCGACAAATGTCATCAGGCCGGGATTGGCGTGATTATGGATTGGGTGCCGGCGCATTTTCCGAAGGACGCGCACGCGCTGGCCGAGTTCGACGGAACCGATCTCTACGAACACATGGACCCGCGCCAGGGCGAGCATCAGGATTGGGGCACGCTCATTTTCAATTTCGGCCGCAACGAAGTCCGCAATTTCCTGATCGCGAACGCGCTTTTCTGGCTCGACAAATATCACATCGACGGTCTGCGGGTCGATGCGGTCGCATCGATGCTTTATCTGGATTACTCGCGCAAGGAAGGGCAATGGATCCCGAACGTCTTCGGGGGCCGCGAAAATCTGGACGCGATTTATTTTTTGAAACGGTTCAACGAAGTTTGTTACGAGCGTTTTCCGGGAATCGTCACAGTCGCGGAAGAATCGACCGCCTGGCCGAGCGTTTCCCGCCCGACCTATCTCGGCGGACTCGGTTTCGGCTTCAAATGGAACATGGGTTGGATGCACGACTTTCTGCAATACATGTCGCTCGATCCCATTTACCGGCGATTTGATCACGGCAACATCACGTTCTCGCTGCTCTACGCGTTCACCGAACATTTCATTCTCGTTTTAAGCCACGATGAGGTGGTGCACGGCAAACGGTCGCTCATTTCGAAAATGCCTGGCGATGAATGGCAGAAGTTTGCCAATCTCCGGATGTTTTACGCCTGGATGTATGGCCAGCCGGGCAAGAAACTTTTGTTTATGGGCGGCGAGTTCGGTCAGTGGCGCGAATGGAACCACGACACAAGCCTCGACTGGCACCTTCTCGATCTGCCAAAGCACGACGGTCTGCGGCGGTTGGTGCAACATTTGAATTACATTTACAAAAGCGAACCCGCGCTCTGGCAGCATGACGATTCCTACGAAGGCTTCGAGTGGATCGATTTCCACGACGCCGACAACAGCGTCGTGTCGTTTATTCGCAAAGCGCGCGAAGGCGAAATCATCGTCTTTATCGTGAACGCGACGCCGGTGGTGCGCCACAATTATCGGCTTGGCGTGACGCGCCCCGGATTTTATCGCGAGATCATCAACACGGACGCGGAGACTTACGGTGGCAGCAACGTTGGAAACTACGGCGGCGTGCAGAGCGAGGCGACGCCCTGGATGGGGCGTGAGCATTCCATTTTGATCCAGTTACCCCCCCTGGCGACCCTGGCATTTAAGCCGGGGGGCTGACCATCTTTTAGCTTGGCGTTTGTCAGGTTTTTTCGTAAACCCCGGGTTCTATGAGAAAAAAGAATTCCTCCGCATTCACTTTAATAGAACTAGTAGTTGTCATCGCGATTATCGCTTCGCTCGCCGCTTTCGCAATGCCGGCTCTCACCAACGCGCTGACCCGTGGGCAGATGACGGGCTCACTGAACAATGTCCGGCAATTTTACCTCGCCGGGTATCAGATGGCGCTCGATGGCGCGAGTAATTCAGATCCAAACCTGAGTTGGCCGGGGGACGATCCAAACGTGGCGACGCTTACGGTGGCGAGCTATTCCGCCAAGTTGATCAAGAACGATTACCTCAAACCGGGCGACCTGACTAAATTGCTGACCGCGCCGGGGGCCGCTTGCACGGTGACCGCTACCGGACCCGATGCGAATGGAGACTACACGGTTACATACGCTTCCGGCACGCCAGCGTTAAAAGTTTACAAGGTTAATGACGCCGATTCGGCCAATACGCTTTTTGCTGTGACGAAGAATTACACATACGATACCGCCCTTGTGGCCTCCGACTCTCCGTTTGGGGATAAAGGTTTTGTTCTCGTTCGAAAAGGTGGCGACGCGTCCATCCTCCGCAAGAACAATGCGACGGCAATAACTGGACAAGAGGCTACCTTCCAGGCCACCGTCGGCAAGCGACCCGGTGACGCTGATGGCGCTTCGGGCGTGAGTTCCGGGGACAACAGTCAGAATTTGCCGCCCTAATTCAGGTCGCCGTCGACTCGAACTCGCCGTCAGAGACGTGGGTCCGGATTTTCATTTTCGGGCGAACTGCCGTAACGCTCCGGATTAATTCGCCGCGCTCGTTTCTGGTGATGCTGTAACCGCGGCGCAAAGTCGCCTCCGGTCCGAGCACCCGCAGAATTCCTTCGATTCGCTGGAATCGATGACGCGCATTCTCAATCGCGTGCTTTGGTAATTCAGAAAAGCGCCGTTGTAAATCGCCGAAACGGTTTCGGCGCAGCATCAATTCGCGAATCGGGCTTCGCGTCTGGAGCGTGGCAAGCGCGTGCACAAGGACGCGACGGTAGTTGTCCATCCTGTGGGTGAGACAGCGGCGTAAAGTTTCACGAGCGTGGTCGAGCCGCTGCTGGGCGTCGCGCAGGCGGTTGAGCAATTCGCGTCCGAGTCCGCGCCCGAGTGCGTCCATCTGCCGGCGAAGATCGACAATGTGTGGAACGATTAGTTCCGCGGCCGCGCTCGGAGTCGGCGCCCGCAGGTCGGCGACAAAATCGCAAATCGTGAAATCGATTTCGTGGCCGACAGCGGAAACAATCGGCACTTCCACACTCGCGATTGTGCGCGCCACGATCTCTTCGTTGAACTCCCATAAATCTTCAATGCTCCCGCCACCACGCGTGACGACGATGAGATCGATCGGCGCGAAACTTTCATTCGGCGTCGCCAGGTCGCGAATTGCCACGGCGATCTCCTGCGCCGCGCCTGTTCCCTGAACGCGAACTGGGCTGATCAAAATCTGCAACCACGGCGCGCGTCGACGGAGAACGTTCAGGATATCGCGAATCGCGGCCCCGCTCGGCGAAGTGACAATTCCAATTCGCTTCGGAAATTTTGGAAGCGGCCGTTTTCGCGCCGGATCGAAAAGTCCTTCCGCTTCCAGTTTGCGCTTGAGCGCTTCGAACTTCGCCTGCAAGACGCCGAGTCCGCGCGGCTGAACAATCTGAACGCTGATCTGGTGCTGGCCGCGCGCTTCAAAGACTGAAACAGTTCCGAAGACCTGAACTTGGGCGCCGTCGGCAAGCGGTTGCCTCAGCGGCGCCATCGTGTTTCGAAAAATCACGCACGCGACCTGTGCCCGTGCATCTTTGAGCGTGAAATATTGGTGCCCGCTCGGGTGCAGTTTGTAATTTGAAACTTCACCCTGTACCCAGACGGCGCCAAATCTTGTCTCTAACGCAGCGCGGATATTTCGCGTTAGCTCTGAGACGGTGAAAATCTTTGAGCTTTGCGGGAAGAGATCGCCAATCCGTTGCATTCGGAAAGACGCTCAACGCTCAACATCCAACTTTCAACCTTCAAACCTCGACATCGGATAGTGATCGTTCTTGACAGTCTCGCCGATCCAGAAAGGATGGGGCGCTCGTGAAAATTCGCGTCCTCCATCGGGTCATCGTTGGTGGATTGGTCCT
This sequence comes from Chthoniobacterales bacterium, assembly GCA_035315805.1. Classification (GTDB taxonomy): domain Bacteria; phylum Verrucomicrobiota; class Verrucomicrobiia; order Chthoniobacterales; family UBA10450; genus AV40. The sequence goes on from DATFXN010000034.1 coordinate 45,048, forward strand.
TGCTTTTATTGGTCAGCTCCGAGGAGATCAATCTGCGCAACTGCATTCTCAGCGGGTGTTCAAGGTTGGCGTGCTCGTTTCGCTTACTGGGACATGGTTTACCCTCGGAAAGAACACGGTTGCTGCATTGCAGATTGCTGAAGAACAACTCGAAGCAGATGCGATTAGCCAACACGGTGGATATCGTTTCAAATTTTTCGTTCGAGACACGCAGCTCGATCCCGCAAAAGCACTCACAGCGATTCAGGACCTCGATGAGCGCGGCGTACAAATCATTATCGGACCACAATCGAGCTCGGAGGTCAGAATGATCAAGCCTTATGCCGACGCGCACAACATCCTCGTCATCAGCCAGGGTAGCACCGCTTCCTCGCTCGCCATCGCCGGAGACAACATTTTTCGTCTTTGCCCAAACGACAGGCTCGAAGCTGATGCCATCGTTGCATTAATGAAGAACGACGGAATCCAGCACATCGTCCCGTTGTGGCGAAACGACGCGGGCAACAACGGTCTGCACGATTCGGTTCAGTCAAAGTTCCAAGCGCTCGGGGGGCAATACACAGTGGCTGCAGGCTTTCAGTACGAGCCGACAACGACTGACTTCTCCGCGGCGATCAACTCGATCGCATCGCAAACTCAAAACCTGCAAGATGGCGGCGCTCAAGCGTCCACAATTGCGGTTTATCTCGCGGCGTTCGATGAAGTGGTGGACGTGTTTCACAGCGCGCAGTCCAATGCCACGCTCTCGTTTCCACGGCATTGGTACGGCAGTGACGGCGTCGCGCTCTCTGCAGCGTTAACTGGTGACGCGACTGCTGCAGCCTTCGCGGCCAGCGTAGATTACCCAAACCCAATCTTCGGACTTCCGGACTCGCTGCAGAGCGAGTGGCAGCCGATTGCCGACGAGATCGAAGCCCGTACGAGAATAAAGCCTGACGCGTTTGCGCTCTCGACGTACGATGTGCTTTTTGTTCTCCAGCGCGCCCTACAAGATGTGGGCGACCTGAAGAATTTCGCTGCTTTCAAAGCGGCATTCGTAAGCGAGGCGGACGCGTATTCGGGCATAACCGGATCGCTGGCGCTCGATTCTGCCGGTGACCGGGCCAATGGTGATTTCGATTTCTGGGCTGTTCGCAATGATAGCTGGGTCCGCACTGGAACTTACAACAACGGCGTGATCATGATCTTCCCATGATCAATCGTCCCTACCAAATAACTCACTTTGCGCTCCTGCTGGCGGTTTCAAGCCAAGCTTCCGATAGGCATTGGCTGTCGCAACGCGCCCCTGCGGTGTGCGCTTAATGTAGCCTTCCATAATCAGGTACGGCTCGTTTACTTCTTCGAGCGTGCCCGCTTCTTCACCGACCGCCACGGCAAGCGAGTTCAGTCCCACCGGGCCACCGTTGAATTTGTGGATCAACGTTTCGATGATGCGCTTGTCCCATTGGTCGAATCCGTCGCGGTCGATCTCCAACATCGCGAGGGCGCGCTCCGCAACGTCCTTGTCGATTTTGCCCTGCGCTTTCACCTGGGCAAAATCGCGGACCCAGCGGAGCAAGTTGTTGGCTGTGCGCGGTGTTCCGCGGGCGCGCGCGGCGATTTCGGCTGCGCCAGCAGGATCGGTCTCTACCGCGAGCAAACGCGCGCTTCGCATGATGATCTTCTGCATTTCCTCGGCCGTGTAGTAATCGAGCCGCGCGGTCATTCCGAACCGCGAACGCAGTGGCGCGCTCACCATTCCCGCCCGAGTGGTCGCGCCGATGAGCGTGAATTTCGGCAACTGCAATCGCAGACTGCGCGCCTGCGGCCCCTGATCGATGATGATGTCGAGCCGGTAATCTTCCATCGCGGGGTAGAGATATTCTTCGATCGTCGGTTGCAATCGATGGATTTCATCGATGAAGAGCACATCGCCTTTCTCCAAGCTCGTGAGTAAACCGGCGAGCTCGCCGGCCTTTTCGATCACCGGCCCGCTGGTGTTTTTCACGTTCACGCCCATGGCGTTGGCGATGATGTAAGCGAGGGTGGTCTTGCCGAGGCCGGACGGTCCGCTCAACAAGATGTGTTCGAGCACGTCCCGGCGTTTCTTTGCGGCCTCTACCATCAACTCCAGACGCTCGCGCACCTTCACCTGCCCGGTGAATTCGCTGAACATCGGCGGCCGCAACGAGATCTCGAAGGCGGCATCCGGTTCGGGTGGTTTCACCTTCGTTGCGTTCATTTTCTAGTCCAAATTTTTAGTTAGAACGAGCTCGGTGCCTCGCGGCTTCAAAATGTAATCGACTTTATCGAACGCGCTGCGGATTAAATGAAGGCCCAAGCCGCCTGGTTTTACATCGTTATGGGAGCGGCCAATCAATTTGTTCGGTTGAGTTTGTTGGCCATAATCGCGTAGCCGCATGCGCACACAAGTGCTCAACGCCTCGACCGACAGTGTCATCGGTTGATCAGCCCGCAAATCGTAGGCATAGCGAATCACGTTCGTACAAGCCTCGTCGATTCCGAGAACCATCAGCGTTCGTTGTTTTTCCGAGAAAGGATGAGGCGCGAGAAATTTTCGCACGAAATTCCGCATCAACGCGAGATTCGCAGTATGGCTGGTGAACTCGAGCTTGCCTTTCTTCATTGCCCAACAAATGAAACTGTAGGGGAAAGCAGTTTGCTCCTCAGTTTGATTTAAATAAACGGGACACTAACAGCGTCCCCTACAATTGCGTTCAATCAAGTATGGAACTGAAACGCGATTGGACAGCAGCGCGAAGTCGCTGTTCATTTTCGCGCATGTGGAAACCGTTGCTCGCGTTCATGCTGGTGGTAACACCCGCCTTTGCTCAGGAACAATTCACCGCATATGATGCGCTCCGCGTCGTGGGCGTTCACATCAACCGCGAGGCGGTGAACAACATAATAGCTGTGACCGGCGTGAAGGGTAATCCGCAACCGCAGACCTGGCGAGTTGTTATTACTGATCGCAGCGGTGGCGGCGGGTTTCGCGACATTCAAGTGCGCAACGGGCAAGTCGTTTCCGATCGGCCGAGCTCGGTGGTTGGTTCAAGCGAAGGCGCGACCATTAACACCTCACGATTGAATCTGGACTCGAGTGGGGCGTTCGCCGTCGCCAGTCATACAGCAGATAAATCCGGGACACGGTTTGAAACGGTCAGTTACACGTTGCGCACCGATGAGCGCGGCGATCCAGTTTGGATCGTGACGCTTCACGCGGTAAAGGGACGTCCGGTCGGCACGATCCACATCGGCGCGAATCGGGGCAATGTGACGCGAACTGAAGGAATGTTTGCGGGAACGAACATGAACGACGTGGAAACCGAGCGCGAAGTCGCACAGGGACCGACCGATGAGGAAGATGGAGAAGAACACGGGCCGCTTCACGGCGTGAGGTCGCGGATCCGCAGCGCGTTTCGCCGGACGCAAGAGGAAGCGAGCAACATGTTCGGCCGGGTCAGCCGCTCATTCTCCGATTTCATCAATCGCTAATCAGAAACATCGACCCGCCTCTGAGCGGCCCTACGCCATGGCAAGCACCGGCAAGATCGACAAGAATAAAGGAATGAAAGCGGAAAAGCCTTCAGAAGTTTGGCCGGAGCTGAATTACGCGGAGTGGAAAGACACTTGCGCCACTCTCCACATGTGGACGCAGATTATCGGGAAGATTCGGCTCACTCTCACGCCATGGACGAACCATTCCTGGCACGTCACGCTTTATCTTACTTCGCGCGGACTGACCACTTCGCCCATCCCGCATGGCAGGAATACTTTCGAGATTTATTTCGATTTCATCGAGCACAATCTCCTCATTTTGAAAAGCGACGGCGGGCAGCGCGTGATTGACCTCAAGCCGCAGAGTGTTGCCGATTTTTACAGAGCGGTGATGAGTGCGCTCCGCGACGTCAGTATCGCCGTCAAGATCGACATCACGCCGAATGAAGTTCCGGATCCGATCCCGTTCGATCGTGACGAGAAACATCGCGCCTACGATTCGGAATACGCGAACCGGTTCTGGCGCGTTCTGTTTCAGGCCGATCGGGTGTTCAAAGAATTTCGCTCGCGGTTCTGCGGCAAATGCAGCCCGGTCCATTTTTTCTGGGGCAGTTTCGATCTGGCGGTGACACGATTTTCCGGTCGTCCGGCGCCCCCGCATCCGGGCGGCATTCCGCATTTACCGGACGCAGTTACCCGCGAGGCCTATTCGCAGGAAGTGAGCAGTCTGGGATTTTGGCCCGGTGCTGAAGCGATGCCGCAGGCGATCTTTTATTCCTACGCTTATCCGGAACCGAAAAGTTTTGCCGAAGCGAAAGCAAAACCAGCCGCAGCTTCGTATGAGTCACAATTCCATGAATTCATCTTGCCCTACGATGCCGTTCGCAAATCAAAATCGCCGGACGACGCGATCCTCGATTTTGCCCAAAGCACCTACGACGCGGCCTCCAAGCTCGGCAAATGGGACCGCGCCGCCTTGGAAGAAAAGAAACCCTCCTTGCATTCGGCGAGACAACATTCGTAATTTGGGCCGATGAGTTCTCAATGCGCGGTTGAACAAAACGCCTGGCGTGGAGTGAAGGACGGCTGGCGGCCGCTCTACGGCGATGTCGACTCAATGGGCGTCGCGGTCGAGTGGCACGATTTTAAGACGGCGCGCAATTTCAATTGGGGCCGCACGTTTCATCCGCGCAGCCTTGAGTTTTGTTTAAACCTCGACGGTCGCGGGGAAATCGGCGGCGTCGCAAAGACCGAGTACGTTCCGGGAAATTCGGGCTATTACGCGATTGGCGATGAACCGCTTCCGGCGTCGCGCCGTGCGAACGATCGTCACCAGTTCGCGACCCTGGAGTTTTCCCGATCGCATTTGCAAAAACAATTCGTCGAGAACGAAGCCGATCTTGAACCGCAAATCCGGCGGATCATTTTCGGCGACAAAGACGAAACGGTGATCGCGCCAACGCGGCCGATGTCGATCGAGCAGCGCGCGGTCGTGGCCAATTTGGCCGAGCCCCCAGTTTCCAAAGCGGCGCAAATTCTTTGGTACCAGGGCAAGGCCCTCGAGCTGATGGCGCATTTTCTTTTCGAGCCGAAGGATCCGGAATTTTTCTGCATGCGACAAAAACGCGTGGCCCGCGAGCGGGTCGAACGTGCGAAGGACCTTCTTTCCCGCGATCTGGCAAACCCACTCTCGCTCGAATCGCTCGGCCAGGAAGTCGGTTGCAGTCCGTTTTACCTAAGCCGGATTTTTTCGCGCGAGGTCGGTCTAACGATCCCACAGTATTTGCGCAAACTGCGGATGGAGCGCGCAGCCGAATTATTGCGTACCGGCCGTTACAACGTGACCGAAGCCGCAACCGAAGTCGGCTACTCGAGCCTCAGTCATTTCAGCAAGGCATTTTGCGAAACGATCGGCTGTTGTCCGGTGTTGTATCCGGCGGCAAAGAACGTCATCCTCGAGCGCTAACGCATTCGCGTTAAATCGAGAATTGAGATTCGTGAATCGGTTTAACGATGTAACGTTTTCATGATTGACGTCATAATGAAAATCTCCCGCGCGCTCATTTCCGTTTCCGACAAAGCTGGCGTCGCCAAGTTTGCACGCGCACTCGAGCGGCAGGGCGTTGACATCATTTCCACCGGCGGCACCGCCGATTTGCTGCGCAAAGAAAAAATCCCCGTGCGCGAGATTTCCGCCTTCACCGCATTCCCGGAAGTGCTGGAAGGGCGGGTCAAAACCTTGCATCCACGCGTCCACGGCGGCCTGCTTTACAAACGTGGCAATCCAAAACACGAAGCCGAGGCGCGCGAATTCGGCTTTGAGTCGATCGACATGGTGGTCGTGAATCTTTATCCGTTCGAGAAGACAATCCAAAAAGCGGACGTCACGCTTGCCGAAGCTATTGAGAACATCGACATCGGTGGGCCATCGATGATCCGGAGCGCCGCGAAAAATTACGAATCGGTCACGGTGGTGGTCGATCCGGCGGATTACGACGACGTTTTGGAGAACGTGCGCGAGAACAACGGTGAGACGACGCTGAAATTACGCGAGCGCCTCGCAATTAAGGCGTTCATTAAAACCTCGGATTATGACCGCACGATCGGAAATTATCTGAACCGCGAGCAGATCACGGAAGCTTCGTTTTCCCTCTCGCTGCCGCTCCTGACGAAATTGCGTTACGGCGAAAATCCACATCAACAGGCCGCGCTCTACGGCGATTTCGATCGCTACTTCGAAAAACTTCACGGCAAGGAGCTTTCGTTTAACAACATTCTCGATATCAGTGCGGCCACGAATCTGATCGCCGAGTTTTCGCAGCCGACCGTTGCGATCTTGAAACACACAAATCCCTGTGGCGTCGGCTCCGATGCCGACCTTCGCAAAGCCTGGGAGAAAGCGTTCGCAACGGACAAGCAAGCGCCATTTGGCGGAATAATTGTTTGCAATCGCCCCGTTGACGAACCGCTGGCCAAGACGATCAGTGAAATTTTTTCGGAAGTGATCATTGCGCCGGATTTCAAGACGAACGCGCGCGTTCTTCTGCAAAAGAAAAAAAATCTGCGGCTGATCCGCCTTCTCGTCCCTGCGCTTGGGGCGAGGCCGACCGTTGATATTCGTTCAGTTTGTGGCGGACTCCTGGCGCAGGATTCTGACAACGTGATCGAAAATCCGGATCAAGTGGTGACCAAACGGCGTCCGACGAGGAGCGAAATGGCGGCAATGCTTTTCGGCTGGCGCGTGGTCAAACACGTGAAATCGAACGCCATCGTTTATGCGTCAGCTGATCGCACGCTCGGCATTGGGGCCGGACAAATGTCGCGAGTCGATTCTTCGCGGATTGCAGTTTGGAAAGCGCAGCAGGCCGGGCTTTCACTTAAAGGCAGCGCGGTTGCAAGCGATGCGTTCTTTCCGTTTCCCGACGGGTTAATTGCCGCCGCAGATTCTGGTGCCACTTGCGCGATTCAACCTGGCGGTTCAGTCCGCGACAAAGAAGTCATCGCCGCCGCCGACGAACGCAAAATGGCGATGATCTTTACCGGCGTTCGCCACTTTCGCCACTAAGGCTCGAAGGTTACTGGCACAATTACGCCCCATTCGTGGCCAGGCTCGGATTTCCACGTTCGCAAACCTTCCACTGCTGCGCTATCCAACTCGCTGCTACCGGTTGATTGGAGGATCTGCACGTTCTTGACCTGCCCGGCGGGGTTAAAAGTGATCCGAAACCTTCCCGAGCCTCTTGCTCCGCCGCCAAATCCGTAACGTGCCGCCGCTGGATATTTTGGCGCGGGATTATAAGTGACCTTCAAGCGCTTGTTGTCCGGAGTTGCCGTTGGGCTGGACGATTCGATTGGTGCCGCGGTCCAACGACCGGTGGTTCCCGGCTTTATTTGCGACAGCATCGGCTCGAGCAGGCCCGACGGATGAATGGCGTTCTTGCCGCCTGTGGTCACTATTCCCACCACTTCGCCATCTACATCGACAACCGGCGCACCCGTAGCATCGTTTGGGATCGGTCCACCGATCTCAAACATGTCCTTTTTCGGGTCGGCCCCGCGCGACGTAATCATGCCACCAGCAATTGGCTGCTCCTTGTGTTGAAGCGAACTGCCGATTACGACTGCCCACGCATTCACGGCGATTGACTCGGAGGTTTTCTCCAGCGGTAGAAACGGCACGCCGGTTTTGGTTTCCGCGCGAAGAATCGCAAGGTCGGTTTCCTGGGACGACGCGACTACTCCAGTCACGTTGCGAATTTTTCCGTCAGGCGACTTCGCAACAGCGTAAGCGCCGTCCGCAACCGTTGCCCAAGTTGTGACGAACAGACCGTCGCGCGAAACAAAGAAACCGTTGGTGGCTCGCAGCAACTTACCGGTCGCGTCGAAGACGGTGACCTCAATGATCGCTGGATTCGCCTTTTGTGCGACCTTCCGGAATTCCGGCGGCAATGCGACCGGTGTCGGCGTCGCAGTGGGTTGCGCAACAGAAGCGGATGGGCTTGCTGTCGCAGTCGGAGTTGCCGATGTCGGTGGCGCTCCGCTCGGGGTCGGAGTTGGCGTGGTGAGCAGTCCGCCGGTTTGCGGTGGCGGATTTCGTCCGCACCACGAGTAAGCCAGAACAACAAAAAGGACGAGCCCACAGATGAGCGCGAGTGTCGATTGTCTCATGTGGAACTTGTCACCTCAGTCGACCAAAATCTGGGCGCCAGTACCTTACCGAGCCGACAATCGCCACATCCAAATACAAAGCAGCGCCGCGACGACCAGGGCAACCCAACTCAGCCCCATAGGAATCATGTAAGTGCCAACTTGCACCTTTGCGTGATTAAAAAGCCGCACCGCGTGGCCAATCGCAAATATGCCAAAAATCACTGACGCAACCTGTAAGCCAGTTCGTTGTGAATTCATGCTTTGCATTTTCTCATGCCGATCTTTGCTTTGTCAGCAAGAAATCCGAATCGGCCCGCCGGTCGGTTGAACCCTTGACGCAGGCGGATTTAAGCCGCCGGCCTTCCAGGAAACGTTGACGCTTGAACAATGATTCCGATCGCAGCTAATCCGACAAACAGAAGTGTGGCTCCCGTCGGCGGCAGTACGATTGTGTGCGAAATCAAATAAGCGCCGACAACCGCCGACATGACGATCAGCGCCCAATCGAATACCGCGAGCAACAGAATCGCGCCGATGATTCCGCCGACGATGAAAGTAATTCCCGGATAACGCGCGCCCTCAGCGATAAACGCTGTGACCAGCGCCATCGCCAGTTTGCCGCCAGCCAGAAATCCGGCGACCGCGATCGCGACTTTTTGCAAAAACAGGGCGAGGAATGTGCCGATGAATCCGAAAAATAGGGCGACCGTCAACTGTAAGACTGGCGAAGGTTCGTGAACCAAATGTGGCGCGACTTCCATTCCGGCCGCGAATCCAACAGCCGCCACGCAAAGCCAGAAAAGTTTTCTACCGAAAAACAAAATGATCGCGCCGATGAGAACGCTCAGAATTGGAATCGGCAAGTTCATGTCTCTGTCATCGTCGAGGTAAGGGGATTCTTAAACTTTCTCATACCACGCCGACAAATCTCTCCCCAGCAATTGCTCCAGCTCTTTGATGTCGAAACAGAAGGTATCGATCAATCGCGATCTCAGTTGGTTGTCGATCTTGTCCGTGTACGCCTGCTCGAAGACGCTCGCTTCCGGTGGCACGAACGAGCCGTCGACGCCGAGAAATTCAAAGATTCCACGCAACGTTTTCTGGTGCTCGTTTCGCAGTTCATCATTCAAGAGAATCAGGCACTTCTCTCCGCCAAAGATGTTAAACAGTCGCCGGACTTGAGGCGCGTAGAATCCGCGACCGATGTAGGAATAAACGCGATGCTGCAGTGGTAACGCTTCCCGGCAGCGCTCCGGTTCTTTTTCGATCGCGTCGGCGAAAGATAATTTTTCTTTCCCGCGCTTGGCTTCCATATTCCAGGCCGAGAACGCGCGCTCGACCGGATTTCGTAACGCGAGGATCCATTTCATCTCTGGATTGTATTTCCAGATCCGATACGGCGCGGTTTCCCAATACATGTAGATCGGGCTCGCTTCGCCGATCACCCGATGCTGCGGCTTCGGCCTAAAGTTCGCGTGATACTTTTTGTAATCGCGGTTCTCTTCCTCGCGATCGAAAAAGTGCAGCTCCTTACCCGTCGTCGGCATGCAAATCTCCGGGTGCTGCCGCAAAAACGAATCCAGCGCCGACGTCCCGCCCTTCTGCGTCCCGCCAATTACAAAATCAACGCGCATTTGTTAGCCACAGATTGCCACAGATTTTCACAGATTCGAAAAATACGAAGACGTTGTAGCGGCCTTTGTTCTCAGCTGGAACGAATTGCCTCACTGCTGCGACGCATTTTGCTCGAAGAAACGATTCAGCTTATCCATTCGATCTGGTAGTGACTTGGACGTTGAGGAGAGATCAAAAAGTTTTTCGATTAGAGCACACGTCTGCTCCGCGTCTGCCAAGTTCGATTGCTTCATTTTCTCGGGTTCAGCGATCGATGTGATTCATTTCCTCATCGTCGCGTCCCGTTTGGGCTTGAATTCATTCCCCGGTTTCCATTCCGGAAATTTGTCGGTGTTGGCGACTTCGTAGCCGACCTCGAAGAGAAGATCGACATCTTGGACCGCGCCGGAGAGGTCCCAGTCGGGTTTTACGTCGTCGCTCGGCTGATGATAGTCTTTCAAATCGTATTCGTCGGCGCGGAGCGGTCCGTTTTCCGGTCGCGAGAGAAGATGCTGGTTCTTGCCGATGTAGAGCGACGGCAGACCAGCTTTGCTGAATTCAAAATTGTCTGCGCGATAAATGCTGCCTTTCTCGGGGCGCGGATTTGGAATCATCTTCCGGCCTTGTCGTTGCGCGGCAGCGGCAAGCATGTCGTCCAAATCTGAAAAACCGTAACTGATGTCTTCGATGTCGCGCGCTTTGCCCCAGACGTTCAAGGTGTCGATGTTGATGTCAGCTAAAGTTTTCTCGAGCGGATAAAGCGGATGCTCGGCGTACCATTTCGCGCCGAGGAGTCCGGCTTCTTCAGCGGTGGTGCACATGAAAAGGATCGATCGTTTCGGTGGCGGATCGACTTTTGGAAACGCGTTTGCCAATGTGATAACTGCAGCGTCACCGGAAGCGTTGTCGATCGCGCCGTTGAAAATCTGGTCGCCCTGCAATTGCGGATTCCGTCCGAGATGGTCCCAGTGCGCGGTGTAAATCAGATATTCGTCTTTTAGTTTCGGATCAGCACCCTCGAACTTTCCGATCACGTTGTGGGACTTGTACGACCGCAGCGTTTGTTTGATCTCGATCTTCGCTTTCGCGTTCAGGGCAACTGGTTTGAATTCTTTCGTAATCGCCACTTTTTTCAGCGCATCGAAATCTTGGCCACAATCGGCCAGCAATTTTTTGCCAACATCGAGCGTGATCCATGAACGCGCCGCTACTGCGTCCATGTTCTTGTCGGGGTTATCGAGCTCGAAATTTTCCTTAGCCCAACTCGACTTCACGACCTGCCACGGATAACCGGTCATTTCGGTTTCGTGAATGATGATCGCCGCGGCCGCTCCTTTTTGCGCCGCGATTTCGTACTTGTAGGTCCAGCGGCCGTAGTAGGTCATCGCTTTCCCTTTGAACATTTTCTCGTCGAGCCTCGATGGGTCTTTCGGATCGGGAACCTGTGGGTCGTTGATCAACATGAGGATCGTTTTGCCGCGAACATCGACGCCTTTGTAATCGTCCCAGCCGTATTCCGGCGCGACGACGCCGTAACCGACAAAGACAAGATTGGAATTGTCGATCTTGATTTCCGGCACCAATCGCGCGGATGACGCGACGAAATCGTCGGCGAATTTTAAATCCATCGGCGGTTTGCCATTCACGACGAATTGCAAGCGCGGATCGCTCTTGATTCCGGCGAGCGGCACTTCCTGAAAATAACTGCCGTCGGGATTTCCCGGTTTCAAACCGGCGGCTTTGAATTGATCGGCAATGTATTTGATCGACAGCTCTTCGCCTTTTGATCCGGGCGCGCGGCCTTCAAATTCATCCGAGGCAAGAATTTTAATATGCGCGAGCAAGGCGTCGGGCGTGATGACGTCGAGCGCGGGCTTGAGTTGTTCGGCCACCTTATCTTCGGCGAGGAGAGAAACGATAAATGAAACGAAAGCGATCCAACACAGACGGCGTGCGTTCATAACGAAAAGAGTTGTAGGGGTGCTTGTATCAAGCACCGAACTAAAAGGATAGGCGCTCGCCGCGGCGAGCGCCTCTAAATTATTGGCTTTCCTTCGAAGGTCCGGCCGGCGCTTTCTTTTTCTCGCCTTCGCCTTTCAGGCCGATCTTTTTCAGAAACGGCTCGACCGATTGCTTGCGGCCGAGGAATTTTTCGATGGACATCGCGACGTCGCGGCCATCGCCCTGTTCATAAATTTCCTTCCGCAATTTCATGCCGGCTTGTTTGTCGAGGTAACCGTCCTTGGCTTTTTCAAAAACCGTTGCCATATCGGCGGCGATCGCATCCGCCCAGGCGTAACCGTAGTAACCCGCGTCGTAGCCGTTCATGTGGCCGAAATAGGTCACCATGGTCGTACTCGGCTCGATTGGCAGAAAAACTTTTTCGAGAACTGGGTTGGAAATGTCGACGCAATCCCATTGCGCGTTTTCAGGGTGCGCGTTGTGCATCGCCAAATCGAGCGAAGCGAACGCAAACTGGCGACGGTAGAAAACACCGGCGGTCGCTTTCTTTGCGTCGTTCATCTTTTGGATGACGTCGGCGGGAATCTTTTTGGACGGATCGCGATGATCGGCGGCAAAAGTGTCGAGCACTTTCTTGTCCCAAACCCAGTTTTGAAGCATTTGCGATGGCGCCTCGACAAAATCGCCGGGGACATGAGTGCCCCCAAAGCGTCCGTACTTCGCGCGGGTGGTGATCTCATGCAGACAATGTCCGAACTCGTGAAACAACGTTTCGACATCGGAATGCGTCATGAGTGACGGCTTGTCTGCGCTCGGTGGCGGGAAATTGCAAAGCAATGCCGCGACCGGGCGTTGATACTTGCCGTCGGCCAACACTTTCCCGCTGATAATGGGGAACTCGGCGAAGTGATTGAATTTTCCCTCGCGCGGGAACATGTCGAGGTAAAACATGCCCAGTGGCTCGCCGGACGCGGCGTCGGTCACCATGTAAAGCTGGAGATCGTCGATCCATTTGTAGGGTGCGACGATTCTCTCAAACTTTAGGCCGAAGATGCTCTGGTAGATGTTGAACATCCCTTCGAGCACTTTTTGGAACGGGAAAAAATTGCGAAGCGCTTCCTTGTCTACGGCGTATTTCTGCTTCACGAGCTGGTTGTCGTAATAACGCCAATCCCAGACACCGACCTTCGCGTTCGGGTCGTGCGTGTCCTCCGCTTTCATCTTTTGCAGCTCGTCGACTTCGGCGGCGAACTTCGGCTGAATGCCAGAAATGAGATCGTCGATGTATTTTCTCGCACCGGCGCCGTTCTTGGCCATTTTGATCTCGGTCTGGTAATCGTCCCATGATTTGTAACCGAGCCGGACTGCGATCTTGTTGCGCAAATCGATCATTTGATTGAGCACGCTGCGGTTGGTGTCTTTGGCGAGCGAATCGTGGATCACGTAAAGCTTTTTGCGGGTGGCTTCGCTCTTGGCGTTTTCTTCAACGGTAACGAATTGCCAGGTCACGTTCGACATCACTGTGTAAGCATCGTCGCCGGTTTTGACGCCGGGTGAGGAAAAGAAACTATCCGGCACGCCGTCGAGCTCACTTTTTGTGAAGACGACGGGTGTCTTTGCGTTGACGATGTTGGTGTCGAAATCGGTGCCGAGCTTCGCCAGTTGTTTACGCAAGTCTTCGACTTCTTTGCGTTTGTCGGGCGGCAACGCCAAGCCGGCGCGCCGATAATCGCGCATGGTTTCGTCGAACAGTTTCTTATCCTCGCCGGAAAGTTTCGGTTTTTTATCGGCGAAAGCTTTTAACGCTTTGTAAACGTCTTCGCGATAATCGATGCCGACGGCCCAATCCTGAAATGTTTTCACGGCGTTCTCGGCCGCTTCGCGGATTTTTGCGTCAGTGTTCGATTCCTTGGTGACGACGGCTTTGTTCGCAGCATTGGCGGCCGCCCAAGTCAGATCATCCAGCGCAACGACCGTGCTCTTGAAGGTCACTTTGCTTAAATCCTGTGCCCCGATTTTATCAAGCGCATGGTTCGCGGCCGCGATCGCGTTGTTCATCATCGCATCCACCGCCTCAGGGGTTTGCTCCCAACTTGGCAGTATAAGAACGGCTTTTGCCTTTTCGGCGGCTGCGCGAAAGTCGTCTACTGTTTTGGGATTTTCAGCGCGAAGATCGACAATCGCCCACGCGACAAGAACAACTGGCAGTGCAAAGAAACGGTTTTTCATAAACAGCCCTCGGAAAATTGGTCACAGATTTACACAGATTTGCACAGATGACAGAGCGATTTTGCTGAATCTGTGTTGCATCTGCTTGTCAAGCCGTAGTTTCCGACGAAGGCTGGTGTTCATCTGTGGCGAAATGATCGAGAAGTTTTTACTCGCGTTCATTCCGGTTTTTGTCGCGATCGATCCGATCGGACTCGTCGCGATATTCATGGGCCTCGGGACGAGCGCGACACCCGAGAAGCGAAGGCGTCAAGCGTTTCTTGGAATCATCACCGGCTTGCTCGTGTCGGTCGGTTTTATTTTCCTCGGCAAAATTATCTTCAGAGCGCTCGGAATCACGGTCGCGGATTTCCAAATAGGTGGCGGATTGATTCTGCTCGCGCTCGCGGTGCGCGAGCTAGTTGGTTTCGGTCCGCACGATCGCGGCGGTAGCGATGAGTTTGGCGTGGTGCCGCTCGGGATGCCATTGATCGCCGGACCTGCGTTGCTCACTGCGCTCCTGATTCTGGTCGATTCGGTCGGGCTTGTGTTTACGCTGATCTCGCTGCTGGTAAATCTCGCATTAGTCGCAATTGCGTTGTGCAATGCTGAGCGCTTTGCGCGCTGGATGGGAGCTCAGGGCTTACGCGGCGTTTCGAAAATTATCGCACTCTTGCTCGCCGCGATTGCGATTAGTCTGATCCGCCGCGGTTGGAAAATGCCCTAGATGTGGGCGCGTTTCTTAGGCGCGCGCACGTCTTGCCCTGAGATTTTTTGCTACATATGCGGCTGCCCCGGCATCGCGCGTTTTAGCTCGGCTTCTTTATCGCCGTGCTGGTAGCGATAGTTCAACTCACCCTCAATCGCGTAGATCTCTCTTTGCTGATCGGAGAAGGCTTCGCCCCCGTGGTGAATGAATACGGGTTCTCCCCGGTGTCCCGGTAGGTTTGTTTGCGTCTGCGGGATCTGGCGATAGAGATCGAGACGGCGTTGCTGCAATTGTTTGGTCGTCCATTTCCGGAACGGCGAATTTGGCGGCGAATAAGCGCCGGGGCCCGTTGTTTTCGGGCCGACTGGTTGACCAGCACCCGATGCGCTCTGGCCATTAGCTGAGGTGACGAGAACGGCGGCAATCGCGACTGCGAGTAATGTTTTCATAGTGTTTGTATTAACTTCGTTTCCTGTGATGCAAAAAGGTTCAAATATTCAACCACGGGCGCAGCCTGACGTTGCGGAAGATTTGCTCGCTTTTGCAATAGATTCGGCTCTATTTCGTCCAACCATCATCGGGTTGACACGCCGGAGAGCGTTGTTACCGTCCACGCCCTTATGAGATTTCCGCTTGCATTAACGACGAAGATCGCTGCCTACATCATCGGGCAGAAGCTGCGGGGCACGAAAAAGTTCGCGACTGTGTTGCAATTGGAGCCGCTGCACACGTGCAATCTCACCTGTACCGGCTGCGGCAGAATTCGCGAATACTCCACGTCGCTCAAAGATATGATGACGCTCGAGGACTGTTTGGGCGCAGCGGAGGAATGCAACGCACCAATGATCTCGATCTGCGGGGGCGAACCTCTGATTTATCCGCAGATCGAAGCGCTGGTGAACGGACTGCTCGAACAGGGCCGAATCGTTTACATCTGCACAAACGCGATGTTCATGCGCAAAAAGATGCGGGAATGGATAGCGAAAGAATTGCAAAACGCCGACAGCGGCAAACGAAACGAGCTCGAAGGCAAAATCGGCATTTTGTTGGCGCGCGGTTTATTGAGCGAAAAAGAGGCGGCTGAGATTCGCAAAAGCCCGAAGGATAAAGCGAAGTCGGTGATCGCGCCGGGCAAATGGATGTATTGGAACGTGCACCTCGATGGCCTCGAGCGGATACACGATCTGATCGTCGAGCGCGAAGGCGTTTTCAAAGAATGCATTCTTGCGATCAAGATGGCGAAAATTCTCGGCTATCAGCTCGCGACGAACACAACGGTCTACAAAGAGACCGACATGAACGAGATCGAGCAAATGTTCGATTATCTTTCTGATCTTGGCGTGGATGGGCACACGATTACGCCCGGCTATGATTATGACGCGGCGAAAAGGGACATGATCAAGCGGCTGAGTCTGCGGCCGGAAGATTTCTTCCTCACCCGCGAAATGACGGTTGAGAAATTCAGCAAGATTGAAGAATGGATGGAGCGTTACACATTTTTCGGGACGCCGATTTATTTTGAATTTCTCGCCGGGCATCGCGACTTGACCTGCTCGGCGTGGGCGATTCCCACCCGCAACATTCGTGGCTGGAAAGGCCCATGCTATTTAATGACCGACGCGCATTACTCGAGCTACGCCGAAATGCTCGAGAAGGTGGAGTGGGACAAATATGGCGTCGTCAATGGCGTCGCGCGGGATCATCGCTGCGAAAATTGCATGGTGCACTGCGGCTACGAACCGACGGCGACGCTTGGATTACAGGCCAAGCGCGGCGACACTTGGAAGAATATTAAATTTAATTTCGGAACTAAACCGAAAGCGACCGGACGCGGCCGCGAAACGCTCGCTTTCAACGGCGTGAGTTCCGGCAACGGCCATTTGACCGGCAAACAGGCGCAAGCCGAGGCCGCAGCCCCTAAAGCGTCGTAAGATCGAGATCGTTGATTGCCGCTGTAAAATCGACACCCTCAATGAGTTCGACACGAAAAGTTATTGCATTACGAAGCGCGAGCCCCGAGAGCGCGGAGCCCTTCCTCGCAACTGACGCTGAAATTTCCGACGCCGTTTCGCGCGCGCAGCAAAATCTTCTTCGACAACAACGCGAGGACGGTCATTGGTGCGGCGAATTGCTGGTCGATAGCACGCTTTGTTCGGACTTCGTGCTTTTTATGCACTGGCTGGGCGAGATCGACGTTAATCTCCAGGAACGCTGCGTTCGTCACATTTTGAAACGGCAATTGCCCGACGGCGGCTGGAACATTTACTTCGGCGGGCCGAGCGAGATCAACGCGTCGATCAAAGGTTACTTCGCCCTCAAGCTCGCCGGTTACTCGCCCGATCTCCCGTTCATGCGCAAAGCGCGCGAGAACATCCTGCGTCTCGGAGGCATTCCCCGCATGAACACGTTCAGCAAACTTTACCTCGCGCTTCTCGGACAGTTCCCGTGGAAATATCTGCCGACCATTCCGGTGGAAATGATTTTGCTGCCCACATGGGCGCCGTTTCACATCTACAAAATGTCTTCCTGGAGCCGGGCGATGCTGATTCCGCTCGCGATCATCAACCATTTCAAACCGACGCGTTCGTTGCCCGGTAACAAGCAGCTGCACGAGCTCTATC
The DNA here is from genome assembly GCA_035315805.1 of Chthoniobacterales bacterium. GTDB lineage: Bacteria > Verrucomicrobiota > Verrucomicrobiia > Chthoniobacterales > UBA10450 > AV40. The sequence goes on from DATFXN010000034.1 coordinate 62,310, forward strand.
CGCTTGGCACCGAACAAAGCGATCTCCGCTTGCCGCGCAGCGAACGCTTCTGGACCTGGCGAAATTTCTTTCTCCGTCTTAATGACGTATTGAAAATTTTGCATCCGCTGCGGATTCGCCCGATGCGGAAACGCGCGCTCGAGGAGGCCGAGCGCTGGATGCTCGCAAGAATCGGCGAAGGGAGCGACGGACTCGCCGCGGTTTATCCCGCGATGCTCAACTGCTTGATCGCACTACGCGTCCTCGGTTATCCAAAAGATCATCCGGTTTACAAAAAGGCAGCGCAGGATTTCGCGGGCCTGTTCGTCGATGATCCGGAAGATTTCCGCATTCAACCATGTCGCTCGCCCATTTGGGACACGGCGATCACGTTGATCTCGCTCGCCGAATCCGGCCTGTCGGCAGACGATCCGGCCCTGCGGAGCGCGGCCAAATGGTTGCTGGACAAAGAGGTGAGGACTCGCGGCGATTGGCAGCGCAACAATTCCCATTCCGAAGCGAGCGGCTGGGCGTTCGAATACAATAACATTTTTTACCCGGACGTCGACGATACCGCCATGGTGTTAATGGCGCTGCGACTCGTAAAGCCGGAGAACGCATCGGGTCTCGCCAAGACGTTTCGGCGCGCGCTGGATTGGGAATTGAGTTTCCAGTGTCGCGATGGTGGTTGGGCCGCGTTCGACAAGAATGTCGCGACTCCGTGGCTCGAAGACATGCCGTTCGCGGACCACAACGCGATCCTGGATCCGACCTGCAGCGATTTAACCGCGCGCACGCTCGAACTGCTTGGCTACATCAACTTCAATCGTAAAGTTCGCAATGTTCGCGATGCGATCCATTATTTGATCGAGACTCAGGAAGCGGACGGCTCATGGTACGGACGCTGGGGCGTGAATTACATTTACGGAACGTGGCAAGTACTGCGGGGATTGCATGCCATCGGCTACGACATGACGCAGGACTGGATTCTGCGCGGACGCGATTGGCTCGAGAGCTGCCAAAACGACGACGGCGGGAGGGGGGAGACTTGTGCTACCTACGAAAATCCCGCCATGAAAGGAATCGGCAAAAGCACCGCATCGCAAACCGCTTGGGCGATCATGGGCATCTGCGCGTGCGGCGATCTGGATCGCTCGAGCATTCAGTGCGGATTGCGTTTTCTGTTGAACTCACAAAAGGAGGACGGTTCTTGGGACGAACCGGAAATTACCGGTACTGGATTTCCGGGCGTCTTCTATCTGAAGTACGACATGTACCGCCAAAACTTTCCGCTGCTCGCGCTTGCGACCTACGTGAATTACCGCAACGGCCAGATCACGCAGCCGGGATTTTATCAGGCGTCGCACAACTGACGCTTGTTTTAAAGATCGACATCTTCTCGGCGGCTGAGAATTGACCGCTTATCGTCGCGGCCTAACGTGTTCGTATGGCTTACGAATTACCGAAATTACCTTATCCGTACGACGCGCTCGAGCCCCACATCGACGCGCGGACGATGGAGATCCATCACACCAAGCATCATCAGGCTTACATCACGAATGTGAACAACGCGATCAAAGGCAAGGCCGACCTGGAAAAGAAATCGGTCGAGGATTTGATCCGCGATTTGAAATCAGTTCCGGAAGATATTCGCGCAGTCGTGCGTAACAACGGTGGCGGTCACGCGAACCATTCGTTCTTCTGGAAAATCATGAGCCCGAAAGCGGGTGGCGAACCGAAAGGCAAACTCGCCGAAGACATCAAATCGACCTTCGGCGGCTTCGACCAGTTCAAAGAGAAATTCTCCGCCGCGGGCGTTGGCCGATTCGGCAGCGGTTGGGCCTGGCTGATCAAAAACAAGAACGGCAAGCTGGAAATTATTTCGACGCCGAACCAGGACAGCCCATTGATGGACGGCAACACGCCGATCCTCGGCCTCGACGTGTGGGAACACGCCTACTATCTCAATTACCAGAACCGACGGCCCGATTACATCAAAGCCTGGTGGAACGTGGTCAATTGGGACGCTGTCGCCAAAAATTATTCCTGATTTGATTTCGTGAATTGGAGGGACGACCTCTGCGTCGTCTCATTAATTTGTCGGACGCGACGGAGCGCGTCCCTCCATGGCCTACCTAAACGAAAATTACCTCAAACTTCAGGCTGGTTATCTCTTTCCCGAGATCGCGCGTCGCGTGCGCGAGTTTTGCGAAAAGAATCCGGACGCGGCCAAGGGTTTGATCCGTTGTGGCATCGGCGACGTGACCGAACCGCTGCCGCAGGCGGCGATCGACGCGATGAAGCGCGCGGCCGACGAGCTCGGTCATCGCGAGACGTTTCGCGGTTACGGGCCGGAGCAAGGTTACGAGTTTCTAAGATCGACAATCGCGCGGAAAGATTTCCGTGATCGCAAGATCGACATCGCTGACGACGAGATTTTTGTCTCGGATGGAGCGAAATGCGATTGCGGATTCATCCTCGATATCCTTGGCGAGCAAAACAGAGTCGCGGTCCCTGATCCGGTTTATCCGGTTTATGTGGACACCAACGTGATGGCCGGCCACACCGGCCCGTCGCGAGAAGACGGAAGTTACGAAGGCATTCTTTATTTGCCGTGCACGGCTGAGAACAACTTTGTTCCCGCGCCACCAAGAGAACATATCGATCTTGTTTATCTTTGTTTTCCAAATAATCCAACGGGCGCGGTCGCGACCCATGAGCAACTTGCCCGATGGATCGAGTACGCGCACCGGCACGACGCCTTGATTTTGTTCGATGCTGCTTACGAGGCTTACATCTCCGATCCAAAAATTCCGCGTTCAATTTTCGAGATCGATGGCGCGGGCGAATGCGCGATTGAGTTTCGCAGTTTTTCCAAGACCGGCGGATTCACTGGCGTGCGCTGCGGCTTCACGGTCATGCCGAAAACTTTGCTCGCCCGAACCGAATCGGGAAAAAGATTGCCGCTGCATCCGCTTTGGCATCGGCGGTGGAGCACGAAATCGAACAGTGTGAGCTATCCGGTGCAACGCGGCGCGGAGGCGTTGTACTCGCCCGAAGGTCGCAAACAGGTTCGCGCGCTCGTCGATCATTACATGGGTAACGCCAAGATTTTGCTCGAGGCGTGTGAGCAAAGTGGCCTCAGGGTTTATGGTGGGGTGAATGCGCCCTACATTTGGGTCAAAACACCGAACGACCTGACGAGCTGGGAAATGTTCGATCGAATGATGCGCGAAATTAATGTCGTGATCACACCAGGCGTGGGATTCGGCGCGCAGGGCGAAGGTTTCATTCGAATCTCCGCGTTTAATAGCCGTGAAAACGCGGAGGAGGTTGGTCGCCGCCTGAAAAAATTCAGGTAGGGCAATTGACCGCAATCGGTCCGAGCCGGACTGGCATTGTGGGCGGTTCACCGAACCACCCCTACCATCTTTTCGTTGCCATCTATGCAAGGCGCGTAACATTTGCGCCGGAGAAGTCCGGGTGGCCAAAGAAGAAAAACAAGATCTGCTCCAGCTTTACCGCTTTTGTTTTTTGATGGTGGCGGACGCTGCGAAGGCGCAGGAAATTTTCCACGCCACTTTGCGGGAAGCTGCCCAACGGGCCGCGGACGGCGACGCACCTGGGAATAGGCTTTGGTTTTTTCGAAACGCGCGCTGGCGTTGTCTGGAAGCGGGCGGGCGGGCCTTGCAGGCAGAGGATGTCGATCCTCAAGAAGGCGAGCTCGCGGAATCGGCGCCGTTGCAGATCGAAAAACTTGAGTCGCAGCAATTCGCAGTCTGGATTTCGGCCGCGCCGGAGCCGCAACGAACCGCGCTCGCGCTTTTTTATCTCGATGAATTCAGCTATTGCGAACTGCTCTCGGTGACCGAATTGAAGCCGCCGGAATTGTCGAAGTTGCTCGCCGCCGGTCGCAGGCAATTTCAAGCGTGGCTGGACGCGACCGTGCCTTCGACTTGACCATGAGTAATGTCCAATTATCGCGCCGCGACAAACTCCTGCTTCATTGCGCGCCAATCCGGAACGAGCGCGTGGACGACCGGGCACTGCGCAGGGCTCTGGAGCACGCGCGCGACTCGGAGGCATTCGCGATCCAGCAGAGTTTCGATAAGGCCGCGGTCGCTCTGGTTCAGGCGATTCCGATCCCGAAGGAAATTACGCAATGGGTACCGACCGAAACGTTCATCGCGCTAACTCGCCGGCCCTGGAAAAAATACGCGCAAAATCCGGCGTTGCTCGCGACTGGCATTGCCGTGCTGGTCATCGCGATCGTTGCGGTTTTTCAACTCGTTGAGCGATTGAATCGTTTCCCCGGCGAACCCACCGCCCGGCGCCTCCTGACCACAGCCGCTTCGATACACTCGGTAATGCTTGATCCAGTGAAAACGGACGCTGGCGCGCTCGGCGATTTTCTTTTCATGAAACATAGGCTCGTGCATTACGACGTGCCGCCGGAGTTTGCAGATTTGAAAACGCTCGGCTGTCGCGTATTCGACGACGAAGAGGGTCGGCGCGTCGCGCAAGTATGGGTCATCGAAAAAAAGATGCAGTTCTTCATGTTTCCGGCGGAACGCGATCCACAGACAGGGAAGGCGAAGGAATTTTCCGGCTGGCGCTCCATCGAACAGGAGCATTGGGCCGCCGTCGTGAAAGAGCAGAACGGCGTTTGCTTTATGGCCGCGCTGCGTGGTAGTTCAAACGACCTCGCGCCCTACATTTCGAAACCGAAGAGTTAGATCGGCAACGCGCAACGCGTTGACACCGGCCCGCTGCGGCTGGATTTTCTCGCCGCTTTAACGCCAGGGTAGCTCAGCGGTAGAGCAGGGGACTCATAAGCCCTTGGTCGGGAGTTCGATTCTCCCCCCTGGCATCTCGCGCGTATGGCTGACGAAAATATCCTCGAGAAATTTTTCGCGCGCGGGAATTCGTATTGGCTGACGCGGTTTGTCATCTTGCGGCTGTTGGGGTTCGTTTATGCGATCGCATTTTTTGCCGCGGCGCGGCAGTTGGTGCCGCTGGTCGGGCGACAAGGTCTGACGCCGGCACACGATTTTCTCTACAACATCCATTCCCATCTGGGATCAAGGACAATGGGAATATGGCAACTGCCGACGCTCTTCTGGTTCGGCTGCACCGATCAGGGAATGTCGATCTTTGCATGGGTCGGCTTCGTACTTTCGTTGCTTGTTCTCGGTGGCTACGCAAACGCGATTCTGCTCGCCGTTCTTTGGGCTATGTACATGTCGATCGTGCACATCGGTCAAATTTGGTACGGTTACGGTTGGGAAATTCAACTGCTTGAAACGGGCTTCTTGTCGATCTTTCTCTGCCCGTTAGTCGACGGCCGGCCGTTTCCAAAAAGCCGGCCGCCGATTTTGGTGTTCTGGCTCTTTCGCTGGCTCGGGTTTCGGATCATGGTTGGCGCTGGCCTGATCAAAATTCGCGGTGACGAATGCTGGCGCGATCTGACCTGCATGTTCTATCACTACGAAACACAGCCGATCCCAAGTCCGATCAGCCGCTATCTGCATTTTGCGCCGCAGTGGCTCCATAAGTTGGAAACATTTTGGAACCACTTCGTCGAACTGGTCGTCCCCTGGTTTTCATTCGGACCTCGCACTGCGCGTCACATCGCGGGCATGTTGCTCGTCACGTTTCAAATCTTTCTCATCATTAGCGGCAACCTTTCGTTTCTGAATTATCTCACCATCATTCCATTCCTTGCCTGTTTCGATGACTCGTTGCTGCGGCATGTTTTGCCAAAGCCGCTCGTGAGGCGTGCGGAGCGGGCGGCGGAGGAATCGCAACCATCGCCAATCAGCAATGTCGTGGCGGTCGCATTGTCGATCTTGGTCGCGTATCTCAGCATCGATCCGGTGCTCAATCTTATCTCGCGCCGGCAAATTATGAACACCGCGTTCGGCAGGTTGGATCTCGTGAATACCTATGGGGCGTTCGGCACGGTCGGCAAGGAACGCGATGAGATTGTCTTTGAAGGAACCGAAGACGCGATGATTACCGGCGACACGAAGTGGAAGGAATACGAATTCGTCGCTAAACCGGGCGACCCGAATCGGCGTCCGCCGTTTATTGCGCCGTATCAACCACGGATCGACTGGCAAATTTGGTTCGCCGCGATGGCAACGCCAAGCGATTACCCGTGGACGTTGCATTTCGTCTGGAAACTTTTGCACAACGATCCGGATACGTTGTCGTTGCTGGCGAACAATCCGTTTCCTGACAAACCGCCGCATCTCATCCGCGCGCGGCTGTATCGGTACCGATTTGCGCCGCTTGGCGAAAAAGGCTGGTGGCGACGCGAACTGATCGGTGAATGGTTGCCGCCCCTGGCTGCTGACAACGAGCAGCTGCGCCAGCTGATGGGCGCGATGCACTGGTATGATTACGGGGATTCGCGCTAAAGCCCGCGTTTCTTCAAGCGCGCGACCGTCTTCTGCATCATTCGATAACCGAAATGGCCTTGCGGCACGCGGAGTAATTCCGAGCCGCGCCATTTTTGCTGAATCGCGTCGAGATCCGCTGGGCGCGCGATCAAATCGAAGTCGCCGGAGACAAACAGGACGCGAGTTGGATCGCAGGCCGGCTGATTGTGCGACGGAGAACTGAGATGAAAATGCCGCGCCACAAGCTCAGGTGCGATCTTCGCGCGGCGCAATTCGCGCCGCATGAACGCCGTCCCGGGACTCTGCCAAATCGCGTGTTCGACATTTACGATCGGCGCCATTAATGCAACGAAGCGAAGATCGCGCTCCACCATCGCGAGCAAGGCACCGACCCAGCCGCCGTAACTGGTCCCGAGAATTCCAAATTCAATGCAGCCGTGTTCGCGCAGTGCGGCGATTAACTGGCGCACTTCCATGACGCCTTGTCGCAGCCCTTCGGCGTTGCGAATCAAGTCGGCGGTAATCGCCAGCTCGCCGTTCCAGTAACCCCGCGGAACTCGGGAGTAATGGTATGGCAAATGAATAAAGCATGCGTTCCAGCCGAGCTCGTTGAACCGCGCCGCCCATCGGCGATAACCAATGTGCGTGGCCGACATGAGCGCGTGAAGCATCAACACCGTCGGGGCAGTTTTTCCGTGCGCGCAAGGAAAGAAATCGGCGCGCGCAATGTTGTTTTGCTCAAATTCTGTTTGAATCGGAGATCGCCAGGTGAAAGTCGCGGCGTTTCTGTCGCGAATCGGACGCGCAAGGCTTGTCTTGAGCGTAGTCGAAAGATCGACATCTTCGGGCGCGGCATAGTACTCCTGCGCGGTCAGCTTTTCGCAGTTCGTAACGTAGCGCTCCATTTCTTCGAGGCTGCGGCCATTTAAGCGGTGGCGCGATTGGAGCACGTTCATCGATGCGCACATCGCGAGGTCGACTGTCGATGCAGCAGCCCGGCGGAAAACTTGGCGAGATGGTTTCGGCTGAGTCCGCATCCGTTCGCGCGGCGGATGCGGTAGATCGTCGGTGGTTAACTGAAATTTGTCGCGCAGTTTTGCGTTGATTTTTTGAAATGCTGCCGTCAGTTCGACTTCGATGCGTTCGCGCGCGGCCGATTTTTCCAATTCCGGGAAATACGAAATCACTGAGCCGAAGCCGATCCAGACCGGTGTCCGCCGCAACGGCAGCCAATTTCGCTTCGCGTAGAGTCGGTCGCTCCCGAGAATGACGCACGGCACGATTGGAACTCCGGCAATGTGCGCGAGCGCGGATGCGCCCGCACGAACGGGCGCGCCTTCAAGCAACGATTGTGCACCATCGCGAATTCCGCCTTCTGGAAAAACGCCGACGATCCGGCCGCGCTTTAGACGCTCAAGCGCGGTGCGGATCGTCTTCCGATCTGCGCGATTTCGTTCTGCGGGAAACGCATCGACCGCGCGCAGAAACAACCCGACGATTGGCAGCGGGAAAAATTCCGCCATAGCCATCCAATCGATCTTTCGCGGTACGACCGACGAGATAATGAACGGGTCGAAATGACTAATGTGATTTGAGGCGAGCAGAAATCCACCACCGCGACTCGTGTTCTCGCCGCCGATCACGTAAATACGCGACGAATACCCGAACAGCAGCTTCATTGCGAGAGCGGCCATTCGATTTGCCAAGCTATGAAAACGTGAGCGCATGAAACTAATTGCGTGGCAGCGAAAAGAGCTCAGGATCGATCATAGGTTGAGTTTGGCGAAGACCACGGCACTATCAAATTACGAATCGTTTATAAATCCTCTGGCCATTTTGGCCGTTTGTGATGACTTCAATTATCCGTTCCGTTTTCTTTGCGGTCATTGTTCAATTCTTGATTATTTTTCCCGCGGCCGGGGTTGATGAGACTACAGGCTCGCCGCCGCCATTGCCAGTCGCGGCAGGCGAGCATCTCACAGCGGATCTGGTAAATCTCATTTTTCTGTTCGATCGCGCGGTGAGCAAGCCGCCGAGAGCAACGACACAGAATTATCTAGAACGGATTTCAGAGCCGTCCTCGCCAGTCTATCGGGATTACCTCGAATATCGGCAACATAAGATCGACAAAATTGAACTGGTGAAGCGGCTGCCGCACGTGGCGATGTTGGGCGACAGTCTCACCTAACATTTTTATGTTTCCGCGCTGCCGAGTTCATTTTGGCGGGCAAGAACGGCATGGCGCGAGAACTGGTTCCTCGATACTGATCCGGACCCGAAGAGCGTTTTCAGCGTCTATGAACGGCTCGAGCGGGTCACGCCGTTGGTGGCCGCGGAATATAACGGCGCGGGAGCGTTAGTCGCGCCGAGCCGCTCGGAGGAAGACTTGCGCAAAAGGCTTGTCCGCGCCCGCAATCTCCCCGGCCAAAGCGAACAAGTTTTGCGCCGGGAGCGGTTCCCCGACTTGATTATGATTTGGATTGGACACAACAACCTTGACTGGGTCCACGGGCTTTCCGAGCAAGAACGAGCGAACCCGGAGAATCGGCTCCGTGAAATCGCAACCCGCGTTCGAGAGAATTACACCGAAACCTTGCGAGCACTTATCGATTGCGCAAAACGGAGAACGACAAGGTCGCGATTGTGGTGTTCGGACTGGCCATCATCGACGCGTATTTGAAGGCGAGGCAACGAGCGGAATCCCTCCATGCGCAGAATCCGAAACTTTACCCTCATGTCGATAGTGGTGAGCGGACCTTTGAATCTTTGAAACCGCCTTATCAGGAAAACATGGCCCGGCTTGCTTCCATGTTGAATGGCGAACTGCAGACGATGGTTGCCGAGTTGGGCGGGCAGCTCCGAGAATTTCCGGCTGTCCGTCTACAATATTCCGACGGCCTAACGAAAGTGGATTTAAGTCGCCTGGAGCTGATTCATCCCGTGGACGCGTGGCATCCTTCGGAGGAAGGTCATAAGGCTTTGGCTGAGGCTGCCTTTAACGCCATCCTTCCGAGCGTGGAGTTTCTTGCAATTGCAAGAAAAACCGGGCCGGGGAATGACCGAATACCCGATAATGGTAACGCACACTAATTGTCGGCTTGTACCAGTTCTGCACACTTCTGGATGTTGAGTTTGCCAGAGGCGAGGACGGGAATTGATTCGACGCGTCGAACGGTTTTTGGAATCCATAAGTTCGGAACGCCGGCGTCGCGGAGTTTGTCGCGTAGCTGCGCAAGATCGATATCCGCCGCCGCGAGCAGAACGAGCGCTTCGCCTTTAGCTTCGTCCTGAACGCCGACAATCGCGACAATTCGTTCGTCTTTTCCAGAAAAGCCGAGCAGGTCGATGATTTTTTGTTCGACGGCTTCGTGGGGGACCATTTCCCCGCCGATTTTCGAGAAGCGCGAGAGCCGGCCTTCGATGTAAAGAAAACCGTCTTCATCGAACCGGCCGATGTCGCCCGTCTTCAGCCAGCCATCATGCAAGACTTCGGCCGTGCGCTTTTCGTCGTGAAGGTAGCCTTCGAAGATATTTACGCCACGGAACCAGACCATGCCGGTTTCATGTAACGAGAGTTTTCGATCGGTTTCCGGTTCGCGGATTTCCGCCGCAATGCCCGGAGCCATTTTCCCAACCGAACCGAGCCGACTCGATGGTTGGACTTGTTCGCCAGGTTTGGTTGGCTGCGGCTCCGGAAGATTCGTGCTGATCACCGGTGAAGTCTCGGTCAGTCCGTAGCCTTCGAACACGCGCTGTCGGAATCGTTCCTCGAATGCTTTCGCGAGATCGAGCGGAAGTTTTTCGGCGCCGGTGATCACGAGCCGCAACCTTCGCAATTGCTCTGCCTCGGCTTTGCGGAGGTAGCCGCGCAGAAAAGTCGGCGTCGCGAGCAGCAGCGTGAGTTTGTAGTTGTCGATCAGCGCCGCATTTTTCGCGACCTCCAGTGGGCTTGGATAAGTGACAATGCGCACACCTTCGACTAACGGATACCAAAGCGTCACCGTGGCGCCGAAGCTGTGAAAGAACGGGAGCGAAGCGAGAATAGCGTCATTCTTCCTGAGATCGAGCAGGTCGCGAAACTGGGAAACATTTCCGACAATGTTGCGATGACTGAGGATCGCGCCCTTCGGATCGCCGGTGCTCCCGCTGGTGAAGAGCAGGGTCGCTTCCGAATGGCCACCTTTTTTTGGAATTTGCAAAAGCCGCAGCAACAGGTGCGTTGGACAGAAGATCGACATCATCCACCAGAAAAGAATTTGCTTTTTCAGCTGCGGCATTAGCTCGTCGAGCTCGAGAACGCGCTCCGGCCACGGGAAATCTTTCACCCGTTCCATAAACTGAGACGCCGAGATCGCGACGCCCAATTCCGCGCGGCGGAGACAGAATTCGTTTGCGGCGCGACCCATGGTAAAGTTGAGGTCGACCGGAACCTTTCCGGCGAGCGTCACCGCCAGATTTGCTACCATCGACCCCTTGCTTGCCGGCAAAACGATCGCGATTCGCTGGTCCGGAAATTGTTTTCGCAAGTAACGACTGAGTGCGGAAGCGGCGCCGAGCAGTTTCGCGCGGCTCAGTTCACTGTGATCAATGCCATCGGTGACTGCGGTACTGAATCGGTGGCGCTTCAGTCCGCGCACGCACGCTTCGGCAAGATGCCGATCCAACAAAGGCCGTCGGCTATAGCAAAGCTCCCCGAGTTTGAGCAACTCCTCGCGCACGCTGGCGATGTCGGCTTTTTCGGGCTTGAGCGGTTTGCCGAAGGCGACCGTGACGCGGTACGGCATTTCTTTCGGCCATTTGGTGAAAAATTTACCGCCCTGAAATGAAAAGATTGAACCCCAGAGCCGATCGAGCCAAACCGGAACCACCGGCGCGTCCGCGTGTTGCGCGATCAGTTCGTAGCCGCGACGCAACCGGAGCAAAGTTCCGGAACGCGTCAGTTGACCCTCGGGGAAGAGACAAACGATCTCGCCAGCCGCAATTTTTTCAGTCGCGGCGCGAATCGCTGAGCGCGAATGACGAATGTCGATCGGAATGCAGCCGACCGTTCGCAGAAACGGATGCAGCATCGGCTTGCGATAAAATTCCTGGTCGATGATGTAACGAATTGGGCGCGGGCAGGCGAGCTGGAGGACGACGGCGTCGACCCAACTGATGTGATTGGGCAAAAGCAAAAAACCACCCTCGGGCAAATGTTCGAGGCCGAGAGAGCGAACACGATAAAAAATACTGACGAGCGGCCGGCCAAAAAAATGGAGGGCGCGCTCAGCGGCGGAAATCTGAGGCATTGTTTGTTATTTACAATTAGCGCGCGGCCATCTATCTGCCAATCGGCAAGTCGCCATGAATGTTCGCCCCAAACCGGTTTTCACAACCGCGACGGCGGCTCTCTTGTTGCTGCTGGTCATCAATCTTTTCAATTACATCGACCGCTACATCCTGGCGGCGGTGCTTCCGCGGATCCGGCAGGATTTTCTGGCTGGCGATCCTAATCAATTTGCCAAAGCAGGTTCCTTGGCCCCGGCTTTCCTGCTGAGCTACATGTTCGCCGCGCCGATTCTCGGCTGGCTGGCCGATCGCTTCTCGCGGTGGTGGCTGATCGCAGTCAGCGTTGCGCTGTGGAGCGTCGCTAGCGGATGTACCGGCTGGGCGAGTTCATTCACTGTTCTGTTTTGCACGCGAATTTTCGTTGGTATCGGCGAAGGTGGATACGGCCCGGCGGCGCCAACAATCCTGGCAGACCTGTATCCAATTGAACGTCGCGGACGCACGTTGGCATATTTTTATCTGGCGATGCCGGTGGGCGGTGCGCTCGGTTACGCTTTCGGCGGCAAGATCGCCGATTTGTTGGGCTGGCGCTGGGCCTTCTATCTCGTGCTTCCGCCGGGATTGTTGCTGGCCGCCCTTTGTTTGCTCATGCGGGACCCACGGACAAAATCGACATTGGGCGAAAGACCAATCAAACAGCGCGCGACGCTCGCCGACTATCGGACCCTCTTGCGCACGCCGTCCTATTTAATCAACACCGCAGCGATGACCGCGCTGACGTTCGCAATCGGTGGGATGTCGTGGTGGGTTCCGGATTACATTTTCTCGGACCGCGGCAACGAATTTCCTTCAAGTGAGAATCTGCTCGGCAATATCAATGTTACATTCGGCGCGATTACCGCGGTGGCTGGATTTTTCGCGACGTTGCTTGGTGGTTGGGCGGGCGATTGGTTCCGCAAACGTTACGCCAATTCTTACTTTCTAGTTTCGGGCGTCGCAGTGTTGTTCGCGTTTCCGTCTATCTTAGGAATGCTCTACATCCGATTTCCTGGAGCGTGGGTCTGCATTTTCCTGGCTGTGTTCTTTCTATTCTTTAACACCGGCCCGACGAATACCGCGTTGGCGAATGTCACTTCGCCAAAAGTGCGAGCGACTGCGTTTGCGGTAAATATCTTCATTATTCATTTATTAGGCGACATGGCTTCGCCTCCCTTGATTGGCGCGATTCGCGATCGGTCGAGCATGAATGTCGCTTTCTTTGTCGTTTCGATCACAATTTTGTTCGCTGGGATTTTCTGGTTTTGGGGAGCGAAATACTTGGCGCGCGACACGATGAAAGTCGAACAGGCGCAGGTTTGATGTCGATCTGAACGAAAGCCGCGATCAAGCCGCTAACCAATTATTCCTGTTCTCCGCCAGGCATGGGAGCTGTTTCGGTGGTTCCTTCAGTGCCGGTCTTTTTCTTTGAGCTTTTCTTGCTTGAAGGACTCGCTCTTGTGTCAGCGGACTCCCCGCCTGTCGCTCCGGTTGCCTTTTCAGCGCCAGTCGGTTTCTCAGTTCGGGTGGATCCCTTCGAGCCTTCCGTGCCGTAACCCGACGGACTGCCGGTTGTTTCTGCGGGCGATTCAGCTCCTGTTCCCTGCATCGATTCAGCACCGCCCTTGCGCCGCGGAGGACTCGCACTGGGTGTTGTACCTGCTTTTCCTCCGCGTGTAGCTTTGCTCGGTGATGCAGTTGCAGCAGCCGACGCGGTAGCTGCAGCCGAGGCACCTGGTGAAGCACTTGCCGGAACTGACGCGCTTGGTGGCCTGCCAGCGGACGGCGAAGCCGAAGCGGCGGTTTGAGTTTGCGCTCCGGTCGTTGTGGTCGCTCCGGTCGTGGTTGTCGTTGCCCCGGCACCGCCAACGCCGCTCGAAACTCCGAAATGCGTGAAGACTGTGCTGGTGAATGTCGTGTCGCTGATTCGCGAATCTTCAAATACCGGCGCGTTGTAGATGTGATCTCGTTCGACTTGGACAGTGAGATAACTCATGTCCGGTGCCACGGAGTAAACTCTCCAAGGCACGGCAACCAGTTTGCCGCCACCCGTAACGCGCGTGCCGCCGCCGCCCGCGGAAAGAACGGTGTAGGCTAAGCAACCGCTGCTGCGATCAATGACGACGTCTTTAATGACACCAACTTCTTCGCCCTGCGCAGTCTTTACTTTAGTGCCGATGATCTTACTCGTCTGAAGGTAGCCGCTGCTGCTACTCGTAGTTGTCCCGGAATATTGTGCGATCAATGGAGCCGCTGCCACACCCAGAATGGCCAGCGCCGCTCCGCATAGAAGATGTCTTTTCATATTCATTCAAAAACTGACGACGTGTGGTTCTGCCTATTCAGAACCTGTGATCCTCCTTCACAGTAGGGTTTTGACTTAGATTTAGCTAATTCCCCAACCTCGCTGTCGAGAGGTGAATATCGTAGGCGCGCGCCCGTTCCAGGGCTTGCGCGGCTTGGGCCGAATGTCCGAGTTTCGTGTACAGATCGCTCAACAGTTTCCAACTTTCGGCTCGATACCACTGCGCTCGCAGACAACTTAGCAACTCGTCAATCGCGGCCGCCGTTGCGCCGGCCTCGTCGAGCAATTGAATGTAGCGTTTCTCGATCGACCAATTTGGTGGCCCGCTTCGCGCCGCCAGACGCATCCGCATGAGGTCAACTTTCCCGTTCTCCTTGTTTTCAATCACCGCCAGAAGTTGCTGCGCCTCGGCATCGACCAGCGGCATTTGCGCTGAGCGCGTGGCCAGTTCGCGCGCGAGCTTGAAGTTATTTTGTTTCAATGCCACCGCCGCGAGATTGATGACGGCGAGGGGCTGATCCGGCTTTTTCTCCAACGCCGCATGCAAATGCACGGTCGCGTCCTCTAATTTTCCTTCGTTCAAATCCAGGCTGCCTAAATTGATCAGCATCCGGGCCGAGTCGCCGCCGTGCGCGATTGTTCGCTCGAGAAATGTGCGTTGATCTTTCCAATCGAAGGTCCGGACGAAAGTGCGTACACCGATGAAAACAACCCAAACCGCGAGCACCCCGGCGGCCGCCGCGACTGTCGATCTTCGCCAGGACCGTCTTTTCGCCCATTCGGCCAACTCGAGAGCGGCGGCTAGAAAGAGGAATGCGCTCGGCAAATAAATCCAATGTTCCGCGACGGTCGCATTCAACGCTAAGACGCCGCTTACTGGCAAGTACATGATTAGCGCGAAAAGAAGAGAAACGAACGCAGCCGGATTGTGTTTGCGCGCTCGCAGCATCCAGTAAAAAAACGCCGCCATTAAAATGAGGCCGAGAAGCGTTTGCAGTTCGCGCAAAGTCGCATGAGAGAGGCTGGCTTCATTGAAACCGCTTGGCTGGGTCTCAACCTCGCGGTCCATGTGGAGGTTGAGCGGCAATAAAATCAATCCGGCATATTCCGCGACAGCTCGCGCGGCGATGATTGGTCTGACGAGCGCGGGCGGCGGCAGACTGAGGCGAGGTGCTGGATTATGCTCCGCACCTGCGCGCAGACTGAAATAAATCGCGCCAACAAAAGCGACTGCAGCGATTGTCTTCCAAAACTCGGCCCAATTTTTTTGCGAAAGGAAGAACACCGTTCCAATCACGGAGAAAAGAAGGCCGCTTTCTTTGCTCAAGGCGCTCAAAAGCAGCGTCAAGCCGCTGGCGGTAAAGAGCAGCAACTTAGGCGAACCAGCCGAGCGCGGGGCCCGAAGCAGTAGGTAGAGACCGAAAAATCCGAATGCCGCCGCGAGCGGGTCGGCCCGGCCGGAAATGTAAACAACGGTGGCGCTTTGTACCGGATGAATAACCCAAATCAGGGTCGCGATCAGCGCGACCAAGCGGCGCTTTCGCTCCTCGATTCCAAAGTTGAAGAGAAATTCCTCGGCGAAAAACAGTAATGCGACGCCGGCGAAGCTGTGCCAGATCAAGCTCATCCAATGGTAAGGGCCCGGCCGAAACGCAAAAGCCGCGTAATCGATGGTGTAAGTGAGCCGTTGAATCGGCCGATAGAAATCTGAAGCCGTCGCGTCAACAAAAAGGAAATGGTTGAAGCCCTCGGGAATTAGCCGCCAACTCCGAATCAACGGATCGCGCAGAACAAGGGCGGTGTCGTCCCAGACAAGACCGTTGCGCACAGCCGGTGCATAGCTGATGAGAACGGTGACAATCAGAATGAGAACGGCCCAGATTTTTTTCACGACAAACGAGGAAATCAATAAGCCGTGCGTCTACATTTGCGAATGTTTATGTGGATCCTTCGACTTTGCTCAGGACAGGCCTGGCGTGGAATTTTCTTCGCTGGCGCAATCGCGGTGATGAGTGGCGCGCATGGCGCCGGCATCCCGGCCGATTGCTCGCAGCTCATCGTGGCGATCGCGCCGGACTGGAATTCGATGCGCGGCAGATTGCAATTGTTCGAACGATCACACGGCGGGATGTGGAGTGCGGTTACATCCCCCGTTTCGGTTTTGTTCGGTAAAAATGGCTTGGCGTGGGGCAGCGGTCTCGCTGGCCAGGACGAGCCCGGTCTGCACAAAAAGGAACGCGATGGCCGCGCGCCGGCGGGTGTTTTCGCGATTGGCAAAGTTTTTGGTTACGACGCGAAACTGCCGCCGGGCGGCGATTATCCGTATCACCAGGTAACAGAAGGGGACATCTGGAGCGACGATCCGCGCTCGCCGAATTACAATCGACATATCGTCATCGATCCGAAAAACCCGCCGGACAATTACACTCATGAGAAAATGCGCTCTGGAGATTTCGCTTACCATTGGTTGATTGAGATCCGGCACAATTCCGATCCGCCGGTGCCGGGCGCCGGCAGCGCAATTTTCTTTCATATTCGCCGCGGAATAAATCGCGCTACCACGGGTTGCACGACGATGGCGGAGCCTGAACTGGTGAAAATGATTTCCTGGCTGCGAGAACCGAAACACCCCTGTTACGTTTTGCTCCCGGCCGCTGAGTACGACAAAAAATGGCGAGACTGGGATTTGCCAGTGCCCGAAAGAACAACGCCGCAACCATAAAAACATCGCGACTCGTTGATTCTCGCGTTGTTTGACGTAGTTGTTAGGCAGACTCTCATGCGAAGACGATCCAACCCCGATTCGGAACCCAATATTCGCCGCATCGACACGAAGAAGCGGGCGAAAAAACAAACACACGGTTTCCAGGTGCACTTTTTGCGCGGAAAGAATGCGGTTACCAGAATGTTTAGCGATTCGCTTTTTGGCGGAAAGGAAGGCGCACGACGGGCGGCTCGGAAATTCAAGCGCGTGGCGATGAGCCGCGCTCCGAAACGGGGCGCAAGATCGGCATCGCGACGGCGCCGCCGGCGTTAAGGGTTTCTTTTCCGCCAGATTTTCCAGCACTCAACGAATCCAGGCGCAAAGTCTCTCGGCCGCGCTTCGATCCACCGGTCAACAATGCGCGGCGGAAAGGACCGGATTGCCTCAATCTCCCCCGGGTTCGGTCGCAGTTCCCCATCGTAGAGTCCGCGATAAAGCCAGACGAATTCGTAGTCGGTCCGCTCTGAGGCCGGCAGTTTTAGCACTCTTTTCAGCGGAATTTCGATGCCAAGTTCCTCGGAAACTTCTCGCGTCGCGGTCTGATCGTAGTCCTCGTCGGCGTTGACGTGGCCCGCGGCGCTCGAGTCCCAGCGCAGGGGATGTCGATCTTTCAACCGGGAGCGCAGTTGGAGGTAAACCTCCCCGGCAGCGTTGAAAATCAGGGCGTGGACTGCCCGGTGGAGCAAGTTATTCCCATGAACTTCAGCCCTCGGCGCAGCCCGTAAAACAACGTCCTTCTCATCGACTACCGGGAAGCGCTCCACCGCCAATTTTTCGAGATCAGGCGTACCCATCGGGCGGAGATGATTGGTCAGCGCGATCCATTGCTCGAGTGCGAGCGATTCGGCGCGTACTTGTCGATCCAAACCCAGCGTTTCCGCTGCTTTGGGCCAATCTTCGACGTAATCGTGCACTAATTTTCCCAATTGCTTCCGTCGTTGCGAAAAACCGCGGCGGACGAGCTCGCCAAACAATTTGGAATCGCAAGCCGGCAACTCGGTATCGCCGCGCGGCAGCAACACAACGACCGCGGAATCGACTTCCGGCTCCGGAAAGAAAACGCCAGCCGAAATCGTGCGCAGATATTTTACTCGGTAGTGAAATTGAATTTGTACCGAGAGCGCGCCGTAATTTTTGCTTGCCGGTTCAGCTCCGATCCGCTGCGCCATTTCCTTCTGCAAAGTCAAAATTACGAGGGAAAACGGGGTTGGATGCGCTAGATATTTCAAGAGCAATTGACTGGCAATTTTGTAGGGGAGATTGCCGATCAGCTTCGCTCGCGGTCGAGCGAACAACGTTCGAACGTCGAGGTCGAGCGCGTCCGCGTGCAAAAGTTCCAGGCGCGCGTCGGAAAAATGCGACCGCAAAAATTCTACGAGGCGCTTGTCCTTCTCGATCGCCAAAACCGGCGCGCCTTTGGCCAGAATCACTCCGGTGAGCGCACCGAGGCCCGGACCGATCTCTACTACGAAATCTTCCGGGCCGATGTCGGCTTGCTCCACAATCCAGCGGGCGAGATTTTGATCGTGCAGAAAATTTTGACCGAGGCTTTTCACGGGCGATACGCCGATTTCCCGCAGAGTCGCAGCGATTTCCGAAAGCTTCATTGGAAGATCGACAACTTAGGCCGCGAAGCTTGGAAAATTAAACTCCTATTCACAGAATCCTGCGAATAAGTCAGCCTCAGAGCGACTCTTTATTCACAAGTTATTCAACAGCGCATCTGGCCGTTGGCCGCCTCACATTTTCAGCCCGAAATTGGCTTAGCAAAGGCGATTTCTGGGAAAGAGATTGCGCAATCCGCGATCTAAACCCATAAACCCTGCATGAGTTTGAATATTGAAGCCTTGTCGCGTGCGGCGACCGAAGCGCGCGGTCTTTGTATGGACGCGGTGCAGGCGTCGCAATCGGGCCATCTTGGCCTTCCGCTGGGCTGCGCAGAGATGGGTGCGGTGCTTTATGGCTACGCACTCAAACACAATCCGGATCGGCCGCGTTGGGTTAACCGCGATTACTTCGTTCTCTCCGCCGGACACGGCAGCATGTTTCTTTACGCGTGGCTCCACCTGAGCGGCTACGATTTGCCGATGTCGGAAATCAAACGCTTCCGGCAATTACATTCCAAGACGCCGGGGCATCCAGAATTTGGCGATACACCGGGCGTCGAATGCACTACTGGTCCGCTCGGCCAAGGCGTTGGCAACGCAGTCGGCATCGCGGTCGCGTGCAAAATGGCGGCGGCCCGGTTCAATACTGCCGAACACAGAATTTTCGACCAGCATGTGATTTGTCTGGCAGGTGACGGTTGCATGCAGGAAGGCCTTGCCTCGGAAGCGAGCGCTTTCGCCGGCCATTTCGGTCTCGATAATCTGATTCTGATTTACGATTACAACACGGTCACGCTCGATGCACCCGCGACCGCGACTCAAAGCGAAGACACAGCCGCGCGCTTCAAGGCCTACGGCTTCGACGTTCAGGAAATCAACGGCGAAGACATGCAGGCGTTTCTCGATGCGCTCAACAACGCGAAGGAGAGCGATAACGGAAAACCGAACTTCATCATCGCCCATACTTTGATTGGGAAAGGAATTCCGGAAGTCGCTGGCACTTACAAGGCACACGGTGAAGCGGGTGCGAAGTTTGTCGATGCCGGCCGCAAAGGACTCGGCCTGCCGGACGAGCATTATTATGTCTCGAAGGAGACGCGCGAATATTTCGCCAAGCACAAAAAGATATTGCTCGACCAATACGAGAGCTGGGAAAAAATTTACACCGCATGGCGCAGGGAAAATCCGGAGCTGGCAAAGATGCTCGACATCGGAATCGAGCGAAAAATTCCCCGCGATCTCTTATCGAAAATTCCCGAATTTCCGAAAGACGCGAAGCTGGCGACGCGTAAAGCCGGAAGCGAAGCGTTGCAACCGATCGCAAAAGCGATGCCGCTTCTGATGAGCGGCAGCGCTGACTTGCACGGATCGACACTGAATTACATCAAGGACGGCGAAGATTTTACGCGCGACAATCCGAAGGGACGCAACATCCGCTTCGGCATTCGCGAACACGGCATGTGCGCGATCCTGAATGGAATTTCCTACCACGGATTGTTTCGCGCGTCGGGTGCCACGTTCGCCGTCTTCACCGATTATTGCCGCGCCTCGATTCGACTGGCAGCGTTGGCGAAACTTCCGAACACTTACATTTTCACCCACGACTCCATCGGCGTCGGCGAAGACGGCCCGACCCATCAACCGGTGGAGACGATTAGCTCCGTTCGGATCATGCCCAACATCGACGTGATTCGCCCGGCCGATCCCGAAGAAACCGCTGGCGCATTCGTGGCCGCAATGGAGCGCACGGATGGTCCAACTTTCATCGCGCTCACCCGCCAGGTGCTTCCGATCCTGAACGATATCGATCTTAAGTTGCGCCGCGAAGGCATCGCATGCGGCGGTTACATCGCGAAGAACGAAAAAGGAAAACTCGATCTCATCATTATGTCTTGCGGCAGCGAACTGCAACATGCGCTCGCCGCTGCCAAAGAGCTTGGCGACGGCGTGCGCGTGGTTTCAATGCCGTGTTTTGAGCGTTTCAATCGGCAACCCGAGAAATATCGCCAGGAAGTTTTGCCAAAATCCTGCCGAAAACGTGTCGCCATCGAAGCCGGTATTACTGAAACGTGGTATCAGTATGTCGGCCTCGACGGCCAGGTCGTCGGTCTCCATGAATTTGGTCTGAGTGCGCCCGGCGCCGAGGTCATGAAAGAGCGCGGCATCGACGCCGGGCACGTTGTTGACGCTGCGAAATCGCTCTAAAACGCTTCTTCAGGCTCGGTCACGTTACGCGCGCGATCTTCGAAGCGGGTGAATTCTTTCAGGAAGGTGAGGGCAATCTCGCCGACTGGCCCGTTGCGCTGTTTCGCGATAATCAATTCCGCTTCACCGGAGCGTTCCGCGCGTGCTTCCTCATCTTCCTCGTAAAGTTCCGGCCGAACGAGCAGGCCTACGAGGTCCGCATCTTGTTCGATGGCGCCGGACTCGCGCAGATCGCTCAGGCGCGGTTTGCCGCCGGAACGCTGTTCGGGCTGACGATTCAACTGCGCCACGACGATCACCGGAATTTTCAATTCCTTCGCCAAACCTTTCAGCCCCGCAGAAATTTCGGTGATTTCGAGCTGGCGATTGTCTTGCGCGCGGCGCGATGTCGATCTTAGCAATTGCAAATAGTCGACGATGATGAGTTGCACATCCTGCTGCGCTTTAAGCCGGCGCGCTTTCGCCCGCAATTCCAAAATTGTCAGGCTCGCACTGTCGTCGATAAAAATTCTCGCTTCGGCGAGCTTTGATGCAGCCGCGGTCAGGCTTGGAAAATCGCGCTCCCCGAGAAATCCGTCGCGCACTTTTTGCAGATTCACGCGCGCGCGAGAGCAGAGCAGACGTTGAACCAACTGTTGGCTACTCATTTCCAAACTGAAAACGCCGACGGGAAGTTTCTCATTGATCGCGACGTGCTCGGCGATATTCATTGCCAGCGCGGTCTTTCCCATACTCGGCCGCGCCGCGATCACGATCATCTCAGAGGGATGCATTCCGCTCGTCATCCTGTCGAACTCGACAAAGCCGGTCGAGATCCCGGTGATGCCGCCCTTGCGCTCGTATAGTTTCTCGATCGACTCGATCGCCGCCATTACCTGGTCCTTCATCGAAAGCATCTGGCCTTTGAAGCGATCTTCGCCGACGGCGAAAATCTTTTGCTCTACTTCATCGAGCAGATTACCGACCTCGTCCTGCTCTTCGTAAGCGCGGCGCACACTTTCGGTGGCGGCGGCGATGATCGAGCGCAGAATGTATTTATCCCGGACGATATCGATGTAATAGCCGATGTTCGCGGCCGTCGGGACGAATGTGAAAAGGTTTGTCACCAATCCCGCGCCGCCGACGGTCTCCAGCAAATTTCGGTCGCGCAGGACTTGAGTGAAAGTGATCAGATCGATGGCCTGGCCAGCGTTCCAAAGATCGACCAGGATGTTGAAAATAGTTTGATGTGCCGGGACGTAGAAATAATCGGCATCAATTTTTTCCACGGCCTCCGCGATCGCGTCCCGCGGCGAAATGAGCATTGAGCCGAGCACGCCCTGCTCGGCTTCCACGCTGTGGGGCGGCGCGCGGTGAACATCCTGCGCAGAAGCTGTGGGCGAAGTGGGAAAAACTGTTCCGCCGTTCCCTCCCGGCCTGCCTCGGCCGGGCCCGTTGCCCGAAATTTTTCGAGGCTTCTCACCCGTCCACGAGGACGAAGGTTGAGTCGCCATTTATTTTTCTTCTTTTTTCTCTTCTTTGTGTCTGCGGAAAAATGACCGGCGCTTCTTCTCCGGATGTTCGCCCGAAGGCTCGGCCTCCGTTTTTCGCGCCACTGCCGATTTCACGTCAAATTTGAAATGCGCGGTCACGTCGTGATGCAACTTGATCACGGCCTCGTGTTCGCCCGTGTCTTTAATCGGACGCTCGAGCACGATCTTGTGGCGGCCGATCTCGAGGCCAAGCTCATTCTTCATCCGGTTGACAATGTCCTGAGCGGTGATCGAACCAAAAGCTTTGCCGGATTCGCCGGTCGCGAGCGTGAAGATGAGATGCGCCCTACTAATCTTGCGTGCGATCTCTTCGGCTTCGTTCAACTCCCGCGCTTCGCGTTCCGACCGTTTCTTTTTAAGATTGTCGAGCTGGCGCAGCGCCGCCGGTGTCACTTCGTAAGCTTTGCCGCGGGGGAGGAGATAGTTGCGCGCATAGCCGCGGCGCACCTTCACTACGTCGGCTTCAGCGCCAAGCCCAGGCACGTTATCGGTTAAAATGACTTCAGTCGTTGGCATGTTGGAAAACTTTTGGGCACGCGCGAACTCGTATCAAAGCAGCGCGCGCACATTCTGTCAACGCGTGCATTGAAAATCTTTCGGCGGGCCGCGATCCGCAATCGACTTACTGCCAGTTCGGTCCCCCTTCGGACGGATTCATCCGGAGGAGAACTAGGACTACATCATCCCGAGCTTCATCCGCCCGGCTTCGCTGATCATGTTCTGGTTCCACGGCGGGTCCCAGACCAGCTGCACGTCGGCTTCGTCCACACCGTCGATCGACAAAATTTTGCTCTGCGCATCGTGCGCTATGGCCGGACCCATTCCACAACCCGGCGCCGTTAGTGTCATTTTCACTTCCACCCGCGTACCGCCGTCATCTTTTTTGATCAGGCGACAATCGTAAACCAAACCAAGATCGACAATGTTCACCGGAATTTCCGGGTCATAACATTGCTTCAGCTGGTTCCAAACATCTTCCTCCGAAACTTCGCCGTTCGCTTTAACAGCGGCCTTATGTTTGAGTTCGGTTGTCGGTTTTTCTAAACCGAGCGCGTCCAAATCATTTTCCTTTATCTGCGACAGCCCATATGCGGTCGCAATCGTGTAATTTCCGCCCAGCGCCTGAGTGATCACGCCCTTCGTTCCAGCGGGAATCGTGTACTTTTGCCCGGCCGGGATCAGGACCACCTCCAGATCGCGATTCAGTTCGAATTCTTTATCCTTATGCATTGCTCTAAAATTGTAGCGGCGGTCTCTGACCGTCGCAAACTTTTGAAGATTGGAGGAACGGGCTCTGTCGCGTCCCATGATATTTGGGCGCGACGGAGGTCGTCCCTCCATCAAAGCTTCGTGGGTTCTTCCAACAACTCGATCACGCGCTTGAGCAAGCGCGCGGCGCCGCCGCCGTCGATGCTGCGATGATCGAAGCTGAGCGTGATTTGCGCTTCGGTTTTCGGAACGAATTGGCTTTTGGCCTCGTCCCAGGACGGAAATTTCTTCCCAGCACCCAGGCCTAGTAGCAAAGTTTGATCGGGCAGGGGAATTGGCGTCCCCCATTCGACTCCGAACGTTCCAAAGTTTGAAACCGTCGCGATCCCGCCGGCCTGCATGTCTGGCGAAATGCGGCGTTTGCGAGCCAGGTCGACAAGTTCCTGATATTTGCTGACGAGATCTGCAAGCGAAACCTTATCAGCACCGCGAATCACCGGAACCATGATTCCGTCTTCGGCTTCAACTGCAACCCCGACGTCGATTGACTTCGATTGCAGGACCCGATTGCCGATCAGTTTCGCGGCGGCAGTCGGATTCTCCGCGAGCGCGAGCGCCAGCGCGCGCGTTGCGTACAGACCGGGGCCAGGCTTGGGATCGCGCGATTGTCGATCTTGCAAGACTGGATCGAGATTCACCGACGAACCAACCGTTGAGAGCGGACGCGTCCAGCTGCGCCGCATCGCATCCGCCACGCCGGCGCGAATCGCCGACGCTTCCTTCGGTGATTGGTTCTCGATCTTGTGCAAGAAATTTTCGAGGTCTTTGATCGTGACGCGATTGCCAGCGCCGGTTCCGGTGATTCCAGCGAGATCGGCGGTCGTTAATTGCAACTCGGCCATCCGCGCGCGAACGCGCGGTGAAACAAAACTCGCGCCCTTCAACGTCGCCGGAACCGGCAAACCGCCGCTGACGGGTGAGCTGCTCGAAGGCGCGTAAGTCTTATAGCCGTTACCGTCGACCGCAAAATGTGGCTTCGATTCGTCGACTTCCTCATCGGCGCGCGCTGGAATTTCCTCGGCAACTTCTTTCTGCGGTGGACTCGGGGCTTGCTTCGCAAATCTCGCTGCATCTGCTTCGCTCGCTTCAACATACCCGAGTATCGAACCAATCGGATACGTTTCCTTCAATCGCGCGCTGATCTTGCCGATCTTGCCTTTGCAGGGTGTCGTTACACCCATCACCGCTTTGTTTGTCTCGACGTCGATGATTTCCTGGTCGGCCACGACTTCGTCGCCCGACTTCACTTTGATATCGACAATCGTCGCTTCGGCGATCGACTCGCCGAGTTGGGGCATGATGATTGGAACTTGCGGCATAAATTTATTCCTTCAGCAGCGCGCGCGCTTTCTTGGCGATCAGCTTCGCGCCCGGCCGATGCGCGCTCCAAAGATTCGGATGATACGGGATCGGCGTGTCTTTCGCGTTCACGCGGACCGGTGCAGCATCGAGTAGATGAAATCCTTCGCTCGTCACGCGCGCGATCACTTCCGCGGTGGCGCCGCCCCACGGGAAAGATTCGCCGACCGCAAGCAAACGGCCGGTCCGTGCGACCGATGCCAGCACCGTGTCGGTGTCGAGCGGTTTCACTGTGCGAAGATCGACAACTTCAATCTCGAAATTCTCGCGTACCAATTCTTCCGCCACCGCCAGCGATTCCTGCACCATTGCGCTGTAGGTTACGATGCTGAGATCGCGGCCTTGGCGCGCGACGCGCGCCCGGCCAGTGGGAAGGCCTTTATCCGGAAGTTTGTCGGCCTTGAGATGGTAGTAGAGATACTTGTGCTCGCAGTAAATCACCGGATCATCGATCGCGACTGCGTCGATCAACATTGTGTAAGCGTCTTCCACCGTTGCCGGCGTCATCACGATCAGGCCCGGATAGTGCGCGTAAATCGATTCCATCGATTGGCTGTGAAATGGACCACTGCCTTTGGTCCCGCCGGATGGAAGCCGCACCGTGATCGGCAACGGAATATTCGTCCGCCAGTAATGCGTGCCTGCCTGGTTGAGAATCTGGTTCAACGCGAGGCTCGAAAAATCGGCGAACTGCATCTCGACAATCGGCCTCAATCCTTGCAACGCCGCGCCAATCGCTGTCCCAACGATCGCGTCTTCGCTGATCGGGGTATTCAACACGCGGCTCGGAAATTCTTTCGCCAGACCTTTCGTCGCTTTGAACGCGCCGCCGAAAGTTCCGCCCACGTCCTGCCCGTAAATGAAAACGCGCTCGTCTTCGCGCAACAACTTCGCCTGCGCTTCGCGGATCGCTTCTAGATAAGTGATACTCATTCGACTTGATCGACCAGCTCGCGAGTCGAGATTGCGCGCCAATCTTCCTTCTCCCCGTCTGGCGCCGGCTCAGTTTGCGCCTTGGTAATCGCTTCGTCCACTTGCCGCGCTGCGTCCTCTTTCCAGGATTGCAACGTGGCGGAGTCGACCAATTCAAGGTCGCCAATCTTCTTTTCCGCCAGCTTTAGGCAGTCCTGCGCGAACGGTTGCCGTTTGATCTCGTCCGTGACGTAACTGGCATCGTCATGTTCGCCGTGGCCGGAAAGACGCAACACCGAAGTGACGACAAGCTGCGGAGGGCGCCCCGCGCGCGCACGTTTCACCGCGCTTTCGATAACGTCGAGACAAGTCGTAAGATCGGTGCCATCGATGCTGTAACCTTCGAATCCGTAACCGACCGCGCGTTCGACCAAATCGGCGCAGGCAAACTCACGGTCGTTCGGCGTCGAATAGGCGTAATGATTGTTCGTTGCGACAACGACCAGCGGAACTTGCTCAACGGCCGCGATGTTCATTCCTTCGTGAAACGATCCGGTTTGCATTCCCCCTTCACCGATGCAGGCCAAGCCCACAAAATTCTTTTCGCCGCGAAAACGTTTAGCCATCAGCGCGCCGACGGTTACCGAAATCATTGCGCCAAGGTGGCTGATCATGGCGAGACAATTCTCTCCGGGCCGACCGCGATGAATGTTCCCGTCGCGACCGCGCATTGGGCCAAGCCGGGAGCCGAGATATGTTCGCGTGACGTCGACCAGCGGCTCGCCGAATGCTGAGCGACCAGCTTGATCGCGAATCAGCGGCGCGAAGATGTCGCCCTTCTGCAAAAACATTCCACAAGCGACGCTGACTGCTTCCTGACCTTTGCCGATGTAAACGCCGCCGGTGATGTGGCCGCCGCGATAAAGGCTGACCAGTTTTTCCTCGAGTGTGCGGGTGAGCAGCATCCAGCGAAATGCTTCCAGGAATCGCTCATGGACGGTGGGCCTCTTCGACGCCGCTTTTTCCGGCGCAGCTTTTCTGGCTGAAGATTTTTTTCCGCGCTGCGCCGTCTGAAGCATCGGCCAATTTTACGCAAGATCGACAATTGCGCGCAAAATTTTTTTGCGGTGTGGATTGTCGCTGCCGCCGTCTCGGACGGCGGACTGCCGACGAGGATATCGACAGCTACAAGATCAGCGCCTCGCGCGGCGCGCCTTTTGTTCGCCGTTGCCGTTTTCCGCCAGCGCGAACTGGCGTTGAGACGTAACTGCTTCCCCTGCGGGAGTCGCAATTTGCTCGGCCGGTGGCGGCGCGGTCAATTTCATCCCGACAAGTTTGCTGACGCCGCGTTCTTCCATAGTCACGCCGTAAAGCACGTCGGCCTTGGCGATTGTCCGTTTGTTGTGCGTGATGATCACGAACTGACTCTGGGTGATGAAACGGTCGAGCATACGAGTAAAGCGATTGATGTTGCTTTCGTCGAGTGGCGCGTCGATTTCGTCGAGTACGCAGAACGGACTCGGCCGGACCATATAGATTGCGAAGAGCAACGCGACCGCGGTCATCGCGCGCTCACCGCCGCTCAACAGCGAAATGCTTTGTAATTGCTTGCCGGGTGGCTTCGCTGTGATCTCGATTCCGCAGTTGAGAGGATCGTTTTCATCGAGCAGTGAGAGATCGGCGCGACCGCCGCCGAAGAGCTCGGCGAACATTTCCTTAAAATTCCCGCGGACTTGCGCGAATGTTTCGGCGAACAGTTTCTTTGTTGTCGAATTGATCCTTGCGATCACGTCGAGCAATTCGCGGCGCGAATTAGTGAGATCCGTGTTTTGCGCTTCGAGAAATTTGTACCGCTCTTCGAGCTCGTCGTACTCCTGGACCGCCTCGAGATTGACCGGGCCCATGTTGTCGAGTTGCCGCGTGAGATCGACGATTAACTTTTGCAAGTCTTCATCAGCAAGATCGACATCTTGGTGGATCGCGCTCTCCGAGCGCGATCGTTTGGACGCGGCTTCACCGCTGTTTGCAACATCGTCCGCGGAGCGGTCGATCCACCTTTTCAATTGGACGCGCAGAGTCTTCTCGAACGCAGCTTCGTCGGGGGTGAACGTCCGCAAGTCGACCTGATAGCGTCGCGAAGCATTTTCGGCGAGGTTTTCGATCTGCATTTGCAATTGCGATTCGCGCACTTGTTGGCGGCCGCGCGTTTCCTGAAGATCGCTCAGTGAATCGCGCAGCTTGCGTAATTCGGTTTCGCGTTCCTGCGCGGCATCGCTGCGCGCGGCCCGCTCCGAAGCGATTTTGCTCGCGGCAGCTTCCGCTTCGGCTGCGCGCGTGGTTTGCTCCTTAATCGCGGTTTGGGAGTCGCGATTTTCCTGCGCTTGCGCGGCGAGCTTGCCCTCGTAGTTGGCGATGTCTGTTCTGCCAGCTGAGATCAGTTCGACCAGCTCTGCCTCGCGTGCGGCCATCGGTTGGCGTTGCGTTTCCAAACTTTCCTGGCGCTGACGCGCGGTCGCAACCGCCAAGCGCAAGTCGTTGAGCATTTCGAGTGTTTTCTCCTCTTGATTTCGCACGCCTTTTTCATCTTTCTCGGCATCGCTCTGGGCGGTTTCATGCGCGGCGAGTTCATCGCGCGCGGCGCTTAGTTCTTCTTCCAGTTCAGAGAGACGCGCATCGGCCGGTTCAACTTGTTGCTCGAGCGTTGTCTTCCCCGATGTGAGATTGTCGATCTTGCGCTCGGCGGCTCTTTCTTCCTCTTCGAGCAATGAAATCTTGTTGGCTGAGGTCGCATGCGCGAGCTGGGCCGTTTGATGATACGACCGCGCTTCATCAAGCTGACGCGAGGCAGCATCGACGTTAGCCTTCGCTTGATCGCGCTTCTGAATCAAGGTCTCGCGCTGGCTCGCGAGTTCGGTCGCTTCCTTCTCGATCGCGGCGACGCGCGCCTTGCGTTCGAGCAGCGAGTCCGCCTTCACGGTGCTGCTTCCGCCAAAAACAATGCCCTCTGTGGAAACGAATTCGCCACCAAGCGTCGCCATAGCGAGAGTCGCTTCGTCTTTCTTGCACGCGAGGGCGTCGTCCAATTTCGAGAAAACGACGACGCCGCTGAGTAATCGCCGCATAAGCGATTCAACCGAACGGGGCGCGACAACTTTGTCGATCGCCCAGGCCAGCGCACCTCTTGGCAAACTCTTGCGGACGGATTCGTGCGCAGAAGCGCTGAGTTTTGGAACGAACAGGGCAGCCTGCCCAAGTTTCTTCTTGGTGAGCCTGGTGATAATATCTTCGGCGCTTTGTGCGTCCTTCGAGATAATCGCGTGCAGATTTCGGCCGAGCGCGGCTTCGATCGCCGGAATAAATTTTGGATCGACATCGATCTGAGCAACGAGCGAGCCGACGATCGAAGCACGATAGCGCTCGGGGTCGTCCAAACCTTTGAGGACAGCCTGCGACCCTTGAGCGAGTCCTTCGCCTTCGGTATTCAGCTGGCGCAAAATTTCCAAACTCGATTGCTTTTCCGTGAGCGTCCGCTCCGCTGCGGCAAGCTCGCTTTCGGCAACGGCGAGAAGGTCTCTGCCTTGCCGCAGATTTCTTTCCATTGCCTCTGACTGCGCGAGCAGCTCCTCTATTTTCTCTTGTTCACTTTCGGTGAGGCTGCGCGCAGCTGTGATGCTCGCGACGATTCTCTCATGCGCTTTCGTTGCCTCTTTTATATCGGTGGAAATCTGACGGATTTGTTCTTGCGTCAGTTCGCGCCGCGCCCTCAGCCCAGCTAGATCGTCTTCGAGCTGATCGATTCCCGCTTCATATTTCGACAGCGACGCGCGCGCCGTTTCTCGATCGGCCTGACGCGCGTCGCGTCGGGCGCGGAGTTGGTCCAGCAGCTCGCTGATTTTGGCCAACTCGTCTTGTTTCGATTGGAGGAAGAGTTGCGTCTTTGTGATCAACGCATCGCTTTGCTGAATCTGGGCGGCGTGTTGCTTGCGTTTGTTTTCTGCGCTTGCGATGTCGTTGCGAGCGCGCTCGATCAGATCGCCGAGTTCGTCTTTGCGCTGACGATTGAATTCGATTCGGCTCTTGTGTGCGGTGATCTCGCTTTGCAACCGTTGCGCTTCGGCGCGGACGGCCGCGACTTCGATGTCGATCTTGTCGAGCGCTTGGCGCTCTTCAGCGAGATCGCTTTCGCCGCGATCGATCTTGACGCGGGTGGTTTGTTCGGATGTCGAGATTTTTCCGATGTCGGCCCGGCAGTTGCCGAGCTCGGCGTCGAGCGCAGAGAGTTGTTTTTTCGAGTAATGCGTTTCGAGAACCTGCAGATCAGCGTGCAACGCCTGATAACGCCGCGCTTTACCAGCCTGGCGTTGCAGCGAACCAATTTGCCGCTTCACTTCTTTGATCACGTCGCCGATGCGAAGAAGATTTGCTTCGGTCGCTTCGAGTTTGCGGAGCGCTTCCTTCTTTTGCGTTTTGTATTTGGTTATCCCGGCCGCTTCTTCGAAAATAGCGCGCCGATCTTCCGGCCGCGAACTCAAGATCATGTCGATCTTGCCCTGCTCCATCATCGAGTAAGCGGAGCGGGCGATGCCGGTGTCGGCGAAAAGATTTTGGATGTCCTTTAAGCGGCACAGTGTTTTGTTGAGGAGATATTCAGAATTGCCGTCGCGATAAACGCGGCGCGTCACGCGGATATCGTGCCAATCAACATTCAGCTCCGAAGCGCAATCGGCGAAGGTGAGCGAAACTTCGGCAAAGCTGAGCGGTTTTCGGTTGTCGGTGCCGTTGAAAATCACGTCGGCCATTTCGCCGCCGCGAAGTGATTTGGCCGATTGCTCCCCAA
Organism: Chthoniobacterales bacterium; assembly: GCA_035315805.1. Taxonomy (GTDB): domain Bacteria; phylum Verrucomicrobiota; class Verrucomicrobiia; order Chthoniobacterales; family UBA10450; genus AV40. The sequence goes on from DATFXN010000034.1 coordinate 92,787, forward strand.
GAACCCATTTGACCGCGTCGAGCAGGTTGGATTTGCCGCAACCGTTCGGGCCCACGATTGCGGTGATGCCTTCGTGGAAATTGAAAATGGTTTTGTCGGCGAACGACTTGAAGCCGAATAGCTCGAGCGATTGTAAATGCATGCCGCGGGGCCCAACTATCGGCCTTAGAGGGCAATATAGTAGCCTAGGTGCGCCGACAAGCAAGATTCCACTAGATGTGGGCGGCTGGCAGGCGCCGACCCCAATGTTTTGTGGAGCCAGGGCTCCGAATCCACCTTGCTTCTCCCGGGCTATTCGGGCACGATCCGCGCATGGCCGCCGAAACAACGATCTCAATCCAACAAGCAGAGCACACGGATGAAAAACTCCTTCGCGGCATCGGAATTCCAGCGCTGACCGCGAACATTGTTAGCTCGACGATCGGTGCGGGAATTTTCGTAATTCCGGCAACGGTGGCGAGAGGACTCGGCCCGGCCGCGCCGCTGGCGTTTGTTTGCTGCGCAATCGCGATGGTGCTTTTCGTCACTTGTTTCGCGATTGCCGGAAGTCGTGTCTCGTTGACCGGCGGACTCTATGCGTATGTGGAAGTCGCCTTTGGCCGCTACGTCGGATTTCTCGCCGGAATCCTTTATTTTTTGACTGCGCTCGGTGCGGTAGCCGGCGTCGTGAATGTGCTGGCAAATTCAGTTGCGTTGGTGGTGCCATTTCTCGGCGGGCCGGTAATGCGAATCGTCGTCATGCTCACCGTTTACGGTTCGCTTGTCTTCATCAACATCCGCGGAGTGCGCAAAGGCGCGGGCGCGGTCACGATAATCACGCTGGCGAAACTCCTTCCACTACTGTTGTTCATTGGCGCGGGAATCTTCTTTATTCACGCGCCAAATCTCACGTGGAGCACCTGGCCGAGCAGCAAGTCGCTAGGCGACGCGGTTGTGCTGTTGATGTTCGCTTTTGTCGGAATCGAAGTGGCGTTGATCCCGAGCGGCGAGGTTAGAAGTCCGGCCCGGACCGTTCCGCATTCCGCGTATCTCGCGCTGGTCGTGACAACGATTATTTATGTTCTGATTCAGCTCGTGGCGCAGGGAACGCTTGGCGCCGAGCTTTCGAATTATCCCGACGCGCCGCTTGCCGACGCCGCCGCCAAGTTTCTTGGAAATGTTGGGCGCACGATTCTGCTCGCAGGTGCGACGATCTCGGCGTTTGGGTTTGTGACCAGCGACATCTTGAGTTCGCCACGAATGGTCTTTGCCTTTGGCCGCGATGGCGCGTTGCCGGAGTTTTTCGCACACGTACATTCACGCTATCGCTCGCCGGATGTGGCGATCATTACTTACGCAACGATTGCCTTTGCGTTGTCGGTGAGCGGGACATTTGAACAACTGGCGGTACTTTCCAACGTCGCTGTGTTGTTAATGTATCTCCTCTGCTGCGCCGGCTGCTGGGTGTTGGTGCAGCGCGACGTTCGTTCCGATGGCGAGCCATTCCATTTTCCGGGAATGAAAATCGTTCCCGCATTCGCGATCGTCGCAATCATCTGGATCCTTGTGCACGCGACGATGCGTGAATTCTTGGTGACCGGGATCGTGCTCGTGCTCGCCTCGATCCTCTATCTGATCCGCATTCAATTGCGGGAGAAGTCGTAGGCAAACGGCGAAAAACCGGTTAGCTTTGGGGCCATGCGCGACAATTATCTCGAAGATTATTTTACTTTTCTGCGGTTTCCGAGCGTTTCGACTGACGAGAAATATGCCGGCAAAGTTCGGGAGTGTGCGGAGTGGCTTTCCGAAAAACTGGACGCAATTGGGCTCGACTCGAAGGTAGTTCTGACAAGAGGTCACCCGATTGTTTGGGCGCGCAACGAACATCGTGCCGGCCGGCCGACCGTTTTGCTCTACGGTCATTACGACGTCCAGCCACCGGACCCGCTCGAATTGTGGGACTCGCCGCCGTTCGAGCCGGTTTTGAAAGACGGTTACGTTTTTGCCCGCGGCGCGACGGATAACAAGGGCCAGATTCTTTCCCACATCATTGGAATTCAGGAAACGCTGCAAAAAAACGGCGATCTGCCGGTGAATATCGATCTTGTAGTTGAGGGCGAGGAAGAAGTTGGTAGCCAGAATCTCGGGAAGTTCCTGACCGAGAACCGCGACGCATTGAAATGCGACGTGGTTTTGGTTTCCGACACCGGAATGGTTGCACCGCGCACGCCGACCATCAGCTACGGACTGCGCGGAGTGGCGGGGTTGGAAGTCAAAGTCAGTGGCGCGAAAATGGATTTGCATTCCGGAATTTTTGGCGGCGCGGTTGCGAACCCTGCTGCGGCTCTGTCGAAATTGCTTGCCAGTTTGCACGACGGGAATGGCCGGGTTGCAGTTCCAGGCTTTTATGATGACGTGGTGCCGCTGCAAGATTGGGAGCGCGAGGCCTGGAAGAATTTGCCGATCGATCCCGATGCCGAAATGCTCAATGAAACACAGGCGCCATCGCTTTTTGGCGAAGCGGGATTCAGCACGCTGGAGCGAATCTGGGCGCGGCCGACGGCGGAGATTAATGGCATGGGCAGTGGTTATCAGGGGCCGGGAACGAAAACCGTTTTGCCAAGTCACGCGATGGCGAAATTGACGTTCCGGCTCGTTCCAAATCAGAAGGCCGACGTGATTGTCGATCTCGTGAAGAAACATCTGCAAAAAAATCTGCCCCCGGGAGTGACGTTGGAAATGCAAAGCGGTCATCACGGCCCGTGGTATTTGACCAATCCGAACAGCAAATTTGGCAAAGCGGCGCAGCGCGCGTTGAAGAAAGCGTTTAACAAGGACCCAGCGCTCATTCGCGAAGGCGGCAGCATTCCGATCGTCTCGGATTTCCGGAACATACTCGGCGTGGAAACGCTGCTGCTCGGTCTGGCGCTGGCGAATTGTCGGGCGCATTCGCCAAATGAGAATTTCCCGCTAGAGAATCTCGACGCCGGTATTCGAATGAATCAAGCTGTCCTCCAGGAATTGGCCTGTTGACTCGCTTCGCGTGAAACGTCTCGTGTTCGTGGCCGCGCTGACGGTTGCGATGGGCGCGGCCACGTCGCGCGGAACGCAAGAGCGAGAGGAAACGTTCGGCGGCAAACTTATCTCGGACGCGAGAAGGGAACGAACCAGCGCAGCATGGTCGGCGCGAGCGAGCGCGGCATCTATCAAGGCGGAAGCAAATCTGGAATATGTGTTTTCGATTTCAAAGTCGGCCGCGCCGCGCCGAAGCCGAACAAAGAGCAGAGTCAGGTCTTTGTTGGTTACGGACGAATTCCCGGTCTCACGCAATAAACTTCAGCGTGATGAGCCTCACCTGCCCCATCGCCACCTCCTCGCTTCAGGGAGAGGATTGAGCTGAGGGCGACTCGACTTCTTCTTCATCCGAACCGACGGGCGCAGTGGTTGATGCTCGCTGCTGCTGTGTGGATGTCGATCTTCGTGGCGGAGTCGATCTCGTCTCGAACCAATGTTTCGCAAACGCAATCGCGACCAGCGCGACGACGATCACGATCACGATTCGCTGCTCGCGCTTCGTGAGATCGAAGACGTTTCTCATCCGCCTTCAAGGCTGCGGCGTGACAGGCTGGGCGCGTACTTGATCGGATCTTCAACACCAGCTTCGCGAAACCCTTTCGAGCGCAACTGACATGAATCGCATTCTCCGCACGCGCGGCCGTCGGGCAGGGGATCGTAACAGCTATGCGTGAGTGAGAGATCGACATCCAATTCGACTGCTTTGCGAACAATGTCGGCTTTCGACATCTTGATCAGCGGCGCATGAATCTGAATTCGCGCACCTTCGACGCCGGCTTTGGTTCCGATGTTGGCGAGCATTTCAAAAAGCGCGATGAACTCAGGCCGACAATCCGGGTACCCGCTGAAATCAATCGCGTTCGCGCCGATGAAAATGTGCCCGGCCGGAATCGTTTCCGCCCAGGCGAGCGCGTGCGCAAGAAAAATTGTATTCCGTGCTGGAACATATGTAACTGGAATGCCGACACCGATTTCTTTTTCGGAGCGCGACTTCGGAACTTCGACATCGTTAATCAGCGCCGAGCCGCCGAAGATCTGATTGTCGACCTTAACAAGGCGATGGTCTTTCGCGCCTAACGATTTCGCGATTTTCTTTGCGGCATCGAGTTCCTGCTGGTGGCGCTGCCCGTAATCGAAGGAGAGCGCGTAGGTTTTGTAACCTTGGGAGCGTGCGATTGCGAGCGTCGTTGCTGAATCAAGACCGCCGCTGAGGAGAACGACTGCGTGTTTCATTCAACAAGCAAATTCGAAATTCATCCACCATCGCGACCAGCAGGTTTGGTCGAGGCGGCTTTATCCGGATATTCGACGCGCACGGTAAGCGCGATTCCGCCGCGCGCGGAAAATTGCGCGGTCACGGCAGCTTCGCGCGGCGCACAAGCTTTCACGAAATCGTCGAGAATGCGGTTCGTCACGGCTTCATTGAACGCGTGCTCGTTCCGATAGGACGCGAGATAAAACTTAAGCGACTTGCTTTCGACGCAGAGACGGTCCGGGACATAGTCGATGTCGATCCTGGCAAAGTCCGGCTGTCCGGTCACGGGGCAAAGACAGGTGAAATCGTCGGTCTCGAAATGAATCCGGTAATTCCGTCGCGCTGGATTGGGAAAAGTTTCCAGTCGCGCTTCTGATGGCGCGCCAGGCAATTTCGTTTCGCTCCGGCCGAGCAATGTCAGGGAGGTAGCCTTTTTTGTGCGCTTCATTGCTTGAACGTTCCATGCGCAAGCGTCAACCTTCAACCTTCAAATCCATGGCGGAAGGAGATCAACGAGGTGAAGGCCGCGTCGGTGTGATCGACATGATCGCGCACGATCCGAAAAATGATGAGGCGGTGTTGGTGATGAACGAATTGAAGCCGTGGAATGGCTCGGACGAGCGGCTGTTTCATCTGCAGGAACGCTTCAATGCTTACGTTTCATTTCTCCTGGACGGCGAACTGGCGGAGTGGGATCCGAAGCTCGCGCAGAAACGCGCGCGTATCGAAGTGCGTTGCGCGCACATGCCGGACGTGCGAGCCCTTGATTTGTTAGGGCAGATTCACGATCAACTCGCGCACCAGGAAATCGGCGTTCACGTGGTGGTGCGGGCAACAGACACGAGACAGGATTAACGAGATTAAATCCAGATGGTCCGGTTAGTCCTGTCTAGTTCGTTTTCAATATTTCAAGAACGCGATCACCGGGATCGGTTTGAGCCTTTCGCGCCCGTGCAAGAACTCCAGCTCGATCAGGAATTGAGCCTCCAATAATTTGCCGCCGGCTCTTTCGATGAGAGCAGCAGCAGCGGCTGAAGTTCCGCCGGTCGCGAGAAGATCGTCGACCAGGACGACTTGCTCGCCGGCTTCCAATGCGTCGATGTGCATTTCCATTTCGGCTTCTCCGTATTCGAGCGAATATTTCGCGACCTCCGTTTTGTAAGGAAGCTTCCCGCGCTTGCGGATCGGGACGAAACCGACGCCGAGCTCGTAAGCGACAGTTGAACCGAAAAGAAAGCCGCGCGCATCGATCCCGACGATCTTGTCGATCTTCTTTCCGCGGCATCGTTCCAGAAACAGATCGATCGAAGCGCGGAAGAGACCGTGATCACTCAGGATGGGGGTGATGTCTTTGAAGATGATGCCCTTCTTCGGAAAATCTGGCACGTCACGCACGCCGAATCGGAGTTTTTCGAGGATGTCGGAATTCACCAAGGCGATGCTAGCGGAGGCGCGTTTGAGGTCAACGGGATTGCCAATAGAGATGGCCGCTCTAGAATGGAATTTCCAGTGGATCGATATTTTCTCATAGCCTCGACGGTCTGTTTTCTGGTGGCGATCGTGCACACGATCGCCCAAATACGCGGCGGGATTTTCCGGCCGATGCGGTTCAATTTCTTCGCCGTCGGGCTAGGTTTTATTTTTCAGACCGCGTTTCTATCGATCCGTGGCCACCAATTGGGACGCTGTCCGATCACGAACTTGTTTGAGGTGATTATTTTTGTGGCGTGGTCGGTGGCGCTTTTCTACATGGTGGTTGGCCCGGCGTATCGGTTGTCGTTGATGGGCGCGTTCACTGCGCCGCTGGTGGTCTTACTGGAGCTGTTCGCGCTGATTGCACCGATTGAGAAACCGCGCAGCCCGAGGTTGCCGCCAAATCCGTGGCTAGAGTTTCATGCCTCGATGTCGCTGGTGGCTTACGGTGCGTTCGCGCTCGCCTGTATCGCCGGCGTGATGTACCTGGTGCAGGAGCGGCAACTCAAGACCCATCATCTCCATTCGATTTTTTATCATCTCCCGCCGCTGACTGATCTTTTCGCCGCGATCACGCGATTACTTTGGTGGGGGTTCGTGCTTTATACCCTCGGGTTGGTTAGCGGATTTTTTGTGGGCGAGCCGCTGCCGTGGGCGCAAGTCTTTTGCGCGATCGGGGTTTGGATTCTTTACGGATTCATTTTGCAGGGACGCTACCTGCGCTGGTTCGCGCCGAAACGCGTGGCTGCGCTTTGCATCATTGGATTTAGCGCGGCCCTGACCCTCCTTTGGGGGATCACTTTCACGGCTCAAACGCACATGCCATGAATCTGTTTTGCGTTGGGCTCAGTCATCACACCGCGGATGTCGAAACGCTCGAACGTTTTGGCGGAACTGCCGAGACCGATTGCGTATTGCGAAGCTGTGGTTGCACTGAGGCGTTGCTCTTGAGCACGTGCAACCGGGTCGAGGTTTACGCGGCGGCGGACAATTTTGTTCCCACCGATCTCATTGCCCGCTGTCTCGCGCGGACGCAAAATCTCCAAGGCAACGAAAATTTTTACCGTTATGAAGCGGCTGAGTGCGTGAGGCATCTGTTTCGGGTCGCGTCCGGATTGGATTCGATGGTGGTTGGCGAAACGGAAATTCTTGGGCAGACGAAGAAGGCGTACGAAAAGGCGCGTGCCTCTGGCGCCGCCGGCCGATATTTTCATCGATTGTTTCAGCGCGCGTTTCGCGTGGCGAAACAAGTCCGCACTCACACCGAGATCACGCGCGGAGCCGTCTCCGTCGGTTCGGTGGCTGTCGATCTGGCCCAGAAAATTTTCGGTGAGCTACGCAATTGCAAAGTGCTGGTGCTCGGCGCGGGCGAAACAAGTGAACGCACGGTGCGGGCGCTCATTTCGCGCGGTGTAGTCGATTTGCGCGTCAGCAATCGTTCGCCGGAACGCGCCAAAGCGCTCGCACTCGCCGTCACCGGTTGCCCGGTTCCCTTTGCAGAGTGGCCGGAGCAATGCCGCGAGATTGATATCCTGATTACATCGACGTTTTCCGAAGTTCCGATCCTCAGTCAGGAAAAACTGGCGCCGATGCTGCGTGAGCGGATCGATCGCCCACTGTTCATCATCGACATTGCCGTTCCGCGGAATGTTGCTCCGAATGTAAACACCCTCGACGGCGTTTATTTGTACGACATCGATTCGCTGCAATCGATCGCCGAGCAATCGCTGGTCATGCGCCGCGAACAAGTCGCCGCCGCCGAGCAAATTATTTCCCAACACGTGGCGGAGTTCGCTGAATCGATTGCGCGCGGCTTGAATCGCGGCCCTGATCCCGAAGACGATCCAACGGTCGGAGAAAGTTCGTTGCGCGTTTCGGAATCATAGGGGCAAGCTAACTGCCTCCCCCACAGGCATAGGGCGAGGCGCGAAATCAGTACGGGAACCTGCTAGGTTCCCATCGATATGAAACGTTCACGCCGGATTAAAATCGTTGTCGGCACACGCGGCAGTCAATTGGCGTTGATCCAGACGCAACAAGTGGTGCACGCGCTCCAGGCGCGCTGGGCGGATTTGAAATTTGAAATCAAAGTCATCAGGACGCGGGGCGATGATGAAAAAAGCGCGATCGAGGATGTTCGCGCCGGTCGAAAGGGATTGTTTACCGGTGCGATCGAACGCGCGCTGGTGGGGAAACAGATCGATCTCGCGGTGCACAGCGCAAAAGATTTGCCGAGCACGCTCGCACCGAAAACGGAAATTGCCGCGGTGCTGCCGCGGGCTCCGGTAGATGACGTTCTAGTCGCGACAACTCCGTGCGATTTAAGTTCGCTGCCAATGGACGGGATCGTCGCTACTGGAAGTGTCCGGCGGCAGCATCAACTCCACTGGAAACGGCCCGACCTGGAGATTGTCGAGCTTCGCGGCAATGTCCCGAGCCGCTTGCGCAACCTCGCGACCGGTCAATGGCACGCAATTATTTTGGCCAACGCCGGGTTGAAACGGCTCGGCTTGGATCCCGACAGCGCACTGATCAAGTTTGAGCAGAATGAATTCTGGGCAGCGCTTCTGCCGCTGGAAATCTTTGTTCCAGCCGGTGGTCAGGGCGTCATTGCGCTACAGATGCGATCGGATGACGAGCAACTGCGAGATCTTGTGGAAGCAGTTAACGACCCTGACACCAGGTTGAGTTTGCGCGCGGAGCGCGAATTTTTGCAGTTGTTACACGCCGATTGCAACCAGCCGGTCGGAGTCGTCGCAATCGTTCACGGATCGACAATGAAAATGCGCGCGCAAATTTTCGATCTGGGCGCGACCACGCCACGCGAAGCAGTTATAGAAGGGCCAAGCGAGGACGCGGAAAAATTGGCGACGCAGCTGATTGCGCAAGTTCGTTGAGAGCAGCATCTACATTGTCATTCTAAGCGAAGCGAAGAATCCCGGATTAGTATTCTGAAAACACCAAAGCAATAGTCAGAGATATTTACGCACCCTTACCACTTCTCCAATAATGTACCCCTCTTTTTAGTTTGCCGCAGAGCGGCATGAATCGCGTCGATCAGAATGACAGGAAGGAGCATGAGCAAGAGTAAGAGCAAGAGGGGCAAAGTTTATCTAGTCGGTGCCGGGCCGGGCGATCTTGGTTTGGTCACGCTGCGAGCCAAGGAATGCATCGAGCGCGCGGACGTGATTGTTTACGATCATCTCGCGAATCCGGAGATGCTCGGGTGGGCGCGCGAGGACGCTGAAATTATTTATGGTGGCAAAAGAGCGGGCGAGCACGCGTTTAGTCAGGAGCAAATCAATAAGCTGCTGATTGAAAAGGCGCGTGCTGAAAAAGAAGTGGTGCGTCTGAAAGGAGGCGACCCGTTTGTTTTCGGTCGCGGCGCGGAGGAAGCGAAGGCGATTGTCGATGCCGGGATCGCGTTCGAGGTCGTTCCCGGAATTACTTCGGCGATTGCCGGGCCGGCTTATGCGGGGATTCCACTGACGCATCGCGTCGAAAATTCGCACGTGACCTTTTTCACCGGCCACGAAGAGCCAACGAAAAGCGCAAGTGCAATTGATTACGCGGCGCTATCGAAGTTTGGTGGGACGCAAGTGATGTTGATGGGTGTCGAGAGAATCGATTCGATTACGCGGGAGATGATGGCGAACGGCGTGCGGCCTGATCTTCCGGTGGCGCTGGTTCGCTGGGCGACAACTGGACGACAGAAAACGCTCACCGGCACGTTGACTGACATCGCCAGGAAAGTTGTCGATCTTGGCTTCCAGGCGCCCGCTGTTGCAGTTTTCGGCGAGGTCGTCGCGCTGCGGAAAGATTTGAATTGGTACGAAGAGCGGCCGCTTTCGGGAAAGCGGATCGTGGTGACGCGGACGCGCAAACAAGCCGGTGCGTTGAGCAATCAGCTTCGCGCACTTGGCGCCGATGTTTTCGAATTGCCGACAATCCGGATCGAACCGCCGACCAATCTGCGCGAATTCGCTGAGCTGGTCCAAGACGCGCACCTTTACGACTGGATCGTGTTCACCAGTCCGAACGGCGTAGGGGCGTTTTTCGAAATGTTTTACAAACTCTACGACGACTCGCGCGAGATTGGCGGAGCGAAAATTGCCGCCATTGGTCCAGCCACGGCGCAACGGGTCCGAGATTTTCATCTCCATGTCGATCTTCACCCCGAAGAATTCGTGGCTGAAGCGGTGGTGCGCGAATTTCAGAAGCAGGGCGCCGTGGAAAATTTGCGAATCCTGCTGGCACGCGCCGAGAAGGCGCGGGACGTGCTACCGAAGGAATTGTCGAAGCTGGGAGCGATCGTCGATGAAGCTTTTGCCTACCGTACGGTTCCCGACACGCGCGACGTTACCGGCGCGCGCCGCCGTTTTTTGGAGGAGGGGGCGGATTTGATCACGTTCACCAGTTCCTCCACGGTCGAAAATTTTCTGGCGCTTGGTCTGCCTTGGCCAAAGGGAATGCAGCTCGCGAGCATCGGACCGATCACGTCGAAAACGGTGACCGACCACGGTCTCAAGGTCGATATCGAAGCGCGCCGGCACGACATCGATGGTTTGGTCGAAGCGATCCGCAAATTTTTCGCAAAGTAAAATGCCCCATAAAGCCGCTCAGGAAGAAGAGGATTTCAAGGTCGCGATGCAACAACTGAGCGCTGCGGCGGAAAAGGTTCGCCCGGTTGTTCAGGAGAAAGAGTTTTCGAAGGCCAAGGAGCGAATTGATTCACCGGCACTGTCTGAAATTTTGGCTGAACAACTCCGAGGCCTTGAGAACAATTTGCTCAGCCGCATTGAAAGACTGGCCGCTGAAATGGAGGCCTCCACGAGAGCTGCTTTCGCCGGGCAATTCAAAAGGATCGACGAGCAACTAGCGTCCATCCGCAGCAGCGAGAGCATCAATCAACAATTGTTCGATTCGCTCCATGCCGAATTGCTCAAGTATCGCGACAATTTTCTGCACGAGTCCCTTCAGAAACCCTTCATCCACGATCTGGTTTATCTCTACGATCATTTGAGTGGACTGTGCGAACAGCTCTCGACCGCCGTCCAGGAGGAGGGGAAGGGCAGCCGGATCGCGCAATGGCGGGACAATTTGGAAAACGCCATCCATTCGCTGGTCGAAATCCTGCATCGGTTCGAGGTGCAGGAGATCGAGCCGCGGGAACGAGTCGATCGCGCTTACCATCGGGTCGTTAACTACCAGCCGGCCAACTTCCCCGAAGAGGACGGCGCAATCGTGATGCGGCTTAAGCGCGGATTTATCTGGCGCGGAAAGCTGATTCGACCGGAGGAAGTGGTCGCAAAGCGCTTCGGTTGAATAGAAGTCCAGCCGCCAGCGATTCAACTCCGTTTCTGCGTAAATTCTTCCCGCCCTGGGGCACGAAATCTGCACTAGCAGGCCGAGCCGAGTCCCGAGTAGTCGGCCCAACTTTTTTCAACCATGAGCAACCGCAAAGTAGTCGGCATCGATCTGGGCACAACCTTCTCCGCCACCGCCCATATCGACACCTACGGGAAACCACAAATCATCCCAAATTCCGAGACCGAGCGCATTACGCCATCGGTAATTTTCTTCGATGGGAACAACGTGATCGTAGGCACCGTTGCCAAAAACAATGCCGTCGCCGAGCCGGAGCAGATTGTCGATTTTGTGAAGCGGGAAATGGGCAAGCCGAAGGAGCAATTTTCGCGTGAGTTCGGCGGCAAGGTCTATTCCGCAGAGGAGCTTTCCGCGCTGATCATCAAGAAGCTGAAGGCGGACGGCGAAAAATATCTCGATCAACCAATCACCGACGCGGTAATCACGGTCCCCGCCTACTTTAACGATGCCGAGCGCACGGCGACGATCACCGCCGGCCAGCTCGCAGGTTTGAACGTTCTCCAAATTATTAACGAGCCCACAGCAGCGGCGCTTGCTTACGGGCTCGACAAGCTAGACGAAAACCAGACCGTCTTCGTCTTCGACCTCGGCGGCGGCACATTCGACGTCACCATCATGCGCATTGTCGATCACAGAATCGAGATGCTCGCCACAAACGGCGATCATCGCCTCGGCGGAAAAGATTGGGACGACGTGATTGTTAATCTGATCGCCGAAGAGTTCGACCGACTGCATGGTGAAAATCCATTGCTCGATCTGCACAGTTACCAAGAGCTGCACAATCGCGCGTTGGCGGCGAAGATTCAGCTCTCGAGCCGAGACGCGACTACGATTGTTTACCATCATGGGGGCAAGAGCGTGAAATTGACCCTGACCCGCAAGGAATTCGAGAAGCGAACCCGCCATTTGGTCGAGAAATGCAAAACCATCTGCGAGATGGTGATGCAGGAAGCGAAATTGAAGTGGGACAATATCGACAAGGTGCTGCTCGCCGGTGGTATGACCCGAATGCCGATGATACGGGCGATGATCTCGAGCTTTTCGTCCGTGCCGGTGGTTGATCACGTGAATCCGGATGAGGTTGTGGCCAGAGGCGCCGCCATTCAGGGCATCTTGTCGATGTTGAATGAAGAAAATGTCTCTGGCGAAAAAGTTCTCGACGACACCGTGCGCCGCCAATTTTCGTCGCTCGACGGCGGACTGATCGAAATTACCGACATCACCTCGCACACGCTCGGGGTGGTGCTTTGGGATGAGAAACAACTCCAGGAATACGTTTTTCCGATGATCCGCAAAATGACGCCAATTCCCGCGGTGATTCGGAATTCGTTCGGCACCGCTGAGGCGAACATGCAGCGCGCGGTGGTCAAAGTGGTGGAAGGCGAGAGCACGGTGCCTGGGGAATGCACGCCGCTTGGCGTTTGCGACATTCAATTGCCGCCTTATTTGCCGAAAGGCTCGCCGGTCAAGTTGACCTATCAATATAACGCCAACCAGGTGTTGGAAGTCGAAGTCGAGGCGGCCGGCAACAACGCCAAGGTCACCATCGATCGCAATACTGGTTTGGCCCCGCAGGAGATCGCAGAAGCCGCCTCCGGCCTGGGAGAACTGACTGTCAGTTAGCCGATGACCAAATGCGACGTCAGCTTTCCCCTTCCGCTCCCCGATGACCCGCGAAAGTGGCAAGGTTGGAGCAACTACCGGTCGGCGAATTTTTACGAACGGCTTTGTTTTGATCCGCACTCCAATCCGAGTAACGAGCTGATCGAGGAACACTGCCGCGAGTTGATGCGGTGGTGGCAGAAAAAACTCCCGCTTAAAAATCAGCCCAGCAACCCACTCACGCAGTTGCTCCGCGCTGGTCTCGAGGAATCGTCGCGTTATTTGACCGAAGCGCGCCTCGAGCTTCTCGATCCGGAACGCCGCCGGATTCTCGATGAAGAATTGGCCGCGCAGGATCACGAAGCGTCCGCGACTGAGTTTCAAAAGTATCTCAAGTTCGCCGTGGCCAACGGTGTGCTCACGCCCGACGAAGAACAAAATCTTCTCCGACTCGGTGCCGAGCGCGCTCTGACCGAAGCCGAAATGACTTCGATGATCGAAGAGGCGCTCCACGAAACCGGCGCGAAGCGTCAGACGCTGGCGCCTCCACCGAATGCGGAAAGTGCTGAAGTCCCCGCGAAATCTTCACCCGGCAATCCTCGAGAGGAATTCCTCCATTTGTTGCGACTGAGCAATCTCGACAGCTTCAGCATGAGCGATGATCAGCGCGACACCTTCATCGACATGGCCGAAAATCTTGGGCTCGATCCGGGGGAGGCCGAGGACCTGGTCGACAGTTATTTGAAGGAAGCGGACGAAAAATCACTGTCTGCATCGTCGGAAATCGA
>DATFXN010000035.1:0-87091 GCA_035315805.1 Chthoniobacterales bacterium
TGCCTCGGTCACACCGTCGCCGACGTGATGGTGATACTCGGCAGCGTCGACATCGTCATGGGGGAAGTGGACCGCTAATTCTCAGCGCAACCAGCCGCCGACAGCTTGGATCGGTTCGATTTGATTCGGCGCAGTAACCCAGGCCGCAATCGCGCCGATTGGATTAGGAGCCGGTGGCTCCGGATAAATAGTCACCGGGGCTTCAACTTTGCCCGCAGGCATTTTCTCGCGTATCAAGGACATCACGACGAAATCCTGCGACAACTTACGACCGTTATTTTCTCCGGCGGTAACGTTAGTGGTTTGCTCAAAAGTAAGTAAGGCAACATAAAGGTCGAGATTGTTCGGCGCGCCACCGGCGGGGATAAATTCGCCAACAATCTTTCCTTTTGTAACCGACAATCTGAGCGCGCCAGGTGTTTCACTGGAAGACACAGGTAGGTTGCGCTGGAGCCATTCGCGCCCGTCGAGGACGAAACCCGGAGTGTAGATGCTCTCACTTTTCCAATTCGCAGAATATTGATATTGGCGCGCAGTCCATTCCTTCGAAGCGAACGGATCGCGCCAGCCGAGCCGATCCCAATAATCGACATGAAAGGCAAGCGGCACGAAATCTTTCCACAAGCCCGGCTCATTTTTCAGTTTCGACAGCCAAGCTTCGGCCGGTGGGCAACTGCTGCAGCCTTGTGAGGTGAAGAGTTCGATCAAATGCGTTCTCTGCGGCCCGCTTTCAAAACCGCGATCGCCGGCGCGCGCACTTAACGTTCCAGCAATCAATGAGATAAAGATGAGCCACCGCGTGCCAATCAACTTTTCCTTGTGAAGTTGCGATAGTTTCAGCGAGATTGAAGCTCTAATGATCGGCGCGGGAATTTTGAAGGGCATGGCAGTAACGCTCCGGAATTTTGCGGGCAGCTACTTCGACAAGGAACGCCTGATCACAGTTCAATATCCGGAGGAGCGAAATCCGCTCCCGGAAAATTACCGCAACTTTCCGTTTTTGATTTACGACGGCAACGATCCGCACGCGGGGCTCCGTTGCGTGGCGTGCAAGATTTGCGAGAAGGAATGCCCGCCGCAGTGCATTTATATAATTAAGAGCGACGACAAGAAGCCCGATTACATGGGCAAACCGCAGCTTTACCCGAAGGTGTTCGACATCGACATCTCGGTTTGCATGAGCTGCCAGATTTGTGTCGAGGTTTGTCCCTTTGAAGCCATCAAGATGGACAAGGAATTTGAACTCAGTAAACGCGAGCGATTCGATCAACTGCTGTTGCGCAAAGAACAGCTCTCGAGATCAAACGACTATTACCATAAGATCCATCCGGCCGAAGCTGCGGCAGTAGACAAGAATTTGGCCGCCGCAGCTGCAGCGGCGGAAGCGAAGAAGAAGGCCGCGGCCGAAGCAGCCGCCAAAGCTGCAGCGGCGAAATCAGCTTCTGTAGGAGACGCTGCCAGTGGCGTCCGAGCCGGGCTGGCGGATGGGAAGCCGGCCGCTCCCCCTACAGGCGAAGCTACGGCTGCGAACTCGTCCACAAAATCGTAACAGATTTCTGCTGCGGACCCGTTTGACAAGTGGAACAGCGTTCTAAGTTCACGCTCGCTGCAAAGTGAGATGAACAATCTCCGCCGGCGCATTCAGGCGAAGCGGGAACCAGTTGCCGACGCCATTTGAGACGATGAGTTTACTTTGGCCCTGCGGGTAGAGTCCCGACCAATACCGAAACAGCGCCGGGCCGAATCCGAGTTGTTCGTTCAACATCAATTGGCCGCCGTGGGTGTGGCCGGAGAGCGTCAGCGGCAGCCCAGCGTCGGCCGCGGCATCAAACGCGTGCGGATGGTGGGCCATGAAAATTGGGAAGGCACCGGCGTCGCGTTGTTCGAGCAACTTGCGCACGGAAGAGCGAATCGCGGCATCCCGTCCTTCACCGTGAACCCGGGTCCAGCTTAATCCGAGAAGCTGAACCGGGAATCCGCGCACGTTCACAATTGCCGATTCATCGAGCAGGAACGGAATGCCTGACGCTTTTACCCGCGTTTCGAATTTTCTCGGGTTCTCGATCAGGTCATGGTTGCCTTCGATAATCGCGAGACCGAAACGTGCTTTCATCCTTCGAACCAATTCCAGGCCGGTGTCGAGATCAGCGAGCGCGTCGTTGATCAGATCGCCGGTGAGCAGCACCAGGTCGGCGCCCATTTCGTTGACAAGGCGGACCGTTTTCTCCAGCACTTCGCCTTTGGTGAATCGGCCGACATGCATGTCACTGACTTGCGCGATGGTCATTCCGTCCAGTTCCTTCGGAAGGTCGACAATCGGCAGAACGAAACGCCGAACGCGCACGTTGTTCAGTTGCGTTAGTGCGATGCCAGTAAGACCGAACGTGAAAGCGGGCGGCAACAGCGCTGCCGTGAATCTTAGAAATTCGCGGCGGTTCCAATGATTCGATTCGGCCGGTTGTTCGACTCTTGCCGGACCCCTGTGAACAACAAATTTTTGCCCGAGCAAAATTGGAATGAGCACAAGCCCGATCAGAGCGAGCAACCCTAGCCCGATGAAATGCCAGATGAAAATTGCCGAGACAGCGAATTTCGGAATGACTTCGTCCCAACCCGCGCGCGACATTCTCGCCGCGATAATCGCGATCAAGCCGAGCATCATCGCAAACATGAAAATCGAAATGATCACCCGGCCAGAGTGATTGGTTGCACGCGCCAAGACGATCCACCAGACGATATCCAGTGAAACCATCAGGCCGATGATGGTGAAAATGAAGCCCACGCAGAGAATCTACGTGCTCATGTATTTGCCGCCAGAGACCCCATTCGACAAGCTCAGGGCACGCGGCGACAGCTACAACTCTTCCGCTTTAATGCTTTATCGTTTAACGTGCTTTTAGGAGCCGTCGTTACCGATCGCTTCGACCGGGCAACCTTCCATCGCTTCCTTACAAAGACTTTCTTCCTCAGGCGATTCCGGTTGCTTGTAGACGTAAGAGTGACCGCCGTCGTCGTTCCGCTTGAAATTGGCGGGCGCTGTTTCCCGGCACAAATCACAGTCGATGCACTGTTCATCGACATAAAATTTGCCGGCAGCGTTCTCGGGGTATTTGTTGGCGACGTCGGCCATGATTCTATCGCTAAAAGGGAGCGGGGAAGTTAGGTGGAAACTGCCCGGATGCAAATACCCGATAGCTCAAAGCCCGAGGACCTCGCGCCAATTCCGGGCAAATTTGAAGCCGCTCAGCGGCGCGCCAAGGTCGACACCTTTCATCAGGGCAAGGACTTGGAAGCTGCGGCCGAGCATTTCCGGATGAAGCAGCGTTTGCAAAGCGCGCTTCGATTTTTCAGCGGCGATAATCTCGGGGAACGTCGAGATGATGCCGGTGAGAAAATGATGTTGGTCGGTAAATCCGTGCACGCGCAGGCCATTTTTCTCGGAAGCGTCAGCGACGTTGGTCCAGTTGATGTGCGCACTGATATCGGCCTCGCCGATTTCTTGGAACGGAGAATCGAGATGCCGATGGCGGGCGCGGACTTGAACTACCTCGCGGAATTCACTTCTCGTGAACCCGTAATCGATCACTAAAACGAAGCCACGCTGCAACTTTGCCGCAACACTCGCAATCCAATCGAGCTGCGACTGGTTCGTCGGCTGTTGATCAAGCGAATCAACGAAAACGAACTTGTCACCGTCAAGGTCAACCAGTTTGTGCTGAAGATTGATCGGCATGGCATCGAGCAGCTCGTTGGAAAAATGAATCCCGACGAATGGCTCAACTTCATCGAGAGATTCTCGCAAACGCACGCGATCGCTGAATTCGCGCAGAGTTTGCGCTTGTCGATCTTGCAATTTCGGAAACGGCTCGACGATTTGGTAGCACAACGCCGCAAAGAATTCCGGAAATCGTTGTTGGGTTGCCGCGAGAACGTCGCGCGCAAACGCTCCGTGATGCGCACCCTGCTCGATGATTACAAAGCTGGCGACCCGGCCAAGACGCCCCCAAATTTCGGCGAATTGCGGGGCGAGGAGTTGGCCAAAGAGGGGACCAACGCTCACGTTCGTAAAGTAATCGCCGCGTCGGCCAATTTCCGCCCGGCCGCTCGAATAATAACCGTGCTCGGGATGATAAAGCGCCTGTGTCATGAACCAGCCGAAAGGCTGTGGACCCTCATTGTCGATCTTGCGACGAATGAGCTCGATGAGCGGTTGGTTTCCGGCGGATTTCAACGTCCAATTCGCCTACGCTGAAAGCTACGGCGTGACAAGCGTCCAACGTCCAACGTTCAACTGACCGCGATTCCGAATTGAGCGTTGAATGTTGGGCGTTGAGCGTTCGGCGTTTGCTGCCTAAATTCTTGCCCCTGCCGCGTGAAAAATCCCTCTACCAGCCATTATCTCGTCCCGCCACCGGGCTATCGGTTCCAGCCACCATGGTATTCGCGCCCGGAATTTTATGTGCCAATCGCCGTCAGCGTTTTCATCATGGGCGCCATCGCCATTTGGATCTCGATGAATCTGGCCGATTTGAAAAATCAAGCGGTTACGTTCGATCTGAACAAGCTCGAGCAAATGGAATCGGCGAGCGTGATTCTGGATCGAAATGAGAAAATCTTCGGCCAAATCTACGTCGAGAACCGCGAGACCATACCCTACGAGCAATTACCGCGTGATCTGGTCGCGGCGGTAATCTCAGTCGAGGACGCCGGGTTTTATCAACACCACGGCTACTCGCTGTCTGGAATACTGCGCGCCACGTTCAAGAATTTGATAGCCGGCCACGTGCGGCAAGGCGCGAGTACAATCACGCAGCAATTGGCGCGGAACAGTTTCGCGCTCAAGGAAAAAACGTTTCGTCGCAAACTGCTCGAAATTTTCCTCGCCCGGCGGATCGAGGACAATTTCAACAAGCAGAAGATCATGGAGCTTTATCTCAACCGGATTTATTTCGGCGGCGGCCTCTACGGCGCGGAAGCAGCAGCGCGCGGTTATTTCGGGAAACCGGCACGCGAGCTCTCTTTGAGCGAATGCGCCATGCTCGCGGGCTTAATTAAAAGTCCGAACCGGCTTTCGCCCTGGACGGACAAAGCCGCGTCGGGTGACGCACGTAATTACGCGCTCGTTCGCATGCGGGATCTCGGTTACATCGACGGCTCCCAGCTCGCTGCAGCCGAGGCACAGGAACTTGTGATTGGCAACCGGCAAAACGCGCAGGGCCAAAATTACGCCGTCGATTACATCCGGCAACAGGTTATCAACGCGGTCGGCTGGGACCGCGCGATGAATGAAGGATTTCGCATTCACACCACCATCGACAGCGACCTGCAAAAGGTTGCGGAAGAATCGCTCCGCAGAAATCTCGATAAAGCGGAGCAACATCCGGGTTACGATCACCAAACTTACGCCGAGTACTCGGCGAGTTTTCGCGCCGCGAAATCGAGCGGGACAGCCTCAGCGCAACGGGCTCCGGAATATTTGCAAGGCGCCGTGATCGGTTTGAACAACGAGACCGGCGGAATTCTCGTCCTTGTGGGCGGGCGCGATTTTGAGCACAACCAATATAACCGCGCGCTGCAGGCAAAACGTCCCGCCGGAACGGCCATGCTTCCGTTTGTTTACGCGACCGCGTTCGAACAGGGAATGTTTCCGGGAACGGTCGTTGAAGATTCGCCGCTGGACAATCGGGCGGTGATGATTGGTGGAATGACAGGAATCCTCGGCGAATGGGGGCCGGAAAGCGCGGAGAACCGTTACGAAGGCACAATGACCGCACGGCAGGCGCTCGCCAAATCAAAGAACGGCGCTACCGTGCGAATCGGAATGGACGCGGGGCTCGATGAAGTTCTGCAACTTTGTCGAACTGCCGGCATTCGATCCAGTTTGCGACCATATCCGGCGACGTTGCTTGGCAGCAGCGAAATCACGCTGGCCGAGCTTGCTCTTGCCTACACAATTTTTCCAAATGAGGGCTGGCGGACGGCAGCGCCGCACATTTTGGAGAAAATCGAAGAAAAAGACGGCACAGTTTGGGTCGCACAGCGCGAGTACAGAAAAGAAAATGTGATCAAGCCGGAGACGGCTTATGAAGTTCATTCGTGTCTGAGCGATGCGCTGGAGGACGGCACGGGCAAGACAGCGCGAACGGAATTCGGTCTCAAGAAATTCCCGGCCGCTGGAAAAACCGGCACCGCTTACGATTTCACCGATGCGCTTTTTGCCGGCTACGACAGCAGTTTTACCTGCGCGGTTTGGGCCGGGTTCGATAAGCCGCAGAAGATTTACCGCGGCGCGTTTGGCCGGGAGCTGGCGTTACCGGTGTGGGTGGACGTCATGAACGCCGCTGCCGCACATTATCCGCCGAAGGAAATCAAACGACCGTCCGGCTTGAAGGATGTGGAGATTTGCTCGCGTTCCGGAATGCTCGCGACCGACAAATGCTACGAGACGGTAAAAGGCGCGAGCAGCGATTCAGTTCAAAAGCGCACGACCGACATGGAAATCGCGACCGCAGCACAAATGCCGACTGAACTGTGCAATGTCCACGGCGAACCGCGCGTGCGGGCTTTGGCGGATGCGCCGGCTACCGAAGCCCCGCGCGCCCAACTCGCGACTGATTTAAATGAACTCAAACCAGTGATCGTCAAAAGTTCGACACTTTTGGCGGAAAACGATCCCTACAATTCTGCGAAATCCATTGCCAAGGCTGACAATGTCGCCAATGAACCAATTGGGAAGATAGAAGCGCCGCAAAGGATCAACAACCGGTTGCCCGGCGAAACGGATGCCGAGATTCTCAATCAAAAACCGCAGCCGGTAAGAAACCGCCCAGAGGAAAAACCGATTTTGCGCGCGATCCGAGTTGAACCGCAGCCGGAAGAGACGCCGGTGGAGATCCGGCGCGCCGTTCCGGTGGGACCGATGGACGAAGTGGATGAAGGGGCGCTACTGAAAGCCGGGACTCCTTCTCCACCGGGATCAAACGACGAATAGAATGGCGTCCGACGACGCAGCCGATTTTCGCCTCAGCGTTCTCAACCCTGGCGGACGTGACCTCGAACAATATTTTGAGGAACCGGTCGGTCCAACCGACCACGTGCATCCGCCGGTCAATCTCCACGGCTTCGCCGCTTGCACGTGCGGATCATTTCACCGCACAACAAAGACCGCGATTGAGGAAAAACGGCCGATCCTCCTTGTCTTGCGCGGGAATTTTCAAGCAACTGAACGCGCGCTGACTGAATGCAAACAGGAAAGACGAACGGTCGCGGTGACGCTGAAAGAGTCCGGGCTCCATCAAATTGCTGAACAGTTGCGCGATCCGAAAAGGCTCGCGCGTTTTATGTGGATCGTCGCACAGGCTGACGGGTGCCTCGCAACCACGCCGGAGGCGGCGGAGATTTTTTGGCGCGCGCGGCCGCAGCACGACGCCGAAACGGTCGCGTTCATTCCAACGCCGTATCCACTTGATGACGAACAATGGAAATTCACCGTTTTACCGACCGACCAGCGCGGAATTTTCATTGGCACTCGCGAATGGGAGGTAGCGTCCCGAAATCATTTCGCGGCCCTTTTGCTCGCCCGGGAGCTTTGCGTCGCGAGCGGTGAACCGGTCACAGTTTTCAATCTCGATCGCCGAAAAGGCGACAGACGTTTGGCCGAACTGAAATTTCCTCCGGGAAAATTGCGCGTCCACGACAAGCTCCAGCCATACCCCGATTACCTCCGCGAAATGGCGAGGCACAAGATCGTCCTCCAGCTCGACCGCAGCCGCGTGCCCGGACAAGTGGCGGGCGACGCGCTCCTTTGCGGCACGATTTGTGTCGGCGGCGACGGCGCGATTGATCGGCTTGTGTTTGCGAATTATTGCGGTGAAGGCCGGACGACGGCGCAGCTGAAAACCATTGCCCTCGAGTTGCTGAAAAACACAGCTGGCCGCGCGACCGCGATCGTCGAAACGCAGTGGCGTGCAGCCGAACGCGTTTCGTTTGAAGCGGTGCGCAAACAACTCATGAGTTTCTTCGCTCGACTCGAAAAGGGCGTGATCGATTCTCAGCCGGCCCTGCCGATGATCGACAAATAAATCTCTTCAAGCCGGCGAATTTGATTCCGCTGGTCGAACTTCGCGGCCACGGCGTTCGCGCCGTTGCGCCCGAGCCGGGCGAGAGGATGTCGATCTTGCACGGCGTCAAGTAAGGCGCGCGAGAGCGCCTCGTGATCGCGCTCTGGGACAAGGATTCCACTCACCCCATTTTCGATCGCTTCGGGGATTCCACCGTGATCGGTTGCAAAGACGGGAAGACCGGTGGCCATCGCTTCCAACATTGAATTGGGAATACCTTCCTGATTTCCGTTGCTCCCGGTCTCGCTCGGATGCAAAAAGATATGCGATGCGTAATAGACCTCGCGCAATTTTTCCGGAACCATGAAACCAGGGAGTGCGACGCGCTTGTCGATCTTGAGTTTGCGCGTCAATTCCTTCAGCTCGGTGAGCATTGGACCCTCACCGGCGATGGTCAGGGTCGCCTTCGGATAGTGCTCAAGAAAATCAGTGAACGCGTGCAGCGTTGTCGCCAGACCCTTTTTCTGAATGAGCCGGCTTGCTTGAAGAAAACGCCATTCGCCATCGGTGGGAAATTCGCGCTCCCGAAACGGAAACTCATGTAACGGAATTCCGGTGCGAACGATGTCGATCTTGCTATCATCGCACCCGAGCTCGACTACGGCGCGTTTCAAAGACGCGGCGCGAACGAAAACGCGCGTGACTGCCTCGAGCATTTGTTTGGTCGCTTTTCGATACGCCGGTTTTTCCATGTCGACCAAAACGTCGGCGCCGTGAAACGAAACAATGCTTGGCTTCGGCCACGCCCGAATCAGCGGCAAAAGATGGACCGCAATATGCCCGAAAAAAATGTGGAAAAGTTGCGCATTTTCCCGATTCAAAATGTCAGTAATCGCCCCCTGTTCTCCCGATGAAAGCTGCCACGGCTTGTTCAAGAGCTGCCGAAACCAAAAGCGCCGAAGAAAATGCGTCGCCGGTCTTGGGATGACGTCGATCTTATCAAAGGCAAACTTGTCCGGCTTCTCGCGTTTTTGCGCGACGACGATCGGTTGAACGCGCCGAAGCCCGGTGACTTGCCGGTAGATATGCAGCATCTCCGGTTTGAGAAAAGTCGCGCAATAGAATGCGACAACAGGAGAGTTAGAAGGCGCGTCCAATCTTCAACGTTCAATGTTCAACGCCCAACGTTCAACGTCGAAATAGAAATCAGAAATAAATGGTGAAGAGCTTGATGCCCTTCCACTTTCCCGTATCGGGATCGAGCACCACGCTGTCCTCGGCCGTTCCGTACTCCGGTGGCGCCTTCGGATTTAGCATTTGAAATGGATTGCCGCCGCGGGCAGCGCGTGGAAGAACGCCATCGGTATTTTCCTTCCTGAGTGGCGGCGGAGTCGGCGCGGCCCGCACTTTCCCGGCCTTGGCTGCGAACGTTTTCTTGTGCGGTTGGGGCGGTTGCGCGAAAACCAGGCTCGCGACCACCATGAGAATCCCAAGCGTCGCGAGCTTTTTCATTGCTGTTCTCCTGTTAAGGCCCCTGCAAGTTTCTTGCCGGTTAGACTCCTCCAGCGCACAATTGTCAAGATAAATGGATTATTTGGAAAAAGCGAAGCGCGTGCTCGACTTGGAAATCCGAGAACTGGAGCGGCTGCGTCGGCGGCTGGGTGACGATTTCTCCCGCGCGGTCGCATTGATCAAGGAGGCGGTGGACGCCCGCGGCAAAGTGGTCGTGCTCGGTGTCGGGAAATCGGGTCACATCGGGGGGAAAATCGCCTCAACGCTCACCAGCACCGGATCCCCCGCGGTGGTCCTCGATTCGTTGAACGCGCTGCACGGCGATCTCGGGATGGTCGCGGACGGCGACGTGATTTTGGCGCTTAGTTCGAGCGGCGAAACCGAAGAACTAGTGCGGATTTTGCCGGCGATTGCCCGATTCCAGGTCAAGATCATCGCCATCTGCGGTGACGTCGATTCGACCCTGGCGAAAAACGCGCATGTCGTCCTCGATGTAAAGGTCGAACAGGAAGCTTGTCCTTTAAATCTCGCGCCCACATCAAGCACGACGGCGATGCTCGCCCTGGGCGACGCGATCGCGATGGTCCTCTTGGAAGCACGCGGGTTTAACAAAGAAGACTTCGCGAAATTTCATCCGGGCGGAAAAATCGGGCGCAGTTTACTCATGCGCGTGCATCAGGTGATGCGGCCGCGGGAATCGATGGCGGTCGTTCCGCCGACTGCGACTGTGCGCGAGGTGCTCGGAGCGATGACGAGTGTGCGCGCCGGCGCTGCGGTGGTGGCCGGCGAAGACCGGCAATTACTTGGGATTTTCACCCATGGAGATTTTGCCCGGCATTTTCAGTCCGATCCGAAGGTCGGCGAACGGCTCGTGGCCGACTTGATGACGTTGAACCCGGTCACCGTGCACAAGGACAAGCTGGCCGTTGAAGTTCTCAAGCTGCTCGAGACCCATCGCATCGACGACCTCGTGGTGGTGGACGACAATAAAGTCCCGGTCGGCGTGGTCGACTCACAAGATTTGACGCGCTTGAAGTTATTGTAGGGCAAACGCTCCGGTTTGCCGCTTACGGCAGCGATGCACCCGCCATACGATTGCAAAATCACGCAACGCAGGTAACGTCCGCCCTCTTTTTCACTCGTCACTTGTCACTGATCACTTTTTGAGATGGCAGCGCTAGCTAATGATCTCCGCCGCGGAATGGCGATAAAATATAACGGCAATACCGCCACCGTGCTGGAAGTGCATCATCGCACGCCGGGAAACAAGCGTGCGTTCGTCCAGGCGATTATCCGCTACATCAACACTGGCAACAGCGCCGATGTCCGGTTTGGTTCCACTGACAAAGTTGAATTGATCGACATCGACCGAAAACAACTCGAGTTCAGTTACAAGGACCACAACGGCTACCATTTCATGGACCCCGAAACCTACGACACGATCACGCTCCAGGATAATTTGGTCGGCGACACAAAAGATTATCTCGTCGAAAACCTCGCAGTCCAGGTTCTCTACGCCGACGGCAGGGCGGTCCAGATTGAAATGCCGGCATCGGTCAATTTGAAAGTGATCGAGTCCCCGGAAGGCGTCCGGGGCGACACTGCGAGCAACGTCACCAAACCGGCGAAACTCGAGACCGGCATGACCATCAACGTTCCGCTCTTCATCAAAGAAGGCGAGACCATCAAGATCGACACTCGCACCGGCGCCTACATGGGCCGAGCCTGACGCGGGTTCCTCTTCCGCCTCCTCTTGGTCCTAGTTTGCGATAAGATCGCTTTGATGAATCGAAGATCGCCGATGGTTCGTGGACGGAAGCCCACGGGCCGGGCAAAAGTTCCGCCCGACGTTGTCCCAACCAGGCGCGGCTCGGCGATGATGACTTCGTTGATGGTGCCGACGCGCTGGGTGAAATTTGTGTTTGCGATTTTTCTGTTGCCATTTTGCGCGATTCTGACCCAAACTTTCTTCACCGTCTTCGCGCGCGAGACGCTAACCCAACGTCTGTGGGCCGGACAGGAGTTCTGGTTCTTTTCGTTAGGCGCGGTTCTTTGGTTGATCGCGTTCGTCGGTCTGCCGCGGCCAATTGTGCTTTACGTTTTCGGACACGAACTCACGCACGCGTTCTGGATCTGGTTAATGGGCGGCCGCGTTAGCCGATTCCGAGTCGGGAGCGACGGCGGCCACGTGGTCACTAACCGCACCAACTTCTGGATCGCGCTCGCCCCTTATTTTTTTCCCATCTACAGCATCCTCGCCATCGCGATCTATGGCGCGCTCAGCGTCTTTTGTAACATGCAGCCGTATGGCCGACTGCTCTACGCCGTGATTGGCGCAACCTGGGCGTTCCATCTCACGTTTACCTGCTGGATGATTCCGAAGAACCAAACTGACCTGCGCGACCACGGAACATTTTTTTCCCTGGTCGTGATTTATCTGATGAATCTCGCGCTCCTGAGCGTGATGCTGATCGTCGCTTCACCGCACATCACTTTTGTGAGTTTCGGTGCCGACCTGGCAAAAAATCTCGGTAACTTTTCTCACTGGGTCGGCGACCTGACCGACAAATTTCCTCAAGGAGCGCATCACTGATTGGTCACCACCGCAAACGGCAAGGTCGACATCGCATCGGCAAGACGGATTTGCCGGTTCTGAATCGTTAGCTCTGGCCCGGTAAAAACTTCGCGCGCGCGTTCGAACAACAGATTCTCAGGTAATTCGATCGCTGTCTCCTTCCAGCGTTCGCCGGTTGGCGGAAAGCCTATCCGCGATGAGAGCCGCGGCACGATCACCACGACAAATTGCTGGTCCAATTGTCTCGCGAAGGTCACGCAACAATCGGCAAAGCTCCCGGTTGCGCGCAGCGGAAGGTAATCTCCGCGCCGGAAAAGATCGACATGTTCGCTCCGAAAACGCAATACGCGCTGCGTCAGAAACAGTTTGATCCGTCCGTCCGGCCAACCCTGCAAAAGCTCGGCCGGAGACTTGCTCGATAAGCACGAGAGCATTTCCGCGCGCGCTTTGTAGTCGACCGGGCGCCGATTATCGGGGTCGACCAGCGAGAAATCCCAAATTTCGTTCCCCTGATAAATGTCGGGCACGCCGGGCGAAGTCAGCTTAAGCAGCGTCTGCGCGAGCGAGTTAGCGGCGCCGAGTCGCGCGATCTCTTCCACCACCGGGAGAAAATGGGGCAAAAATTTGTTCTTTACGCCCGGCTCCAAAATTCTCTTGACAAAGTCGCGCGTCGCGGCCAGCCATTCTTCGTTCGGTTGAATCCAGCTCGTGTTCAGCTTCGCCTCGTTCAGTGCCTTGGTCATGTAAGCCTGAATCCTCTCGACGTACTCGGAACCCATGTTTTTCTCTGCCGTCCCATCAGACCTAGTCGGCCACGTCCCAAGCAAAGTTTGGTAGAGCAAATATTCTTCGTTCGCGTCGGGGGCTTCCGATTCGTTCACCGTTCTCTTCCAACGGCGGTTCACAGTCCGCCATTTCGCTAACGACCGGCGCCAAAGCTCTGGAATTTCCGAGATCGCGACCATTCGCGCGCGGGCATCTTCGCCGCGCTTAGTATCGTGCGTCGAGGTGGCGAGGAGTGTTGCCGGCCAGTGAAGATGTCGATCCAGATTCCGCTGGTGAAACGCATCGATGCTGAGACCAAATTGCTGCGGTTCGCCGCCGACTTCATTGAGCGCCGCGAGACGGTTGTAAATGTAGAACACCGTGTCTTCGAGACCCTTGGCCATGATCGGTCCGGTGAATTGCTGAAACTTCAGGACGAAATGGATGTGCTCCTCGCGCGCCTGCGCATCCAAATTTTCCGGGAACCGAAAAAGCAGAATGTCGCGAAGGAAATTGAAGATCGATTCCTCTATCGCCGGATTACGGCGCTTGGCGGCAGCGATCGCGCGCTCGATCACTTGGCGATCTTCGTCGCTCACCGGCTGGCCAGGCGCGAGATAGGTCCGATAAACCGGAAAACAGGCGATTGTTTCTCGCACCGCGCGCGCTAGCGCTTCAAAAGTGAAATCGCGGTACCAGCGATTCTTTTCCGATAACCGGTCGAGCATATTGCCAAGCACTTCCACTTCGTTCGCCAGCGCAATGCGCATCACTAGGCGTTTCTTCGCATAAACCAGATGCCCGAAGTGCATCGAGTGCCCGATGAAGCGATGAAAAGTTTTTGTGATGGCAGCTTCCGCCGAACCGTCAACCAAGACGCCGGCCACTTGATTGGCAAAATCGTAACCCGTGGTTCCGTGCAGCGGCCAATCTGCCCGCAGCTTTTCCGCCCCGGTCAAAATCTTCTCCGCGATCATGTAAACGGTGCCTCCATCTTTGGGCAGTGGAATGCCAACCGCCTTCGCGCAACGCCGCTGGAGCGTTTCCAAATATTCCTTCGGCAAATACAAACCGTCGGGATGATCGATCCGCAGTCCGGTCACCGCGCCCCGCCGGACAAGATCGATCAGCAACTGATGTGCGGCATCGAATACTTCTGGTAATTCCATTCGAATCGCGGCCAGATCGTTCACGTCAAAGAAGCGCCGATAATTAATTTCCTCCGCCGCGACCCGCCAGAATGCGAGCCGGTAAGATTGCGCGTTTAAAAGCTCATCGAGCTTATCGAAACTCCGCGGGTCGCCCGGCCGGCCGTTGATTTGCGCGAGCGCCTTTTCAATCGCCCGCTGGACTTGCGGCGCTTCCCGACAACGCCGCTCCAGTCGTCGCTTTACGATTTCTTTTTCTCGGGCGCGCTCGGCGATTTTTTCGGGATCGGTCTCCGTTCGGCGCGGCAAATATTCGAGCGCGGTCAGAATGCTTTGGAACTCAGCGTAAAATTCTTCGTCTTTGTATTCGGCGAGATTTTCCAGCGCGATTTCGAGAACAAATCGATAAGTGCCGGGCGCGATCGGCAGCTTCTGTTTTCCGTAATCAAGGTAGAACGCGCCTTCTTCAAAACGGACCTGCAACTCGCCGCGTTCGAGCACTCGCCCGTATTGATCGGTCAGGATCGGCAGCAGAACTTTATCGCGCAACTCCGACTTGAGCGGCCGCCAATCGATGTCGAAGTACGGGGCGTACATCGAGCTCGGCCCGTTCTCGAGCACGTCGGTCCACCATTTGTTGCCCGGTTCTGTGACACCCATGTGATTCGGGACGAAGTCGAGGACCTGGCCCATGTCGTGCGCGTGCAATTCGGCAATCCACGCGTCGTAATCTTCCTGCGAACCGATCGCCACGTTCAGCTTGTTGTGATCGGTCATGTCGTAACCGTGCAGGCTGTCTGGGCTGGCCTGGAAGTAAGGCGAGGCGTAAACGTCACTGATTCCCAGCGCCTTCAGATACGGCACGATCTCGCGCGCCTGCATGAACGTGAACCACCGGTTCAGTTGCAACCGGTAAGTGCAGACTGGAATGAGTGGATGCTGTGTCTTCACAGGATGGAAGAAAACGTCGAACGCCCAACGCCGAACGTCCAACGCCGAATGCAGACTCCGACTTCGACATTCGCTGTTCGACGTTCGATGTTCGGCGTTTTCTTCACATCTTCTCCGGCACTTTAATGCCCAACAAATCGAGTCCGCGCTCCAGAACACGGCCAGTCAAATCGCACAGCGCCAGCCGCGACGTCCGCAACGGTTCGTCCGACTTCAGCACCGGGCACGCTTCGTAGAAGGCGTGGAAACCGTTCGCCAGATCGAACAGATAATTGGCCAGAATGTTCGGGCGGAAATCGTTCAACACCTGCGGAACGATCTCGGCCAACTGGCAAAGCCGCTTTGCCAACGTTATTTCAGCCGCTTTTTTGAGAACGAAATCGCCGATCTTAGGGGCACGTTCGCCCGCTTTCCGAAAGATTGAGCGGATCCGGACGTAAGCGTTTTGCAAATACGGCGCGGTGTTGCCTTGCAGCGCCAGCAATTTATCCCACGAAAAAATGTAATCTGTCATTCGATATTGGGAGAGATCGGCATACTTGACCGCGCCGATACCGATCTTCCGCGCAATGTCGATCTTTTCCGGTTCGCTCAAATCCGGATTTTTTTTCTCGATGATCTTGCGCGCGCGCGTGCACGCTTCTTCCAACAATTGTCGCAGCGGCACGTTTTCGCCGGAGCGCGTCTTCATCAGTTTGCGGTCTTCACCGAGAACGTTCCCAAATGGAATGTGCCGGAAATCGGCTTTGCGTCCTTCGCGCTGCGCGATCTCGAAAATTTGTTTGAAATGCAACGCTTGCGGCGCGCCGACCACATACCAAAGCGTGTTGCGCTTCAACTGTTCGATTCGATAATCGACGGTCGCGATGTCGCTGGTCGCGTAATTGAAGCCGCCATCGCTCTTTCGAATGATACACGGCTTGTCCGCCAATTCCGGAATATCGCGAAAGAAGACAACCACCGCGCCCTCGCTGATTTCCGCGATGTTCGATTTGAGCAAGCGATCGACGACGCCGGGTAATTGATCGTTATAAGAGCTCTCACCACACTGGATGTCGTAATCAACGTCCAACAATTCATAAACGTGTTCGAAATCCTGCATCGAGAGGGCGACGCACTCGTTCCAGATGTCAGTGTTCTCTTTGTCGCCGGATTGAAGCTTGACCAACTCCTGGCGGCAGGCTTCGCGCACCGCAGGGTCGGATGTCGACCTTGCGTTCGTCTGTTTATAAATGCGGACGATCTCGGCGAGCGGGTCGCGCTGAAGGGCTTGCTTATCCAAAAGATTTTTCCAACCCCAAATCACCATCCCGAACTGCGTGCCCCAATCGCCGATGTGATTGTCGCGAATCACGTCGTGACCGAGAAAGGTCGCAATCCGCGCGAGGGCGTCGCCGAGCGCGGTGCTGCGAATGTGACCGACGTGCATCGGCTTCGCCACATTGGGCGAACCGAAATCAACCACGATTTTTCTTGGCGATGTCGATCTTTCAACGCCGAGACGTTCGTCGCCAAAAACTTCAGCAGCTTTTTTCGCGATTGCGTCGGCACGCAATGTGAAATTGATGAAACCCGCGCCCGCGACGGCCGGCGCTTCCGACAAATCGGCGACATCCAGCTGCTGTAAAATTTTGGCGGTAACGTTTCTCGGATTTTCGGCGCGTTGCTTGGCGAGAACAAGCGCCGCATTTGTCTGATAATCGCCAAATCGCGGATCGGTTGCTTGCGTCAGCTCTCCTGCGTTCGGAAAGCCGGATTTGGCCAGCGCGTCAGCGAGTCTTCTCGCGAGGATCGTTTGGAACGTTTCCATTTCTGTAGCCGCGGCGCTCCGTCGCCGCGTTTCGATAATTCGCCCCGACTGAGCGGGGCGGCTACAATTTATTTTGAGTCGCGAAAGATTGACAAAATTTCGTCAGTCGATTTTGCGCTGCCCAGTTTCTCGCGAGTCGTGCGGTCATTTAGGAATTTGGCAATTGACGCGAGAGTGCGGAGATGAGTTTGGAACTGGTTCTTCGGAACGATGAACAGGACGACAAATTTCACCGGTGCGTTGTCGAGCGCGTCGAATTCGATCCCTATCGTCGACCTTCCGAATGCTGCGACCACATCATCGATCCGGTCTGACGAGCAATGCGGAATGGCAATGCCGAAACCGATACCGGTGCTCATCGTTTCTTCGCGCTGTTTAAGGGACGCGAGGACGCTGTCGCGATCCTCGGGTTTGATTTTGCTCAGGCGCACCAGCAGATCGATCAATTCGACGATAGCCGGCCAACGCTCGGTCGCCTTCATCTCGGGGATGATTTGCTCAGCGGAAAGTAAATTGCCCAACGACATGCAGGTGCGCGATACGGGAGCGCAAGCTTACCGGGGGCGCTTGCGTTGACAAGCGCATTTCGGCCTCAGGAATCGCGGATTTTGTAATTCAAACGGCGCGAGAGAAGCCAGCGCACACCAAACATGTCGACAGTGGCCCGCCACGCGCGATTGGCAAGGCCGTACTTAGTCTGGCCGAAGCGGCGCGGTCGATGATTCACGGGAACTTCCACCAGCCGGTAGCCCGCGCCCCTGATGAGCGCAGGAATGAAGCGGTGCATTCCTTTGAACGGAACCAGCGCGGCCGCGCATTCACGCCGCATCGCCTTCAGCGTGCAGCCAGTGTCGCGCACGCGATCTTTGGTGAACCGGCTCCGAACAAAGTTTGCGATACGGCTGGTCAACCGTTTCGTGATCGTATCTTTGCGTTCCGCGCGATAACCACAAACCAGATCGCCGCCGCGGGAAATTTCCTGGAGCAATCGCGGGATGTCGGCCGGATCATTTTGCAAGTCGCTGTCGATCATGACAATCGTCTGGCCGCGCGCGGCCAGAATTCCCGCGTAAAGAGCGGCGCTTTGGCCGGTGTTTTTTTCAAAGCGCACGATTCGGACGTTGGGCGCGGGTTCGATCTTTTCCGCGCTCCGATCGGTCGAGCCGTCATCGACAAAAACAATCTCGTAATCCGAGCCTGCGAGCGCGGCGCGCAGCTCCGATTGCAAGATCGACATGTTCTCTTCCTCGTTAAATACAGGAACGACGACAGAAACAGCCGGTGATCGAGTTGCGTCGTTCATAGCGGCAAAGTCCGATAATGGCGGCAGAGAAAAACCTGCCAATCACGCACAGGCTCGCCAAACCGCCGCAATTCGATTGTCCCGACAAGCTCGGTTGATTCAAATGCCGCGCGAATGTTGTGCGGCGGATGCTTGGCGTAGTTACGGACCAACAGCGCGCTGCGTCCGACAAAAAGATTGACCCCCTTTTCCTCGGTGAAAGTTTCATCCGGCGATTGCGCAGGTCTTGCCGGCGCGTCAACAAATTGATCGTACCGAGGCCAGAACGAAAATTGGTTTACCAAGTCTTGGGATTCAATCAGATAAACCGGTGGATGTCCCGCGCCCTCGACGCGTTTGTCGCGCAAATAGAACGAAATTACCGAAGCGCGATGGCGCTCGTCTGCAATCAAAAATAATTTTGCGCCGAGTTTCGTCTCGAGATCGTTGCGGATTCGCTCCACTTCAGCGGTCATCGATTTCCAGCCGCGCCAACGATCGC
This sequence comes from Chthoniobacterales bacterium, assembly GCA_035315805.1. Lineage (GTDB taxonomy): Bacteria > Verrucomicrobiota > Verrucomicrobiia > Chthoniobacterales > UBA10450 > AV40. Next base: position 18,606 of record DATFXN010000035.1, read on the forward strand.
TTGGATCCGACCGGAAAAAATGGAAACCAGCGCTGCGAAGAATATCGGAATCGAGCGAAAAGAAACTCATCAGGAAGCCAAGAACGACGGCAGCGGTCGTAAAAATTCGTACGCCGCGATTGTCGAGCCGTTCGTTCCAATAATGAACCGCGAGCAAACCAAAGCTGACAAATGAGACTGCGTCCCAGTTCGGCGTCGCCACTTTATTGGTTGAGAGCAGAAAATAAAAAGCGAAGACCGGCAACCCAAACCAGAACAGAAACAGCACCTTGAATTGCTGATTCACCCGCCGCCAGCTGCCCGCGACTCCCCAAATCAGCGCGGCGAAGAGCAGAGGCGAATAAAAAATGAAATGTTCGCCAAAAAACTTGAGCGCCTCAAGCGGCCGAAAGCCGACATCTCCGGTCAAACTGCCGCGCGTCCGCAGGTGCGTCAGCGTGATCCAGGCGTGCTGCGCATTCCAGATGATCGGCGGAACGGTGCAGAGAATGAAAATCCCTAATAACCAATAGAGGCCGGGTCTTTTGAATTCCTGACGCAGCCGCGGCCCAAACGCGAGAACCAACAGTACGCACACCACTTCGAATGCGTTGGTGTACCGGCTCAAGAATCCAAGACCGGTGAGCAATCCGGTCAGCGGCCACCAGAACGAAAAACGCGGGCTTTTTTCGACCGCGAGCCAAAAGCTGAACATCGCCGCCATCCAGAAGAAGATCGACAATGCATCGGTCGTCATGACAAACGCGCCGACGTTGAAAATCGGCGCGACGTTGAAAGCGATTACGCTCCAAAGCCCGACGTTTTCGTTGAACAAACGGCGCCCAAAATAAAAAAGCATCAAACCGGTGCCGGCGGCGAGAATCGGACTCCAAAAGCGCACCCCGAATTCTGTCGGCCCAAAAGCCATCGTGCTCGCGTGAATCGCGAATGCGATACCCGGACCCTTGCTGAAATAAGCAAGCGCGAGTCGCTCCGACCACATCCAGTAATGCGCCTCATCGAATTCGAGATCGGTCGATCCCAACATCGATAGGCGAACCAAGGTGAGCGCTCCAATGAAAAGCCAAACCGCTCGTGTCTTGCTCATGCAGTCGGATTAACTACCAAACCGGGATGACGCGTGAAAATCGACGGCGCCCATCGCTTTGCCGCCCATCGCCAGATCAGTTCCAACGCCGCCAGAATGAAAAGTGTTTCGGCGGCAGCCAAGAAAATCGTAGCAATGACGTCGCTTGGCCAGTGCGCGCCTAAATAAATTCGCGAATAGCCGACGAGCGCGGCAAAGATCCAGTAAAGCCAACCGCGGCGGTAAAACAGGGTCAAACAAATCGCCGCGATCGTGTTATTGGTCATGTGCCCGGACGGAAAGGATGGATCGCTCCGCCGCTTGTCCGATTCATCGGAAAGCCGGACGACCGGTTTTTTGAAGATCGACATGAACTCGGGCCGGCCTTTTTCCAGGCGGACCATCCGCACCGAAGCAACATGCTTCGGCCGTTTTCGATTGATCGACGACTTCAAGGTGTTGGTGATTGGTTCGGCGATAACAATTGTGATCAGCAAACAGAAGATGCAGGCGCGCGCTCTAAATCCGCCAAAGATGAGCGCGGCAAAAATGATGATAATGAGCAGCGGTTTCCAAACGTCGGCGTCGCTCATCGCCGCCATGAACAGATCCAGCGCGGGACTCGTCCATCGCTCGTTGATAAAATGAAACAAACTTTGATCCATTTGCGCTTCGCCTGACGATAAGTGATTCGTGAAACGTTGAAACCCCAAAACCTTCTTCCTCTTACTCTTGCTCTTACTCTTGCTCGATTGAGTCCCGCCACGCCTCCGACGGCGAAGGAGATTCTCGATTCCGTCCGCATGCTAGAAACCCGGCAACAGATCGATCTCGAGGGCCAGCTCCGCGAAGGTGACAAAGTCGTTCCGTTTCACCTGACCCAGACCGGGCCGCTCATCCGTTATTCATTCACCGATCCCGATGAAGTTGTGCAACTGCGGCTCGGCGAAAACGGCTCTCGTCTTGATCTGGTCACCGACGATGGCACGGAAAAGTTTCCGGCGCAGAAGTGGAATGAGAAAATCCGCGGCACCGGCATCACTTACAAAGATTTGACCTTCGAGTTCCTTTACTGGCCGAACGCGCGCGTGCTCGGCGACGAAACCGTCCACGCCCGGAGCTGCTGGAAACTGCAATTGGCCGCGCCGTCGCGCGATTCGCAATATTCGAACGTCCTTTTGTGGGTGGACAAGAAGAGCGGAGCGCTCATGCGCATGGAAGGCTACGATTCAAACGGCAAACTCGCGAAGCGCTTCGAGGTCGTTTCTACGCAGAAGATCGACAACCGATGGTTCCTGAAACAGATGCGGGTGGAAGAGCTCGAATCGGGCACGACCAAAGTGCGAGCGCGCACATATTTGGAAATTAAAAGATAGCGACGTAGCCACGGCGCTGTGCGCCGTTTGAACGCGCGATCGGCGCGTGGCTATACTTTTTCTCGCGCGGATTTGACGATTTGCCCGAAGGTGCGCGGATCGAGACTCGCGCCGCCGACGAGCGCACCGTCAATGTCCGGCTGGATCATCAAAGAGCCCGCGTTTTCCGGTTTCACGCTGCCGCCGTATTGGATTCGAATCCTCTCGGCGGTCGTTTCGTCCGACATTTCACGCAGTGTCTGGCGAACGAACGCGTGCGCTTCCTGCGCCTGTTGCGGAGTTGCATTGCGCCCAGTCCCGATCGCCCAGACCGGTTCGTACGCGACTACTGTTTCCTGAAGCTCCTTTTCGGTCAGGTCCTTCAAACTTCCGCGGAGTTGGAGCGACAAAATCTTTTCCACGTTTCCCTTGTCACGCTGCTCCAGGGTTTCGCCGACGCACACGATGGGCCGCAACGTCGCTTCATGCGCGGCGCGCACTTTACGATTCACGATTTCATCGGTCTCGCCAAAATATTGGCGGCGCTCGCTGTGACCGAGCACGACGTAGCGCACGAGCAGGTCGCGTAGCAACGCCGCGCTGATTTCGCCAGTGAACGCACCGTTCGATTCCCAATGCATGTTTTGCGCCCCAACCTTGATCCCTTGGGAAGCGCCCAACGCTTCCATTACCTTGGCAATTGCGGTGTACGGCGGAACAATCACAACTTCGACATCAACGATGTCGCCGAGATCCACCAACAGCGATTGAACAAAACGCGCCGACTCGGCTTGCGTCATGTTCATCTTCCAATTCGCGGCGACGATTTTCTTTCGCATGAATTCCTAGACAGGATTAACTGAATTGATCGGATTATTCAGACAAGAATCAAACAGCAGATTTCTCTCCCCATCCCGATTATCCGTAAATCCTGTTTAGTTCTTGTTGGTCAGCGCAGTGACACCCGGAAGCTCCTTGCCTTCGAGCAATTCGAGAGACGCGCCGCCCCCCGTGGAAATGAAAGTCATCTTGTTGGCGAGTCCGGCTTGCTTCACCGCTGTGACCGAATCGCCGCCGCCAATTATCGTAGTCGCGTCAGATTTGGCCAGGGCTTCCCCAATCGCGATCGTTCCTTCAGCGAAATCCGGAATCTCAAAAATCCCGACCGGCCCATTCCACAAAATGGTTTTCGCCCTTGCGATTTCTTCCTCAAATAAGGCGATGGTCGCATTGCCGATATCGACTGCCTGCCACCCATCGCTTATTCCATGCTGGCGCGAGAGACGGCTCGTGTTTCGCGTCTGCGCGCCCGCGCGAATCTCCTGCGCCTCGACCACATCAACCGGCAGCAGGAGTTTCACCCCGCGCGCCTTCGCAAGATCGACAACCTCGGTCGCCAGATTGGTTTTGTCCGCTTCAACGCGGCTAGCGCCGATCGGAATTTCCTGCGCCTTGAAAAACGTGTTAGCCATCGCGCCACCAATCAGGATCGCGTCCGCTTTTTTGGTCAGCGCTTTAAGCACGCCGATTTTGTCCGACACTTTCGCGCCGCCCATGATAACCACGAACGGTTTGGCGGGCTTATCGAGTTCTTCGTGGAGATACTTCAATTCCTTCTCCATTAAAAAACCCATCGCCCGTGTCTCGATGAACGCGGCAATGCCGGCCGTTGACGCATGCGCCCGATGCGCCGCACCGAAGGCGTCATCCACATAAACGTCGCCGAATTCCGCCAGCGCGAGCGCAAACTTTGGGTCGTTGGCTTCCTCGCCTGGCTGGAAGCGCAAATTTTCCAGCAGCGCGACATCGCCATCCTTCATTGCGTTGATAATTGTCAGCGGCACTTCGCCAATCGTGTCGTGACTGAAGATGACCGGCTGATCGATGAGCGTGTGCAAATGGTCGCCGATCGGCCGCAGCGTGTATTTGGGGACGGGTTTTCCTTTTGGCCGCCCGAAGTGCGACATCAAAATCGTTTTTGCATTGTGGTTGCGCAGATAATTGATCGTGGGCATCGCTTCGCGAATCCGAGTGTCGTCGGTGATTTCAATTTTGCCGCCCGCTTCCTTGATTGGAACATTGAAATCGACGCGGATCAGCACACGTTTCCCGCGAACGTCGACATCACGGACCGAGAGCTTCGCCATTACTTCCCGAGCAGCTCCATCATCTCGACGCAACGATTGCTGTAGCCCCATTCGTTGTCGTACCAGCCGACGACTTTCACGAACCGGTTGCCGAGCATGATGGTTAGTTTGCTGTCAAATATGCACGAGTGCGGATTGCCGACGATGTCGCGCGAAACCAGCGGTTCGTCGCTGTACTCGAGCACGCCCTTATAACGCTTGTCCGACGCGGCCTCCTTGAATGCCACGTTCACAGCATCGGCGGTCGCGTCTTTTTCCAACACCGCGGTGAAGTCGGTGACTGAGCCGTCCGGCGTTGGAACGCGGAACGCGCCGCCGTTCAGTTTCCCTTTCAACTCCGGGATCACTTCGCCGATCGCCTTGGCCGCCCCGGTGCTCGACGGAATGATGCTGATCGCGGCCGCCCGCGCACGCCGTAAATCTTCGTGCGGAAAATCGAGAATACGCTGGTCGTTAGTGTAACTGTGGATGGTGCTCATGAATCCGTGGGCGACGCCGAATTTCTCGTGCAAAACTTTCGCCAGAGGCGCCAGACAATTGGTGGTGCAGCTCGCGTTCGAAATGATCGTGTGCTTGATCGGGTCGTAAACATCGTCGTTGATTCCGATGCACAATGTCGCGTCGGGATTTTTTGCCGGCGCGGAAATGAGCACGCGTTTTGCACCGCCTTTGCTGATGTGCAATTCAGCTTTCTCGCGCGCGGTGAAAAAACCGGTGGATTCCAGAACAACATCGGCATTCAACTTTTTCCACGGGAGATTTCCCGGGTCGCGCTCCTTGAAGATTTTAATTTTGTGACCGCGCACGATAATGTTCTCCTCGTCAAATCCGATTTCGCCGTCGAACCGCCCATGGACCGAATCCCATTTCAATAAGTGAGCGAGGGTCTTGGTTTCAGTGATGTCGTTGATCGCCTGGACGTGCTCGATTTGTTTCTGAGTCATCGCGCGCAAGACGTTGCGGCCGATACGCCCGAAGCCGTTGATTCCGTAATTAGCCATAGGCAAAAGTCGTTAAAATGTTGAAGAGTTGAATCGTTAAACCGTTAAGCCTCGAACATCAAATATCGAATGTCGAAAGCGTTTATCATCACGTTGTCGATCTTATGCACGCAAACCGCTCACTCCGCGCAAATGAAACGGATTCTCGTCTTCGGTGATAGTTTGTCCGAGGGCTTCGGGCTGAAATCGAATCAGGCTTATCCCGCGTTGCTGACCGAAAAATTGCGCGCCGCCGGTTTGAATTTCGAAATCACGAACGCGAGCCAGACCGGTGGGACAACCGAAGCCGGCTTGGAGCGGTTGCCGGCGCACCTCAAACGTCAGATCGACATCTTTATTCTTGAGCTCGGAATCAACGATGCTTTTCGCGGGGTCCCGATCGCGCAGATCCGAAACAACCTCCAGTCAATCATTGATCATGTGAAAGCACGCAACCCCAACGTGCGGACGATCATCTGCGGCATGCAGCTCCCGAATTATGCGGCGGACGATTACGTTTTCGCTTTCGGTCAGCTTTACGCCGATCTCGCCGCGAAAAGTAACGCCGTGCTCGTGCCTTATTTGCTCGAAGGCGTCACCGGCGACCCAAACTTAAATCAACCGGACCGGATTCATCCAAACGCCGCCGGACAAAAAATTTTGGCCGAAACTGTCTGGCGCGTTTTGGAACCGATTGCGCGCGAAGTTGCGACCGTGCCGGCCAGGGCGCACCTTCAATGATTGATGGACCCAGCGCGACCGAACGAACCTGAGCCAAGCGACCCGTTTAATCCGGAGCGCGCCGATCATGCGATTATCGAAACAATCGAAATCGCGACCGAAGGCGAAGATTGCGACGAATGCGTGCGAAAACTCCGGCCGGTCCTAATGAAAATAAATGGAGTCCAGGAGGTGACTATCGCTCTTAAGCGCGAGCGCGTGGTCGTGAGATTTGATGCCCGAAAGACGCATCCACCCGATTTGCACGACGCGCTTCTGAAAAGCGGCTACAAGCCCGCCGCGCAAGCGGACTAAGTTGTAGCCACGGCCCTGTGCGCCGTCAAACCCAGACGCGCCGTACGCGCGTGGCTACACGGCCGGCTGTTGCTGGGTCAGGCAGTGAAAAGTGCCGAGACCCCAGATCAATTCCCTGCAATCGATCCCGACGACGCGGCGATTCGGAAAACATTTTCCTAAGATCGACAACGCGGTTTCATCGGCTGGATCGGCGAACGTCGGAACGAGCACGCACTTGTTGGCGATGTAAAAGTTCGCGTAGCTCGCCGGCATTCGTTGACCTTCACGCACAATCTTTTTCGGCATTGGCAGCGTCACGATGTCGAGCTTACAACCCGTGCGGCTCGCACCGAAGCCGGACAGGCGGTTCAGGTTCTCTTGAAGGGGCTTATAATTTGCATCGTCGCGGTTCCCTTCCACGACAGTCACCACTTTCGTTTCCGAAACAAAGCGGGCGAGATCGTCGATGTGCCCGTCAGTATCGTCACCTTCAATTCCATCTCCGAGCCAGAGAATTTCCTTTACGCCGAGAAAATCGCGGAGCCGTTTCTCGATCTCTTCGCGCGACAACGTTGGATTGCGGTTCTTGTTGAGGAGACACGATTCAGTGGTAAGGAGCGCGCCCGCGCCGTTCACTTCGATCGAGCCGCCTTCCAAAATCATTTTCGGATAAAAAACCGGGACTCCCAGAATCTCCGCGACACGAGTCGGCACGATGTCGTCGAGATCGAACGGCGGATATTTGTTTCCCCAGGCGTTGTAATCCCAATCGACGACTGCGAGTGTCGGAGCGACCTTTCTGGTCAAAAAAATCGGGCCGTGATCGCGGCACCACGGCTCGTTGGTCGTGATCTCATAATAAGTGATCCATTCCTGACACGGCAGCGAATCGAGCACGGCGCGCGCCTCGGCTTCGTGCGCCCCATTCACGACATTGATGCAAACCGGCTCGCTTTCCGTGAGAGCGCCGATCATTTCGCTCAACGCCCGCAGAACGCGGTCGAACGAATCCGGAAAACTGATTCCTTCTCGGCGCGGCCATGACACCCAGGTCGCGGCATGCGGTTCCCATTCCGCCGGCATGCCATAGCCGAGTTGGGCCGGGGTTTGCGTTGGCGAGTTCATGTGCTGGAAAACGTCGAACGCCCGACGCCCAGCGTCCAATCTCGAATTCAGAGGCGCCATTATTTGGCTCGGAGAAGCATTTCTGCGCACGCGGGATTCTCTTAGCGCCGGAAGATATTCGAGGAGCTGATCGATCGCCAGGGGGCTCGCCGGTCGTCAGTTTTTCAACCGTCTCGGCCGTGGCGCGGTGGCGCCGATGAATAGGCCGCGCTCAGCCGCGTTGGAAGCAATTTCACCGCTCGAGAATGAGATATCGATCTTGCGCTAAGTCGGTGTGGTCGCGCTCGGCCTGTAAATTACGCCGACGATTGCGCCGACAATGCTCATTTCGATCAAGCCGCCAATGCTGCCGTAAACAATCATTTGTCCAGGAAACGGCTGCACCGCGTAGATTGCCATCCGCATTCCGATGGCCGCGAGTTCCAACATTAGTCCTAGCTTGATTCCCGCCATTACGCCGCCGCCGGCGAAGCCGCTCGCGTAAATCATGACGAAAGCGAGAATCAAAAGCGCCTGGCCAATGAGGATCCAGTGAAACAAACTCATCATTTCCTCGCGCGATCGAAAAAGATTTTGCCACTGCGCGTAAACATCTTTGAGCACAACGCCGTTGAGGAGCCAGCCCCAGACGAACATGAAGAGGTAAGCCGCGACGAATGCGAGAATGAATCGTTTCATTGTCTCAAGCCGTTGTCGATGGAGGCCTGTAAATGGCGCCGACGATGACACCGGAAGCTGCAAATTCGATAACCTGACCGACACACCAACCGAGCAGGATGGTGGTCGTCAGCGGCTCGACCGCGTAGCGAATGAGATTCGCGCCGCATACGAGCAAGCCAAGAAGGAGCCCGTAGCGGAACCCGCCCGCAACGCCGCCGCCACTGCCAAAGCCGCGCACAAATATGAGCGTGAAGAAAAACGCGATCACGATTTGCCCGAGCACAAGGATCAGAAAGTTCGCTTTAAAATCGGCTTCCGGCCGGAATAGCGCAGGCACTGCCATGTGAGCGTCGCTCATCAGCTTCCCGTACCAGAGGAAGCCAAAGATAAAAATGAAAACGAAGGTTGCGATGAATGCGATGAAGAATTTTTTCGAGTTCATAAGTATTAGGCTGTTAGTTGCTACTAACCCTGAAACACCCCGACATTCTTTGATTGCGAAAATCGCAGGGATTGTCGATCTAAATTTTACTCCGACGCGTGCTGTGCCGCTACGTCTCGGAAACCGGGAATGTGGCCGTAGCCGATAAACATGGGCTGCAATTTGCTATTCCCATTTTTCTCCGGCCGCGGAATTTTGAAATCGAACACGCTCACGCCGTAGCGCGACTCGCCTTGATAAACGCGGCCGTCGCTCGCGCCGACCATGACGCGCTCGCCGGTTTTCCTTTCCCGGCCGAGGTAAATCATGGCGTGGGTGATCGGCGGGTCGCGATCGATCGCATAGGTGCCGGTCCAGAAAAGGAGATCGCCCGGCCGCAAGTTTTCCAGCTCAAACGAGTTTTCTTTGTGGCTGAAGACGGGCTCGAACTTACCCGCACGGCGGAGCCACACGTATTGCTGACTCGAATCGCGCGGAACATCGGTCACGCCGTTCTGTCGCAGGACAAAGTAAACGAAGCCGGAACAATCCATCCCGCCGTTTGCCGGATCGTCCGAGCCGTATTTGTAAGTGAGATCGCGAGTGGTGAGCTCGAGCGCGGTACTGAGAAGTTTCTTCACGTTCTCAGGATAATTGTCGAAGCCTTTGATTTGTTCCGAAGACAATGACGCATTTGGCGCTCCGCGTCCTAGTGATGGCGCCGGCGAAGGAGTTACCGCCGATGACTCTGTTGCTGTCGGTGACGGCGACTCGGACGGCTGCGCAGTCGGCAAAGTCTTTTTCTTTCGACGAGGCGATCCGCTGGGCGCAGGCGCTGGAGTTGGAGAGGCCGTGGGAGTTTCAGTTGGTGACGGTGTTGGCGAAGTCTTTTTCTTGCGGTGTGGTGAGCTCGTTGGAGTCGGGGTTGATGATTTCTTTTTGGCGCCCGGGGTTGGTGAAGCTGTCGGCTTTGGCGTTGGTGTCGGCGTCGGTGATTTCTTACCGGCGCGAGGCGCGCTTTTCTTCCTGTGCGGCGTCGGCGTTGGGGTTGCGAACATTTTCTTGAGCGTCCGAGCAAGCGACGGTTCGGCCGCATCGCTCATCGGCGCGGCGACGATGATACACATGACCGAAGCTAAAATGCGCAGAAGCATGGAATAAGTAATTGGACGGAGAAAGTTAAGGATTCCTTGAATCAGGATTCGGTGCTCGTGCTAATCTCTGGTTAATGAGAGCGATTCGAGTCGTTATCCTCGTGCTGTCGATCTGCCACATCGCCTCCGCACAAATCGATCGAATTACGGGAAAAAATTTTGCCACCCGCTCCGAAGTTGTGGCGCGGCACGGAATGGTTTGCACGAGCGTGCCGCTCGCAACGGAAGTCGGGGTCGAAATCTTAAAACGCGGCGGCAGTGCGGTCGACGCCGCGATTGCCGCAAACGCGGCGCTCGGACTAATGGAGCCAGTTTCGAACGGAATCGGCGGTGATCTGTTCGCGATCGTTTACAGGGCGAAGGACAACAAACTTTACGGGATCAACGGGAGCGGCCGCTCGCCGCTCGGTCTGAGCTACGAGCAAATGAAAGTAGAGCTCGACAAACTCAATCGGAAAACAATTCCGCCGACGGGAACGTTGCCAATCAGCACGCCTGGTTGTGTGGACGCATGGGCGGAGCTGCACAAGAAATTCGGGAAACTGAAGTTTGCGGATGATCTCGCGCCCGCAATCCGCTACGCCGAGGAAGGTTTTCCGGTGAGCGAATTGATCGCCTATTACTGGGGGCGCAGTGTTCCGCTCTACAACAATTTGCCCGGCGCGTTTTTGGAAACTTACATACTCGACGGCAAAGGTCGAGCTCCGGGCAAAGGCGACGTGTTCAAGAATCTGGCGCTCGCGAAAACGTTGCGATTGATCGGCGAGAAAGGCCGCGACGTTTTTTACAAGGGCGAGATCGCGGACAAAATCGACGGCTTCATGCGCGAGAACGGCGGATTTTTGCGCAAGGTCGATTTCGAAAAACATACCAGCACGTGGGTCGATCCGGTCTCGGTCAATTATCGCGGCTACGATGTCTTCGAATTGCCGCCGAACAGTCAGGGCGTCGCGACACTTCAGATGTTGAACATTCTCGAAGGGTTCGATCTGAAAGCGATGGGGCGCAATTCGGCCGAAACGTTGCACACAATGATCGAGACGAAGAAAATCGTATGGGCGGATCGGGCGACGTATTACGCCGATCCGGCGTTCGCCAAAATTCCCCTAACGAAATTGCTTTCCAAGGAATATGCGGCCGAGCGGCGCAAGTTGATCGATCCAAATCGGGCCGCGAAAACTGTGGCCGCGGGAAAGATCGACGACGGCGACACCATTTACATGTGCACGGCCGATGACGAAGGCAACATGGTCTCGCTGATTCAAAGCAATTACCGCGGGATGGGCAGCGGAATCGTGGTGCCTGGACTTGGATTCATGTTTCAAGATCGCGGCGAGCTTTTTTCGATGGAGACCAGCCACCCGAACATCTTCGCGCCGGGCAAGCGCCCGTTCCACACCATCATTCCCGGATTCGTTATGAAGGACGGGAAACCGTGGGAAGCGTTCGGCGTGATGGGCGGCGGAATGCAACCGCAAGGTCACGTCCAAGTTCTGACCAACCAGATCGATTTCGGATTGAACGTGCAGGAAGCTGGCGACGCGTCACGCTGGCAACACGAAGGCGACAACGAACCGACCGGCGAGAAAATGGAGAACGGCGGCTACGTCAACCTCGAGTCCGGCATTTCCGCTGAAACGCAGCGGGAGTTAAAGAAACGCGGACACGATGTGCGGGTGGATGTCGGTGGTTACGGTGGATATCAAGCGATCAAAGTCGAATGGCACGACGGGCAGCGCGTGTATCTCGGCGCGAGCGAATCGCGCAAGGATGGAATGGCCGCAGGTTATTAACAAAACATCTAACCCTCAACGTCCAGCATCGCATTTAGAATAAGCCGGCGTTAATTTTTGGCCGCCTTTAGCTCGGCCAGTTTCTGGACAGCACGCTCGACGTCCTTCCTGCGAGCGCTGCCGAGCGCGAGAAGCTTTTCCTGACGACGGACGTTTGCTTCCGCGGCATCGATCTCAGCCTGGTCGCGTTTCGCCGTCGCCACGTGTGCCGCTTCGATTGCCAGAGCGAGATTGGTTTCCGTTTGCGTCGCATCGACCTTTCGGATTTGTCCGGCAGTCGCCTGTTTGTCTTTTTCCAACATCGCTTCCTTGGCGCTGGTTAATCGTGCATTTGCCAGATCGAATTCGAGACGCACCACTCGTAGCGCGCGCTGCTCGGCCTCCAACTTCGAAAGCGCGCCCATTTTGTAGAGCCGCTCCACTCCGGCCGCGCTTCGTTTGGCACGCTCAACTTCTTTTTCGAGCTGGGCGAGATCGACATTTGCCGGAGCCGCCTGCCCGGCGCGAGCCAGGTCCTCGTCGTGGCGATTCGGAATCAGCAGCGGCGGTTCAATATCGAACGAATCGGGATCATTCTTGTTCGGGTCCTGCGCGAACAAAGTTGTGCCGACAACAAGAAGGAACGCGACCCCGCGCGTCATGCTCAAATCATAACTACACCCGGCTGCTTTAGCGAGTCTGCTTCGGCAGCAACAATCGTGAGCGCAGCGAAAAACTTGTGAGAAAGCGATTTTTTTCTTTCCAAAGTCCAACCTTATGGCATAGGACACGCTCCGAAAACGGTCTGTGTATTCCCTGAGTTCGAAAGTCTTCGTTGGCGCGACTGCGTTGGTCGTGATCACATCTTCCGCGTACGCGAACATTTTCCCTTGTTCCGGCCCAACCGTGCCCGGGGCGCGTGCGCGTCTTCGATTTGGCCAAGCGGCAGCGCCGCAAGCGGCGCCGCCCGCGGTGAAACGCGCGATTTGGGCGGCGAACCAACTTCATCGCAAACCGTATGTTTATGGCGGTGGTCACAAATCGTTCATCGACCGTGGTTACGATTGCTCAGGGACAATTTCCTACGCGCTCGGCGGCGCCGGTTTGCTTACGTCACCGATCAGCTCATCCGAATTTCGCAAGTTTGGCGAACGCGGGCGGGGCAAATGGATCACGATTTACGCGCGCAGCGGCCACACTTACGCCGTGATCGCGGGACTACGACTCGACACGACTCCATATCTAACCGCGCATGACAAGTGGGCACCGGGCTGGCAAGCAACTGAACGCGTTCCGGCCGACGGTTTCGAAGCGCGTCACCCGGTCGGCTTGTAAATTTCCGAGCGCCGCCGGAAGATCGATAATCGCAAGATCGACATCTACTCGCCGCGACTTTGGATTTGCGCCGTCCGAGTTGCGTAAAGTACGCGCTTTGAGAACGCCGTCCGGAGTGCAACGTTTTCTGGATGAGCTGCCCTACAACGTCGGTTACACCGCGCGCTCGCCAAAAAGAGTTCTGCAGGAGCGCTCCGCGTCCTGCCTCGAAGGGGGGATCTTTGCGGCGGCCGCTCTTCGGGTGCTTGGCTTTCCGCCGCTAATCTTTGATTTGGAAGCCGAGCAGGACACCGATCACGTGGTCGCGATTTTCAAAGTTCGCGGTCACTGGGGCGCAGTCGCGAAATCGAATTTCACCGGCTGCCGTTATCGCGAGCCCGTCTATCGCACGCTGCGCGAGCTGGCCATGAGTTACTTCAATATTTATTTCAATCTTCGCTTCGAGCGCACGTTGCGTCGCTACTCGCGTCCGGTAAATCTCGCGCGCTTCGATCGATTAAATTGGATGACAACCGACAAGCCGGTCTGGTTCATCGCCGAACATCTTTGCGAGATCCCGCATATTTCGCTGCTAACACCGGCGATGAAAAGAAATCTCACCCGCCTCGACCAGCGGACTGTTCGCGGCGAGCTGATCGGTCACCGAAAGAAATAGGAATTGCGGTGGCCGGACAAATTCGGCCCGCCGTCGCGATCGCTTCCAATTCCAAAGGCGCATTCGCATAGCCGACGGTGGCGCACTGGGAAATGTAGGTTTGGAGAAAAGGCAGAATCCCCCCGAGCCTTTGAAATTGCGCGGTGTGGACAAGCTCGTGCGCAATCAGCGCACGATCGCGCCAGTGATCAGCGCGAATAAAAATTCCGTAGTCTAACGTCAGACCGCGCGGCGCAGTCGTGAGAAAATTGATGGATGCAGCCGCAGCGCGAAGCATTGGATGCGCCGGAACTGGAACGGCATCGACCCGCAGCAAACGAACGCGTTCAGGATTGCGCACGCCAATCGCTTTCGCGTCGGCGAGCTCATCTTTCGTGAGTGGTACGCCTTCGCAGAGGACACGGCGTTCCTGTTCCGCGGCCCACTGCGCCGCGAGCGGAAGAAGTTGCTCCAATTGATCGAGAGTCGATTGTCGATCCATGCGTATTGCCAAAGCAGAAATCCGGCCGGAGCCCGGCAAAATATATGAGGTTAATTTCCTTCAGCTGATCGGCTCGCCGCAGTATCTCTAGCGCGAAATTACGGTCCGTAAGGCGACCAGAACCCGGTGCCTGCGACGTCCGACAATGTGTCTAGATCAGCCTGGGGCACCTGCGGGATGCTGTCCACGGTTTGCTGACCGTAGCCGTGTCCCAGTAGGCTGTTGCCGGTGTTGTATAGCTGCGTGCCCTTTTTCAGGTAGTTGGTCCAATCGGCGATGGCGACCAGGGCCCCGGAGGTCCGGTTGGTCTCGATCGCGTACTGGTCAACCGCTGAGTCGATCATGCGCAGATCGTTCAGAATACGGCTGGCTTGCGAGCGTTTGCGTGCCCGGAGGAATCCCGGGACCGCGATCGCCGCGAGCAACGCGATGATCGCGACGACGATCATGATTTCCACGAGGGTAAAACCTCTGTGCGATTTTGCTGCGAACGTGTTCATATATATAGAAGAGAAAAGTTAGCACCTGCCATGCCAATGTATCGAACTTCGATATTTGTTCGCCGTTACCCGAAACCGCCGCTCTGATCAAAATGCCTGAACCGACCCCTGACGATTACGACGCGCTGGCCAATTTTCGTTATCTCCTCCGAAAATTTCTCCGTTTCAGCAAAGATTTTCTTAAAGCGACAAGTGGGCTTAATCCGGAGCAGTACGAAGCCCTTCTCGCCATCAAAACATTCGCTTCAATCGGCGGCTTGACCATCTCGCAATTGAGCGAGCGTCTTCAAGTAAAACATCATTCCGCTGTCAACACTGTTGATCGCCTGGCGGAACGAAAGCTCATTATCCGCGAGACGGGCGATACTGATCGGCGTCGTCGGCACATTCAACTCACTCCCAAAGGCGAAAAGCTGATCGACGAACTAGCTGCCGCGCATCAAAAGGAGATCCGGATCCGCAGTCCCGAGATAATTAGAGCGCTGGAGCGATTAAGATAATGAGCGTGCAAGTTTACGGGTGCAACCACATCGCGATCGAAGTCGACGACATCAAAAAGGCGGTCGCATTTTACCAAGACGTTTTCAATCTTGAGCAGTTGAACGAGGGCGAAGGGGACGCGTTTTTCAAGCTGGGCGAGCACCAGTTCCTGGCCGTCTTTAAAGTCGACAAGCTCCAGCCCGCGAACGCGCGGCATTTCGGGATCATGGTGCGCGACGAAGAACAACTCGAAGAAGTGCGCCAGAAGCTAACCAAGAAGTACAAACTCAAACTCGAGCCGCCATTCCGCTGCGATTTTCGCGACCCGTGGGGCAACCGCATCCAGGTTGTCGATCTTCACGACGAATCCCTGATTTGGTTGCTGCCTTATCGCGAAGTTCAGAAGGCTGGGGATAAATTCGAGGCGTGATCAATACTTCTGTCGACTAGCCCGGCTCGCCCTTGGCCTGAGCCATGCCCGCCCAAGTGCCAGGTGCAGTGACGACCGTTGCCATTACAGTGCCAGTGGTGCTTTCGTTTGTAATTCCAGCTTTTAACGAGGAGGTCGAGCTGCCCGGCACAATCGAGGCGATCCATCGAGCCGCGAAAGATCGATACGCCTTCGCAGAGCCGGAGCGCGACACGCCCGCCTCCGCCGAGCCCGCGGCGGACAGGCAATACGAGATCATCGTGGTTGACGATGCTTCAACTGATGGAACTCCAGAGGTCGCCCGCAACGCCGGTGCGAAGGTGGTTTCGATTCATCGCCGGCAAATCGCGGCCGCACGCAATGCCGGCGCACGCGCGTCTCACGGCGACATTTTATTCTTCGTCGACGGAGATACACGGATCAACGCCCAGCATGTGAGCGGTGCGATCAACGCGCTCGCAAGCGGCTGCGCGGCGGGCAGCGCCCGGGTTCTGGTTGGTGGAGCCATTCCGGTGTGGGCGCGCATTTTCATAAAAACCTTCTGCGCATTCTACTTCAGCCTCAAGCTCGGCGCGGGAGCGTTTCTTTTCACGACGCGCAAAAACTTTGACGCCGTCGGCGGCTTTGATGAAAAACTTTTCGTCGGTGAAGAGGTTTATTTCAGTCTCGCCGTCCGGAGGCTCGGGCGGTTTCGGATTCTGCTCGAACCAGTCGTTACTTCCGGTCGAAAACTGCGAATGTACTCCGCGCGCGATATCCTGGGAAATTCTCTCGGCGTAATTCTTCGCTGGCCGCGCGCCCTCCGCTCGCGCGATCGCCTTCGCATCTGGTACGACGGCAGACGCGAGGTAACCCCTACAATGACAAACGACGAATGACAAGGGGTTCGCAACGGTTTTCATCATTTGAAACTTCGGATTTTCTTTCGCATTCGTCATTCGAGCATTTTGTTTCAGGCATGCATATGTATGAGGAGGAGGTTTATGAAAAACACGAATCCCTGGATCACGATTTGCCCGGGCATCAAGCGCCAGACGAAGACGAGCGGGAAAACCATGTACCAAATGCTGGCGACGCTGGAGGCGGGCAGCAAAATGCCGGCGCATCAACATCCGCAGGAGCAGATCGTCCACATTTTGTCAGGCCGAATGAGATTGATTGTCGACGGAACGCCGCACGAATTGCGGACGGGAGATTCCTTTTATCTCGCGAGCAACATTCCGCACGGCGTCGAGACCATCGAAGAAACACACGTCCTCGATACGTTCAGTCCGCCGCGCGACGAATACCTGGCGATCGACGAAGCCAATCGGCAAAAACTGTAGCGGCGCTCTCTGAGCGTCGTCATCTCGCGGTCGGAGACCGCCGCTGAAACAAAGAAAAGAGTCGCCTTCGCATTCTCTGCCATTCTAGCATCAGGCTTATGTTACACATCATTTGGTCTATTATCGTCGGTGGTATCGTTGGCTGGATAGCCGAGTTGATCATGGGACTGAGACTTGGGGTTGTAAAATGCGTCATCTTGGGAATCGCAGGTTCAATTGTCGGCGGATTGATTGGACGGCTCTTTTCGCGGCCAGCGCCCGGGTCAGCCTTTCATCCGGCCGGCTTCATTATGTCGATCCTCGGCGCGCTCATTTTGCTCTGGGCTTGGAGCAAATGGGGCGGCGCGATCGCTCAGTGAAAATGCGGGATTTCGCGAGCGCCGCCGGAAGTCGCAGCACTCGTTAGCGGGTTCGAGAGCGCTAAAATCCCAGCGGCCGAAGTCGCTCACGCGACAAACCTCGGCGTGGCACTGAGTTATCTTGACACGTTTTCATCGGCGCAAGTGCTGGTGCGGAAGCGGCAAAAGATTCCATCCGCTTGGCGAGGAAGTTGAGTTAAGCGTCGAGTTTTTTTGCCAACCTCTCAGGGGCGCGTTTTGTATGGGGCCTCAGTCATAAACGCGCAGGCCGTGTCGATCTATCTTCAAGAACGATGGCTTTCCCCGATCGTAGCAACCTTTGTCTTGATAGCATTCTGGCTTGGGATGCTTGCGAGCCTGCGCGGTACAAGCCAAACAGTCGACGAGGGGATGCACGCCACCCGCGGTTACACCTATTGGCAATTCAACGATTACCGGCTCAACCCCGCGAATGGCAACCTTCCGCAACGGCTGATCGCATTGCCATTACTAACCGGTAACTACAAATTCCCTCCGATTTCAAACGAAGCATGGCGCACCTCGCAGGGGTGGCAAATCGCACGGCAATGGTTTTACGAAATCGGTAATGACGCAGATGCGATGATCCGACGTGGCCGTGCCGTGAGCGGGTTGCTGGCCGTTTCTTTGGGTCTGCTGGTATGGGCGTGGTCACGGCAACTCTTTGGGCCCCTCGCAGGCATGCTTTCGTTGGCACTTTATGTTCTCAATCCAACCATTCTGGCCAACGGCGCCCTAATGACGTCCGACACCGCGGCCGCTTTATTTTTTTCCGCGGCGACATGGGCTTGGTGGAGGATGCTCCAACAACCGACATTGTTGCGCGTGATCGTGAGCGCGCTCGCGATGGGTGGGCTGTTTGTGTCCAAGATGTCCTGTGTGTTGATCTTGCCTATCGCGCTGGCGCTGGTGATCGCACGGCTAATCGAGGGAAGCCCGGTCTTGCTTCAAACCCGCAGACTGCGCGAGGCTCGGTCGCGCGGAGCCCAAGTTCTGGTCTTTAGCGGCGTCGCAATCGGCCACGTCTTAATTGTCCTGTTGGTAATCTGGACCTTTTACGGTTTTCGCTACTCTGCTTTCTCTCCGGCGATGCCCAGCGGCAATTGGACAGATGAGACCTGGGAAATGTTGCTCGAGAAGCCCGCGCCGGATTCAATCTTGAAGCAACTTGGATTCACGTCTGCGCAGCACGAAGAGGTGAATGAAATTTTCGCTCGTGAAGACGCCGAGCCCGACCATTGGTCGGTCGCCGCGCGCAAGGCGCTTGACTCCATCAGGCGGGAGACACTCACCCGACAGCAAGGTGCACGCTTGGATGAATTGTTAGCGCAGCCCCCTCCAAGTTTTATCCCCCGCATTTTCGAAAGCTTGCGCTGGAATCATGCGCTGCCGGAGGCATATCTTTATGGTTTCGCGCACGCCTGGCACGGTGCAAACGAGCGGTCGGCATTTTTCAACGGCAGTTTCAGCAAAACGGGTTGGCATACTTTTTTTCCCTACACGTTTCCGGTGAAAACGCCGTTGAGCGTTTTTGTCGTGATTGGTTTGGCAATCGCGGCCGCCATCGCCGGCCTTCGGACAAAGCCGCTGACAGGCAGCGCTCGGAACTCGTTCACAACGCTTTACCAGACGCTGCCTTTATGGACCTTATTTGCATTTTATTGGATAGCGGCGATCACGAGCCATCTCAACATCGGCCACCGCCATATTCTCGTAACCTATCCTCCTCTTTTCGTTCTCTGCGGAGCGGCTGCATATTGGCTGGAACCGCGCCCGGACAAGGTGCGCCGATTGAGAAAACGCGTGGCTGAGTTAGGATTGTGCCTCGCGCTAGCGTTGCTTGGGATAGACGTCGTCTACCGCTTTCCGCACTATCTCGCGTACTTCAATGGGATCGTTAAACCAGAGCGCGCGTACCGTTATTTGGTCGACAGCTCTCTCGATTGGGGTCAGGACTTGCCAGGGGTGCGACGCTACATTGAAGCACACCACCCAACGGCTCCCATTTATCTGGCCTATTTCGGGTCGGCTAGCCCTTCCTATTATCAAGTTCCTGCAATTCAAATCTATTCGGGATCGGAATCCTACCGCCCGCCTCCGGTGCTAGTCCTCGCGCTGCCTATAGAACGACCAGCCGAAACGGTAAAAGATTTTCTGCGGAGCCAACTAGAATATGACGATGCCGTTGTCGGCACGGGACAAAATGGCGACCAGATGTTCGCGATTTTGGTCATGAAGCCATCGTTACTTCGTCTGGGTGCGGGCACGTACTTTATTAGTGCCAGCTTGATTCAGCCTGTCGCGGAGTCCGCGTGTGGGGCGTTCGGGAAGTGGAATAAGCGCCTAGAGAATGAGTATCAGGAGGTGCGACGAATAGTGACGCCACTACTTGTTGACGACGCTACTGCGCGCCAGGCAGCTCTCACCGAAATTTCACCTCAGAAGTCGGCTGAATCGATCAACAAGTATCAATGTCTGGCGTTCCATCGTCTGGCCGCTTTCCTCCGGAAGCGTGAGCCGGATGATAATGTCGGCTTTTCAATTTTGATGTATCGCGTGAACGCTAATGATCTCACTGAGGCTCTCGATGGTCCGCCCGTCGAAATGGAACGGGATCTGGCCAGTCAGACATCCGAGACGCACCGTTAACCCAATATGAACAACGAAGCTGTAATCGTCGGGGACGCGGCCCTTGCGAAGCCGGATTCTTGGTCTAGAATAGGCGTTTCGAAATGGCTGAGAACACGGAAACGCTGGATATCAAGCAGTTCCAATTGCACGGGAAGGACACCGGCAGCGCCGACGTTCAAGTCGCGCTGTTGACGCGCCGGATCGGGCAGTTGACCGAACACTTGAAGAGCCACGCCAAGGACCATTCTTCGCGCCGCGGGTTGCTCAAAATGGTGGCCCAACGCCGGAGCCTGCTCGATTATCTGAGTCGGTCCCAAGCCGAACGCTATAAGAAATTGATCGACAAATTGAATCTGCGGAAATAGCAGATGTTGATCTTAGCGTCCGCATTTCAGTGCGACGCCGATTCGAAAGTTAGTTAACGCGACAACCAGGTCGCCCAAGGCCACCTTGGATTTTAGGTTTTAGTTTCGCGTCCGCGGCTGCGGGACAACGGGTTTAAAACCTACAGTCAGGGTGACCGACCTGGAACTCGCACAATCCAGGAAAATATTATGCAACACAAGGTCACAGCCCAGATTGGGTCGAACCAGATAAGTATCGAGACTGGCAAGATCGCCAAGCTCGCCGACGGCGCGGTCATCGTTTCGTGCGGCGACACGATGGTGTTGGTCAGCGCAGTGTCGGCCACGGCCATTAAAGAAGGCCAGGATTTTTTCCCGCTCACGGTCGATTACCGCGAAAAAGCCGCCGCCGCTGGAAAATTTCCGGGCGGATATTTCAAACGCGAAGGTCGGCCGACCGAAAAGGAAACGCTCACCTCGCGGATGATCGATCGTCCGCTGCGCCCGCTTTTCCCTAAGGGATATTTTTACGACACGCAGATCATTTCGATTCTGCTCAGCGCCGACGGCGAGAACGATCCCGACATTCTCGCGATCAACGGTGCGTCGGCTGCGCTTTGCGTCTCCGACATTCCATTCGCCGGACCGATCGGCGCCGTGCGCGTTGGTCGCGTGAACGGGCAGTTTGTCGCGAACCCGACTCACACCGAGCGAACACAAAGCGATCTCGATCTTGTTTACGTCGGCACTGAGAACGACGTCATCATGATTGAAGGCGCGGCCAACGAATTGCCGGAAGTGGAGTTCGTAAAAGCGCTCCAGTTCGCGCACACGCAGACGCACGAAATGATTCGGATCCAAAAAGAGCTTGCGTCGCAGGTCGCGAGACCGAAGCGTGAGCTGCCGTTGCTCACTGTAAAACCGGAGCTGCTCGAAATCGCCTATCAAATGGCCGGCGATCGAATCGAAGCCGCACTTTACACCGAAGGCAAGGTTGCGCGCGCAAAAGCGATCGAAGCACTGCACGAAGAAGTGAAGGCGTCGATCTTGGAAAAATATCCCGAGACCGGTGAGTTCTCGATCTTGCAGGCGTTCGATTATGTTCAGAAGAGAGCGTTTCGGATCAACATTCTCGACCGGAAAAAACGTGTCGACGGTCGGGGCTATCAGGATTTGCGACCGATCGCGTGCGAAGTGGGCGTGCTGCCGCGTGCCCATGGTTCGGCGATTTTTCAGCGCGGCGAAACGCAAGCGCTCACGCTTGCGACCTTGGCTCCGATCGAAGAAGCGCAAATGATCGATGCTTACGGCGGCGGCGAGCAATCGAAGCGATTCATTCTTCATTACAATTTCCCGCCGTTCAGCGTCGGCGAAACCGGCCGGACCGGCGCGCCCGGGCGGCGCGAGATTGGTCACGGCGCGCTTGCGGAGCGCTCGATCGAGCCGCTTGTCCCGAGCGAAAACGAATTTCGTTACGCGATTCGGGTGTCGAGCGAGATCATGGAATCGAACGGTTCGACCTCGATGGCGAGCGTCTGTGGCGGAATGCTTGCGCTCATGGATGCCGGTGTGCCGATGAAAGGAACGGTCGCCGGAATTTCAGTCGGACTTGTCACCGAGCACGGCGAAGATCGACAACTGAAGCGCTACGAACTGCTGACCGACATCATCGGTTCGGAAGATCATTTCGGCGACATGGATTTCAAACTTTGCGGCACCGACATCGGCGTGACCGGTTACCAGCTCGATCTAAAACTGCCGGGTATTAGCCACCAAATCATGGCCGAAGCGATTCAGCGCGCGAAAGAAGCGCGCACGAAGATTCTGCAAATCATGCGCGGCGCGCTCGACAAACCGCGCGCAGAACTTTCGAAGTACGCGCCGCGGATCGAGACGATCAAAATCAATCCGGAAAAAATCGGCGCGCTCATCGGACCGGGCGGCAAGACGATCAAGGGAATCGTGGCCGAGACCGGCGCTGAGATTAACATCGAAGACGACGGTTCAGTCCATATTTACGCGACGAGCGGCGAATCGATGCAGCGCGCGAAAGAAATCATTAGCGGTATGACGCGCGAGATTGAGATCGGCCAGACGTATCAGGGCCGCGTCGTATCCACGAAAGAGTTTGGCGCGTTTGTGGAAGTTCTGCCGGGCAAGGAAGGACTCGTCCACATCTCGGAGCTGGCCGATTTCCGCGTGAAACGGACGGAAGACGTGGTGAAACCCGGCGACATGATTTGGGTGAAATGCATCGGCATCGACGATAAGGGCCGCGTGAAACTTTCACGCAAAGCCGCGTTGAAAGAGCGCGCTGAAAAAGAAACGGGGCAGGCAGCGTAGACCATTTGTCATTCCGAGTGAAGTCGAGGAATCTCTTACTGTTTTTCTGACCGAAAATATTTAGCAATGTCTCGACTAACGCTCGACACGACAGTGGCGTTGTGAAAGCTGGCTTCGTTGAAAAACTAATCGGGCGGCTCGGCAAGATCGGGCCGGAGGAGGTGCAGAATTATTTTCTGCGGCTGGTGCAGGAAAAGGGTTTTCTCGAAACCGTTTTCAATTCGATCCAGGAAGGAATCATCGTCACCGATTCGACAGGGCGCATCACCTACCTCAACGACGCGGCTTGTCAGTTGTTTGGGATTGAGGCAGACGAGTCGCTCGGCAAACGTTTGGACGAGCGCGTGCGCGGACTCGATTGGAACGCTCTCTCACAAACAGACGCAGTCAGCCGTGATTTGGAAATTTTTTATCCGGCAAATCGTTTCATCAATTTCTACAGGGTACCGCTGGTCATCGAGCGCCAAACAACCGACGATAAGATGGAGCCGCGTTCGGCGAGTTCCGGCGGGCCAGGCATCTCAGCCGAACCGGTCGGGTACGCGATTATTCTGCGCGACATCACCGAGAGCCGGCGCAGCGAACAGCAAACGATCGAGTCCGAGCGCTTGAACGCACTGACCTTGCTCGCCGCCGGAGTGGCTCATGAAATCGGCAATCCGCTCAACTCGCTCAATATTCACTTGCAGTTGATCGAGCGCGAGGCGCGCAAGCTCGATGGCGCTAAACGCGCCGAACTTCGGGAATCCGTAGAAGTTGCGCGCGCCGAAGTGAACCGGCTCGATTCCATTATTACCCAGTTTTTACGTGCGATTCGACCGAGTCGTCCAGAGCTACGCCCGGAAAACGTGAACTCGCTCGTGGAAGAAGCGGTTCGTTTCTTCGCCCCGGAGATCAAAGATCGCGACATCGTGGTCGAACAAGAGCTGCGCTCCGATTTGCCGCTGGTTCAACTTGACCGCGACCAGATGAAGCAAGCCTTCTACAACGTGATCAAAAACAGTTTCGAAGCGATGAAGAACCGCGGGATCTTACGGATTCGTACCAACGTGGACGAATCGCACGTGATCATTCGCTTCAGCGATACCGGCGGGGGGATTTCACCGGAAAATCTCAGCCGCGTGTTCGAACCCTATTTCACAACCAAAGCGAGCGGCACCGGGCTCGGCCTGTTGATCGTTCGCCGGATCGTGCGCGAGCACGGCGGCGAGTTGTCGATCGAAAGCAGCGAAGGCAAAGGACTGAGCGTTACGATTCGCCTGCCGCACATCGATAAGCGTGTGCGTATGTTGGAAGCAGGCGATTCGAAATCGAACGCTAACTGAATGTCGAAGCCGGACAGAAAAAGCGAATCGAGAATTTCGCAGCGCCTTTGGTTGTTCAGCTTTTTCTTAATCGCCGCCACGGCGGTTGCTTATTTGCCGGCGTGGAGCGGCAAACCGATTTGGGACGACAACGCGCATATCACCCAACCGGCCCTCCGGTCATGGCAAGGTCTGGCCCAGATCTGGACGCAGCCGGGCGCGACGCAACAATACTATCCGCTGGTGCACAGCGTTTTTTGGATCGAGCAAAAACTTTGGGGCGATTCGGTCCTCGGCTATCACCTAGCTAACATTCTGCTTCACGGTTTGGGCGCGCTCGTCCTTCTCCAGATTTTGCTGCGCTTGAAAATTCCCGGCTCCTGGCTGGCCGCGGGATTGTTCGCGCTGCATCCGGTTCAAGTCGAATCCGTCGCCTGGATTTCAGAACTCAAGAACACGCTCTCCGGTCTCTTTTTTTTCTGCTCGATCCTGACCTATCTCAATTTCGACGAGCGAAGAACTGGCTTGTCCTACGTCGGCGCACTCGTTCTCTTCATCCTCGGTCTGCTTTGCAAGACGGCGATTGCTCCGTTGCCCGCAATCGTGCTGGTGATTCTGTGGTGGAAACGAGGGCTGATTCGATTGCGCAAAGACATTCTGCCGTTACTGCCGTTCTTCCTCATTGGAATTATCGCCGGCCTTGCCACCGCGTTATTCGAGAGAATTCTCATTGGCGCTCACGGCGCCGAGTTTCAGTTGTCGATCTTGCAACGCTGCCTGATCGCGGTGCGCGATTTTTGGTTCTATCTTTTCAAACTTCTTTGGCCGGCCAAACTTACATTCATTTATCCGCGCTGGCAGATCAGCGCGGCAGTTTGGTGGCAATATCTCTTTGCCATCGCGCTGCTCGCGTTGCTCGCTTTCATCTGGCGGACGAGAAAGAATGTCCGCGGTCCGCTTGCGGCGGCACTCATTTTTCTCGGTCTACTTTTTCCCGCGCTCGGTTTCATCAACGTCTACCCCTTCCTTTATTCTTTCGTCGCGGACCACTTCCAATATCTAGCCTGCGTTGGGCCGCTCACTTTATTCGCCGCGGGGTTGACGATGACGCTCGATGCCTTTTCGCCGGCAAAAACTTTTGTGCGGTCGGCAATTTACGGTGCGCTTTTGTTAACGCTCGGCGTTTTGAGCTGGCACCAGTGCTACGACTATCGTGACATCGAAACGCTCTGGCGGACGACGATTGCGCGTAATCCGGACTGCTGGATGGCCTACAGCAATCTCGGTTCGTATCAATCGGCGCGCGGCGATATCGACCAAGCGACGCACTATTTCCAGAAAGCGCTCGAGTTGAATCCGAACCAAAGCAAAGACCACAACAATCTTGGCAAGGTGCTCATGCAAAAAGGACGAACGGCCGAAGCAATGGACGAGTTCCAGACTGCGCTCAGAATTTCGCCCGGCGATTCCGATACCGAGAACAACATCGGCGCTCTTTACTTGGAAAAAGGCAAGGCAGAGGAAGCGATAGCTCACTTGCGCGAAGCGGTCCGAAACCGGCCCAGCAACGCCGAGGCTTACATCAACCTCGGCAACGCACTTCTACAACAGCGCGATTTCGAAGGTGCCCTCAACGCCTACTCGGCGACGCTCGGGCTTCGATTTGATCACGCCGAGAGCCATTACTCCATCGCCAACGTGTTCCGACGAAGACGTCAGCTTGATGACGCGATACTTCATTACCGCTTAGCTCTGCAATTGCGACCCGATTATGCGGACGCACACAACAATCTTGGCAATGCGTTTCGCCAGCAGGGGCGCACCGAAGAAGCGATTCGTGAATACGAAGCCGCGCTAAGGAGCCAACCCGGTTCTCCTCCTGCCCAAAACAATTTGGCTTGGTTGCTCGCAACAGCCGCTGATCCGAAATTCCGCAACGGCACAAAAGCGGTGCAGCTCGCGGAACAGGCTGTCGTCGCGACGGAAGGGAACGATCCGATCATGCTGCACACGCTGGCAGCTGCGTATGCGGAGGACGGTCAGTTTGGCAAAGCCGTCGCCGCTGCCAAAGACGCGCTTCAAATCGCCGAAGCGGGCGGCGTCGACCCCCTCGTTGAATCTTTGCGCAACGAGATCGCGGTTTACGAGTCAGGCTCGGCTTATCACGAAACGACGGCGCCGTAATTCGTCTTCGTTTCCAGGCTACGCGACGCAAATTCGGACACTCGATCTTCAACTTCATCGGCGTTAGCGCCAGCGCAGTTGTGAAACTTGCCACCGTTATCTTCCTGATTGAGAGATGGCGCGATTGAGTGAGAATAAATGACGCACCGGCGTCGCCGAAATTAATTCATGGATTCCATCCAGCCCGCGCTCCTGATTGTCGATGACGAAAAACATACGCGGGACGGATTGCGCCGCCTGCTCGAAAACGATCACGATGTTTACGTCGCGGGCGACATTACCAGCGCCATGAACGTTCTGGAGCGCGAACATGTCGATCTTCTCCTGACCGATCTGCGCCTCGGCGGCGAGGACGGAATGCAGCTCATCGACCGCGCACTGAAAATGCCGCAGCCGCCAATTGCGATCATGATGACGGCCTACGGCTCGGTCGACACCGCGGTCGAGGCGATGAAACGCGGCGCTTACGATTTCGTGACCAAGCCGTTGAACTTGGACAAAGTGGAAATGCTGATTGCGCGGGCACTGCGGGACAGCAAGCTCGAACAGGAAAATCAAACGCTCCGACGACAGGTGAGCGAGCGTTACGGTCTCGAAAACATCATCGGCGAGTCGCCCGCGTTGCGCGAAGTGCTCGACACCATCCGCCAGGTCGCGCCCTCGTCGGCGAATGTCTTGATTGAAGGCGAGAGTGGGACCGGGAAGGAACTGGCCGCGCATGCCATTCACAACTTGAGCCGGCGCAACAAGGCGAAATTTGTCACCGTCCATTGCGCGGCGCTTTCGCCGACCCTGCTCGAAAGCGAATTGTTCGGACACGACAAAGGCGCCTTCACCGGCGCGCACGAACGCCGCCTCGGCCGGTTCGAACAGGCGAACGGCGGCACCATCTTTCTCGACGAAGTCGCCGAAATTCCGCCGCCGACGCAGGTGAAATTGCTGCGCGTAATCAGCGAAGAGCGCGCCTTCGAGCGCGTCGGCGGGAATCAAACGTTGCGCGCAGATGTTCGGCTGATTGCGGCCACAAACAAGAATCTCCAGCAGATGGTGAAAGACGGTAGGTTCCGCGACGATTTGTATTTTCGCCTCAATGTTGTGCGCATCGTCATGCCGCCCCTCCGCGAGCGCAAAGACGACATTCCGTTACTGACGCGCGCATTTGTCCGGCAGTTTTCCAAAGCGAACAATAAGGAGGTTGTCGATGTTACGCCCGAAGCGATGAATGCTTTCTTGACTTACAACTGGCCCGGAAACATTCGCGAGCTGCGCACCGCCATCGAACACGGCGTGGTAATGACGACTGGGCCAAAAATCACGCTGCGCGACTTGCCTTCGGCTTTGCGACAGGCTGCCAGCGCAACCCTTCCGCGCGGAATTTCGCCCGCCAAAGCTTTCGGCGAAAAAGCGAGCCCGCTCGATCTCCACGAGACGGAACGGAAACTGATTTTGCAGGCGCTAGCCACGACCAACGGAAACGTGACTGCGGCGGCGAAAAAACTCGGGATAAGCCGGCGAACCTTGCACCGCAAAATCAATGAAATGAACGCCAAGGAAAAACAGGTCGCGAAGAAAGCCAGGCGGGCATCAAATGCCGGGTAGCGAAGAATTCATTCAAAGCGCGGTCCACGCTCTGGAAGCGGGCGCGCTTGTAGTTTGGGTGGGGCGTGAACATTCGCCAGGACAATAAATTGACGCCGGATAATACTTTCCCGTTTACGAAGGGCCATCGGAGCGTTTCAGTAAGACCGTGAAACCGGCGACAAAAATTTTTGGGACGGACGGCGTTCGTGGAATCGCCAACGTTGAACCGGTTACGGCCGAGACCGCACTCCAGCTTGGCCGCGCGGCCGCGCACGTTTTCACGCAATTGAATCCGCGCACGCTCGCGGAAGGCGTGCGCCCGAAGATTGTGCTCGGCAAAGACACCCGGCTTTCCGGTTACATGCTCGAGAACGCGCTCGTTGCCGGAATCACGTCGCTCGGCGTCGATGTTCTCGTCATCGGACCGCTGCCGACTCCGGGTGTGGCTTACATCACCCGATCGTTGCGCGCCGATGCTGGCATTGTTCTCTCCGGTTCGCACAACCCTTACGAAGACAACGGTATTAAATTTTTCCGGCACGACGGTTACAAACTCGACGATCAAGTCGAAGAACAGATCGAGGACCTCGTTTTCAGCGGCAAGATCGACAACATCCGTCCGACTGCTGGAAAAATTGGACGCGCCGCGCGCATCGATGACGCGCTCGGTCGTTACGTCGAATTCGCGAAGGCAAGTTTCCCGCGGAAAATGTCGCTCGACGGATTGCGCGTCGCGGTCGACGTCGCCAACGGCGCAGCTTACAAATCGACACCGTGTGTTTTGCGCGAGCTGGGAGCGGAAGTTGCCGTCGCCCACAACCAGCCGAACGGAATGAACATCAACGACGGCTGCGGCAGCACGCATCCTGACGAAATTCAACGCATCGCGAAAGTGGCGGACGCTGATGTCGGTATCACCCACGACGGCGATGCAGATCGCGTTCTGCTTTGCGACGAAAATGGCGAGATCGTCGATGGCGACGAGATCCTCGCCATTGCTGCACTCGATCTTTTGAAATCGCAGCAACTGCGCCACAACACGCTTGTTGCCACCGTCATGAGCAACTTCGGCCTTGATGAAACGCTCGCGGCCAGCGGCGGCAAAGTCATTCGCACCAAAGTGGGCGACCGTTACGTGATCGAAGAGATGGTCGCACGAACTCTCAGTCTCGGCGGCGAACAAAGCGGCCACATTATTTTCCGCGATTTCACTACCACCGGCGACGGCATCATCAGCGCGCTCCAGGTTTTGCGGATCATGCGCACGACCGGCCAGCCATTGAGCAAATTGAAAAAGTGCCTCAAGAAATATCCGCAGGCGCAGCGCAATCTGGTGGTTAAATCGAAGCCGCCGATCGAAGAATTGCGCGAAGTGGTCAAACTGCGCGACGAAGTGGAACGCGAGCTGGCCGGCAAAGGCCGCGTGCTACTGCGCTACTCCGGCACTGAACCAAAAATCCGCCTTTTGATCGAAGGCCGCGAGTTCGACAAGATCGACAAACACGCCAACCGGATCGCCGACGCAATTCAAACTGCGATCGGGGCAAATTAGACCTCATGAACCTCACTCGGGTCATCGAAGCACTTCTGTTCAGCGCCCACAAGCCGCTCTCAACGAAAGAGATTGTCGATCTTCTTCACGGCGCGGGTGCCGAGGACGAATTTTCACCGAACGAATTCGCGAACGTTAAGCCGGGGGAAATCGCGGCGGCGATCGAGCAATTGAAAGTCGAATACACTCAAACTGAGCACGGCTTTCAGCTTGTTGAAAAGACTGGCGGCTGGCAACTAACCAGTGATCCGAAATGCGCGCGCTGGGTTCGCGGACTTTTCGCGGCGCCAAAACCAGCTCGCTTGAGCTCACCCGCGCTCGAGACGCTTGCGATCATCGCCTATCGCCAGCCAATCACGCGCGCCGACGTCGAAGCGGTCCGCGGCGTGACCATCGACGGCGTTTTGCAAACGCTGATGGAGCGCGGCCTCGTCAAAATCTCCGGACGCGCGGAAATTCCGGGACATCCCTTGCTCTATGAGACGACGGAATTTTTCCTCGACTATTTCGGTCTGCGCAATCTCGACGAACTGCCAAACGTCGAGGAATTGCGCACACGGCATTTGCCAGTTGCGCCACGGCCGGCGCCGACACAAAACGTCGTCGCTCCCGCACCGGAGACAGGCCGGGGCGATTGACCCAATCGCCAAGGATGCGCTGGTTGCAGATCTTCGCGCTCGCATTTCTAACATCGACGTCGTCGCTCGCTGCCGACGTCGACCGCGGCAACTGCGCGCGCGCGGCGAACTACTCCGAAAAGAATCGCGGATTTTCCATGCTCGTCATGCAAGACGGCAAGACGGTTTTTGAGCATTACGCGAATGGCGGTGGCGCCGACTTGCGCTCCAAGATTTTTAGCGGAACAAAAAGCTTTTGGGGAATCGCCGCGCTCTGCGCAGTTCGCGACGGACTGATCGAGCTCGACGACCGCGTGGCCGACACGATCACCGAATGGAAGAATGATCCTCGGAAGTCGCGGATCACGATTCGTCAATTGTTGAATCAGACCGACGGAATCGAGCCGGCGTCGCATTTACACAGTCAATCAATCCGCGACCGAAATGCCGTCGCGATTCAATTGCCGGTGGTCGTTGCGCCAGGTTCGGCGTTCGAATACGGTCCGAGTCATTTCCAGATTTTCAACGAATTGTTGCGGCGACAATTGAACGGAAAATCGACAATCGCCTACATCGACCACAAAGTTTTGTCGCCGCTTGGCCTAACGAGTTTGGAATTCAAGAAGGATCGGCGGGGCAATCCGCTTCCTGCGAGCGGATTCGAATTAAGCGCGCGTGAGTGGGCGCGACTCGGCGAGCTGGTGCTAGGCCGCGGTAACTACCACGGCAAACAAATTGTTCCGTCGAACTTGCTCGCGGAGGCCTTCAATGGCTCGGACGCGAATCCTTCTTACGGATTGACCTTTTGGTTGAATCGCCAGGCGCCAAACGCGCGCGAGATCGATCTCGAAAAGGAGCTCGACCTCAAATGGCAGCGCGCGCGCTGGGGCGGGATTTGCATTTGTCGCGCGGCTCCGCCGGACATGGCGGTCGCGCTCGGCTCGAATTATCAGCGGCTGTTCATCATTCCATCGATGAACGCGCTGATCGTTCGCCAAGGAATGAGCGCGAGATTTTCCGACGCGTATTTCTTGCGGCTGGTGCTCGGCCGCTAGCGTGTTTGACTTGGCGTCCGCTTTCTTGAACGGTTTCCGCCTAACTCATTGTCGATCTTATGAATAAATTTGCGATCGGTTGCGGCGGATTGCTCGTGATTCTCGTCTTCATCGTCATCGTTTGCGCGCTGGCGCTGATGGGAAGTTACAATCGTCTGGTCGGGCTCGATCAGAACGTGAACAAAAAGTGGGGCGACGTGCAGACCGTTTACCAACGGCGCGCGGATTTGATTCCAAACCTGGTGAACACGGTTCAAGGCGCGGCCAATTTCGAAAAATCGACGCTCACCGAAGTGACGAACGCGCGCGCCAGCGTTGGCCGCGTGCAGCTCGATCCCACCAAGGCGCCGACCGACGCGAAACAACTGGAGGAATTTCAAGCGGCGCAGGGACAATTGAGCAACGCTCTCTCGCGATTGCTCGTCGTAGTTGAACGATACCCGGAATTGAAATCGAACCAAAACTTCCTTGGCCTTCAGGCCCAACTCGAAGGCACCGAGAACCGGATTTCGGTCGAGCGAAATAATTTCAACGGCGGGGTGCAGGAATTCAACGTCGCGGTCCGGCGTTTTCCGACGAACTTGATCGCGGGGATGTTCGGATTTTCGCAACGGCCGTTTTTCCAGGCGCAAGCAGGCGCAGAACGCGCGCCGACGGTGAATTTCAATTTCGGTTCGCCCGCGCCGGCGGCTTCTCCCGCGGCAACCGCAGCGGCGACGCCGTAACTTGTCGATCTTAGCGTAGCGTGAAACGAATCGCGCTTTGTCTTGCGACATTTGTTGCGATTCATTCGCAAGCCGCTGAGGTTATTCCGCCGAAACCGGATCGTTACTTCAACGATTACGCCGGCGTTGTTTCAAAAGAAGCTGCGCGGCGTTTCAACGAACAGCTCGCGCAATTCGAGCGCGACACTTCGAACCAGATCGTGGTCGCGGTGTTTCCAAAAATGCAGAGCGACGACGACATCGCCTCTTACGCGCAGCGCGTGTATCAAGCGTGGCAAGTTGGGCAGAAAGGACAAAACAACGGCGCTGTTTTGTTGGTGTTCATTGCTGATCGCAAAATGCGCATCCACACCGGATATGGCCTGGAAGGAGCTCTTCCCGACATCACCTGCTTCGATATTACCGAGAATCGCATTAAACCGCATTTTCGGAACAATGATTACGAGGGCGGATTGGCGGAAGGAATTGATTCCATTCTCAAAGCCGTTCGCGGTGAATACACAGGAACTGGAAAAACAGCGCGCGAGCGATCGAGCGGGCGCGGCAATTTTGGCGGGAACCTGATTTTCTTCATCATCTTCATTGTCTTCTGCTTGATCCTTTCGCGAATCAGACCGCGGCGCGGTTATCATTACAGCAGCGGGGGCGGTGGCTGGGCTTGGTCGTACGGCGGTGGCGGTGACGGCTGGTCGTCCGGCGGCGGAAGCGGCGGTGGAGGATTCAGTGGTTTCAGCGGAGGCGGCGGCTTCAGCGGAGGCGGCGGCGCCGGCTCAAGTTGGTAATGGCGATGCGAACGAAAGAATTTCTCAGCAAGCTCGAGCACGACCGAATCGTCAATGCGATTCGCGATGCCGAATCGAAAACCTCTGGCGAAATCCGCGTATTCATCCAGCGCGGCAAGTTGAATGTCGATCCACTCGTCGCCGCGCAGAAACAATTTCATCGGCTTCGCATGCACAACACCGATCATCGCGCGTCGGTTTTAATTTTCGTCGCGCCACGCGCGCACAAGTTCGCCGTGGTCGGTGACAGGGCGATCCATGAAAAATGCGGCAAAGCTTTCTGGCAACAATTAGTCGACTCAATGCGCGAACATTTTCGAAGCGAAAGATTCAGTCACGCGCTGGTCGAAGCAATTGAGGAAGCAGGCAAAGCGCTGGCGTCGCATTTTCCGAAATCGACGTCGCGCGGAGATTTGCCGAACAAAATTGTCGAAGGTTAGTGAGCCGGAGCTCGCCAAAACCGCAAAGTCGCGTCGTCGGCTTTGAAGGTCTTCAGGAGCATTCCAGCGAACAGGCAAATATTCGCGATCGCAAAAAAGATGGTGATATCGATTCCCGCGACCACCGGATTCAGTCGCTGACCGAACGCGCCGAAGAACAAAAACAAGTTCGCGTTGGCCGCGATGCTCAGATTGATGCAGCGAACCAATTGGCCTGAGTCAACGAAGGCGAGAATCCAACCGAGACAACAGACAAGAAAGAGATGGTTTTCGTGAACGCTGGTGTTGAACACGAAATAGGCCATATAGCCGAGGATCGAGTAAACGATGAGCCGCTCGAATGTTTTTCGTTGTCGAAGAAACGCGATGAAGAGAACGGCGAAATTAAGGTAAAAGAGAATTTTCTCGGGCCAGATCACCGAGAAGTCGCGAGTTTGGAAAATGTCGATCGTTCCATTTTGAAGCGCACCGTACTTTTCGGGCTGAACCAGATGAAGAATCCAGGTGTGGATCCAGCTGAGATTTAAGCCATAGGCCGAGAGAAAAATGTGATAGGTCATCGCGCGGTGAAGCGAATCAAAAATCTTCCAGCCGAAAATCAGCAACAGAGGAAGCGCGACAATGCCCGCCGCCAAAGCGAAGGGAACAATTTGCGATCTGCGTTGCGAAGTCTTGTCGGTGTTGCGCCCCTTCGCATTGCCAAGAACATAAAGACACACGAATGGCGCGATGATCAGCGGTTGCCATTTGGTCAAACAACTGACGGCGAACAGAACGAATCCGAGATTCAGATTGCCGCGCTGCAAATAGAAAAGGCCCGCGATCAAAAACGGCGCGACGTAGATGTCGAGGTAACCGAGCGCCATGCTGTTGAGGACGAGCGCAATTTCAAGCGCACCCGTGAAAATCAGATTGCGAGTGAAATAGTAAAAGCAGATCGCGGTCGCGAGCAGAAAAACGAAGAGAGAACATTTCAGAACGACGAACGGACTAGCGCCAAAGGTCGAGGCGCATTTCACGACTCCGGCTAAAATGACGAACGTCAGCGGCGGATAATCGGTGTCGCTATTCGTATAGCCATCGATCAAACCGGAATTGGAAATTCCGCGCATCCAGTTTCCCCAAATCGAAACGTCGCCGGTCCCGGGTGAGAAAAAAAAGCTGAGCGCGAGCAGACTTACTAGCGCGACAAAACCGATCGCCGACCAGTTCGCGCGTTTTGAGTTCGACTCGTTCATCATTTTCTTTTTCGGGATCGGGCAATTCGGAGCGCGTATAAAATGACACGCAAATAACCGCCGCCGTGTTTGAGCAGGCCGAACTTGGACCGACCCATCTCTGGATCTCGATCGACCCATACCACCGGGACTTCGATCAATCTGTAACCAAAAAGTATCGGGAGCAGTCCGGTTTCCGCGTTCATCGCAAATCCGTCGCTCTTCCACGGCAAGGACCGAAAAATATTCGCGCGGTAAAGTTTGAAGTTGTTGGTCAAATCATTTTGCTCCACGTGAAAGAGAATTCGAACGACACGGTGAAACAAACGATTCATCAGGCGTTTGAAAAATGGATAACGGACGACTCTCCCCCCTTCGACAAAACGCGAACCAATCACGCCATCGCAATTTCCTTTTTCTATCGCATTGATCAGCAAACGAACTTGGTTGATGTTTTCGACAAAATCACTGTCCATGGTCAGCGCGTATTCAGCTCGAGGACTGATATTGGCAAACCCGGTCTTCAATGCGCGACCCACTCCGCACGGCGGCGTGCGACGTATCAGTTTGATCTTCGGATTTCGCGCCGCCCAATCTTCGACGATTGCCGCTGTCTGGTCGGTCGACGCGTCGTCCACGACCTTGATTTCCAGGATCTCGCGATCGTAGGTTCGCGACAACCCCTGGAGCATCGGGCCGACGGCTTCTTCTTCATTGTGTGCGATCAGCAGGATCGACAGTGTCCCGGTCATGCGGGGGCAAGGTTGTCAGAAAAAGTCGTCGCTTGCAAAACCGCCGAGATAGTCTTTATTCCACACTCCGCAGCGAGTTTTGTTAATTTACGCC
Source organism: Chthoniobacterales bacterium (assembly GCA_035315805.1). Taxonomy (GTDB): domain Bacteria; phylum Verrucomicrobiota; class Verrucomicrobiia; order Chthoniobacterales; family UBA10450; genus AV40. The sequence goes on from DATFXN010000035.1 coordinate 53,507, forward strand.
GTTGGTCCCTGGGTCTCCGTCGCTGGACGCGAAACCGCACTCGCCAGGGGAAACCCGGCGATCCGAAAGGAAGAAGGATGAAGGTAAAAGGATGAAATCGCCCTAGGCATTTTGTCTTTTTCATAATTCATCCCTTCTTCTTCATCCTTAGAAAATTATGCCAATTCGTTACGGTCGTTTTGAAATGCCGAAAACTCTCGTCAAAGACGAGAACACAGCCACCGACACCTACGCCAAGTTTACTGCCGAGCCGTTTGAGGCCGGTTACGGACACACCGTTGGAAATTCCCTACGGCGCGTTTTGCTTTCGTCGCTCGAAGGCGCTGCCATCACTGCGATAAAAATTACTGGGGCGCAGCACGAGTTCGCCACTTTGCCGGGCGTCGTCGAAGACGTGACCGACATCGTACTCAACCTTAAGAAGGTAAAATTCAAAGCCACAAATGGCCATGAGTCGAAAAAACTTTCGCTCAGTGTAAACAAAGAAGGCGAAGTCACCGCCAGCGACATTCAGGAAGTGGCGGGTTACGAAGTGCTCAATCCAAAGCAGCTCATCTGCACCCTCGACAAGAAACACAAATTCGACGCCGAGCTAGAAGTCCGCGTCGGTCGCGGGTTCGCCACCGGCGAAGAGAACAAGCGCCTCGACCAGCCGATCGGCCTCATCCCGATCGATTCGATTTTTTCACCGGTCACCCGCGTAAAATACGCGGTCGAGAACACTCGCGTTGGTCAACGCACCGATTACGACAAACTGATTCTCGAAGTCTGGACGGACGGCCGATTGACGCCGGATGATGCGCTGCTGCAAGCGTCCGCGATTCTCCGTCACCACCTCGATGTGTTCGTGAACTTCAACGAGGAAGTGATCGAGTTCGACGAAACGCCGGCCGGCGTGAGCGAGGAGAACATGAAACTGAAGAAGCTACTCAACATGAGCGTGAACGAAATCGAGCTCAGTGTCCGCGCGGCAAACTGCTTGAACAACGCGAACATCACCACGGTTGGTCAGCTCGCGCAAAAGACCGAGAGCGAGATGCTCAAGTACCGCAACTTCGGCAAGAAATCGCTCAACGAGATCAAAGACAAACTCCAGCAGCTTGGTTTGAGTTTGGGAATGAAGTTCGAGCCAGGTTTGGTTGAACCGGTTGCCGGGTCGGCTGATGGCGCTTCCGGAAACGGCGCGGCCGCAGCGACCGAGCGCAAGTAACCAACTCGCCGCCACCTGATGAGACATCAAAAGAAGACAGTGCGACTCGGCCGCAAAGCCGAGCATCGCAAAGCGCTGCTCGCCAACCAGGTTTGCAATCTGATCGAGCATCGTCGGATCAAGACGACGCTGGCAAAGGCTAAAGCGGTCCGCCCGCTCGCTGAAAGAATGGTAACGCTCGGCAAAAATGGATCGATCCACGCGCGTCGAACGGCGTTCGCGACATTGCGTCAGAAAGACGCCGTGAAAAAATTGTTCGACGAAATCGCGCCGGCATCGAACGAGCGTAACGGCGGTTACACGCGAATCATTCGACTTGGCCAACGCAACAGCGATTCCGCTTCGATGGCATTCATCGAATGGGTCGACGCCGCAGTCGCGGTCGAAGAAAAACCGGCTGAAGAGAAGAAGGCGAAAAAGAAAGAACCAAAACCGCAGCCGAAACAAAAGGAGCCAAAGCGCGAAGAGGCGAAGGCCGAAGGGAAACCGACTGAAGAGCCGAAGAAGAAACGGCGCTGGTGGGGCCGAAAATCGAGCGACGAAAAATAATTCGCGCGATTATATTTCCACCAATCGCCAGCTTATCTTTGCGTTGACGATCTCAAGCCAGGCCACGCTACGAGGTGAGCCGCGGTTCGGTCGCGTGACGCAGCCGGGGTTGAGAAACAAAACGCCGCGGCGTTTTTCATTTCGCGGAACATGGGTATGACCATGCAAGACAACATCGACATCGTCGGGCGGAACTCCCGGCGGAATATGTTGCAGCCGAAACTTCAAACCCGCACGGGTAAAATCGACAACCAACGGCCAGTCCGAATTCCAATCGCAATTGCCGCGCACCACGGTGAGCGGCGGGCCGATCGCTTCGAGATCATCGGTGATCGTCGGCTCGCAAACGTCGCCGAGATGCCAGATCTCGTCCGCCTCGCGGGCAAGATCCAGAACCGTTTGTGGAAGTTTGTTATGCGTATCCGCCAGAACGAATATCTTCATTCAACAGAATCTGGCACAACGGACACAACGGGCACAAAGATCGCTATTTTGAATTTCGAAGTGACCTTGGTGGCCTTTGTGCGAGGCCTCAATCTAGAACATGTCATTTAATAATTTCGACCTTTCATCGGAAGTCGTGCGCGGGACCCAGGCAATGGGTTTCACCGAGCCGACGCCGATCCAGCTCCGCGCTTTCCCGATCATTCTTTCCGGAAAAGATTTAATCGGCACCGCGCAGACCGGCACCGGCAAAACTGCCGCGTTCGCGCTCCCGATCCTGACGTTGCTCACACATCACGAAAAATTTCGGTGTCTGGTGCTCGAGCCTACGCGCGAACTCGCGGCACAAGTCGAGACCGCGTTTCGCGATTACGGTCGCTTCACCGATTTGCGCGTGACTGTTTTGCACGGCGGCGTCGGCTACGGCAAACAACGCACAGATTTGAAGCGCGGTGTCGATATCGTCGTCGCAACTCCGGGCCGTTTGCTCGATCATCTTGAGCAGGGCACGCTCCATTTTCGCGACGTAAACCTTCTCGTCCTCGACGAGGTCGATCGCATGCTTGACATGGGATTTCTCCCGCAGGTCCGCCAGATCGTTGAAAAAATTTCGACGGATCGACAAACTTTGCTTTTCTCAGCAACGCTGCCGCCCGAAATCGAACGCCTGGCCGCGTGGGTATTGCGCGACCCGGAAGTTGTCGAGGTTGGAGTGCGCCGTTCACCGGCAGAAACCGTCACTCATGCCGTTTATCCGGTCGCGGCCGAACAAAAGTTCGATCTCCTGATCGCCCTGCTCGAGCGCACCAACTTCGACAGCGTTTTGATTTTCTGCCGAACCAAACAGAACGCAGATCGGGTCGCGCATTTTCTGAAGCACGCCAAGCACTCGGTCGCGGTGTTGCACTCCAACCGCACGCAGCGCGAGCGAATTGAAGCGCTCGAAGGATTCAAGAGCGGCAAATATGAAGTCATGGTCGCGACCGACATCGCGTCGCGCGGTCTCGATATTGCCGGCGTCAGTCATGTCATCAATTACGACGTTCCCGAGCACCCGGAAGATTACGTCCATCGCATCGGCCGCACCGGACGCGCGCAAAACGTTGGCGACGCGTTCACGCTCATGAATGGCGAAGAAGTTCCCGCCCTCCAGGCGATCGAACATTTCATCGGGCAGAAAATTCCGCGACTGAAGCTCGAAAACTTCCCATATCTCTACACGATCCTCTTCCAACCGGAATCAGCCGTCGGTGGACGGCGCGCGATTGGAGGTGGCAGATCGCATCGCGGTTTTTCTTACGGACGAAGGCGGCGGTGACGGCCGGTAAGAAAGACACGATTAACGAGATTTTGGACGATTCCAGGATCTTTTCATCCGGTTAATCCTTGTAAATCCTGTCTAGTTTTTCCCGCACCACTGATCCACCCAATCGTTCACGGTCTTGTACCAAAGCCGCGAGTTCTGCGGCTTGAGCACCCAGTGACCTTCGTCCGGGAAATACAACATCTTCGACGGAACGTTTAATCGCTGAAGCGTGGTGAAGAGTTGGAATCCTTCGCTGACATCGAGCCGGTAATCGTTCTGGCTGTGAATCACCAGCGTCGGCGTCTTGAATTTATCCGCAAACAAATGCGGCGAGTATCTGCGATACTTTTCTCTGTTCTTCCAAGGGGGGCCGCCAAATTCCCATTCCGGAAACCAAAGTTCCTCAGTCGAGCCGTAGGCCGATTCCGTGTTGAACATGCCGTCGTGCGACACGATGCAGTTGAACCGATCGGTGTGACCGAGCACCCAGTTCGCCATGTAACCACCGTAGCTCGCGCCCAGCGCGGCCTCGCGGTTCTTGTCGATGAACGGGTACGTCTTCTCCACGTAATCGAGCCCGTTCATTAGATCGACGTACGGTTTGCCGCCCCAATCGCCACTGATCGAATCGGTAAACTTCTGCCCGTAACCGGTCGAGCCGTGGAAATTGATCATCACTACCACGTAGCTTCCGGTGGCCGCGAACAACTCCGCGTTCCAGCGATACGTCCACGAATTTCCCCACGCCCCTTGCGGCCCGCCATGGATCAAGAATTTTAAAGGATATTTTTTGTTCGGGTCGAATCCCGGTGGCTTGAGGATGAAACCCTGAACCTCTTCGTCATTCGCGCCTTTGAACATGAACGATTCCAAAGGCTGCATATCGATCTGCGCCAACAGCGCGTCGTTCATGTGCGTGACGGCTTTCGGGGTTTGTTGTGGCTCACCACCGAGAACATTGAGCCGGTAAATTTCGGTGGGAGCGTTAACCGATGCAGCGCCGAAGAAAATCGCGTTTGCTCCGAATGCTATGTCATCGCCGTGAAGCTCTGCGATTTTCTTTGGTGCATCTTCGTTTTCGAGATACTTGACGAAAATCGGAGCATTGCCCTTGTCTTCGGCAGAAAAAAAGATTGGGGTGAGGTAATCATCTCGAAACGGCGGCGGCAAAGCCCACGGCATCGCAAAGCTCCCAACAGATCGATAAAACTTCTCCGTCAGATCGCGCGTCTTTCCTGATCGTCGATCCTGAACGAGGAGCCGCCATTTATCGGCTTCGAAGCCACCGCGCGCCTGCGAACGCCAGGCGAGATACTTTCCGTCCGGCGAATACAGTGGCGTAGTGTCTGCGCCCGGACTCGTGGAAATCTTTCTCGCGGACCCGCCACTGATCGGCACGACGAAAATCTCGTTGTTTGTGCTAGTCGCTTCCATCTCGTCGATGTTGCTCGTGTAAGCCAGCTCCTGACCGTCCGGCGAGATCGCGTACATGTCCTGCCCGCCAATGTGAAACGGCGGCACATCGTGATCGCCCGGCGTTAAATCTTTCGGTTCGCCGTTTCCGTCAGCAGGAACAGCAAATAGATGGCCCCTCTTGAATTCCGTGAACGCGTTCCAGTGCCGATAAAAGAGCCGCGAAAAAATTTTCGCTTTCACCTTGCTCTTCTTCAGCTCTTCGTCGCGCTGCTTGTTGCAGACATCATCCTTACAGGCGGGATAAACTGCGGACACAAACACGATGTTCCTTCCGTCCGGCGACCAGATGCCACCATCCGCGCCGGTTGAAATCAATGTGACTTGGTGAGGCTGTCCTACCAGCCGTCCGCTTTCGGACTCGAAATCGCACACCCAGATTTGCGTCGGATCGGTCGCTTTCGACGTCCAGATCAAGCGTTTGCCATCAGGCGAGAACCGTGGCCGCTCTTCGTGATTCGGCGTTTCGTTGAGACGCCTCGATTCACCGCCGTTCGCCGGCACGATCCAAAGATGCGCAGTCTTTGTGTTCGCCTCAAGATCAACATCTTCGGCGGCGAACACGACCCATTTTCCATTCGGCGATGGCACCGGCTCCTGCACACGTTTAAGCTTCATCATGTCCTCAAACGTAAAGGGGTGCTTTGCGCTTTGAGCAAAGAGCGAAGTGGCGAAGAGAACGGTGAGCAAGGCGAGTGTTTTCATAGGAATCGGCGCGCGCTCATTCTGTCATGTCGACCGAAGTGGAGACATCTCTAAACATTTCCGATCAAGCAACGGCCAGACACCAATTAGAGATTTCTCGACTTCGCTCGAAATGACATAGTAAGGCATGGCTCAAGTAACAATCGAGACAATCAAGAACGGTCCTTACATCGTGAAGGGCGAAGTGGAATTGGTCGACGCGGACGGCAACAAATTCCCGGTCGAACCGCGAATGGCGCTCTGCCGCTGCGGCGCATCGACTGAAAAGCCGTTTTGCGACGGCACGCATTCCAAAATCGGTTTCAAAGCCGCGGAGAAGGCAGTTCCAGAGTCCAAGGAATGATCCGGCCGATCGCGTTCTACAGCCTTTTGCTGATTCCCGGGATCGTTTTCCCGCAGCCGTTGCCGAAAACCATGAAAGCGGTCGTAGCCCACGAGTACGGCGGGCCGGAAGTATTGAAGCTTGAGGACATTCCGGTTCCGGAGCCGAAGGAAAACGAAATTCTCGTTCGTGTCATCGGGAGCGGTGTGAATCCAGCCGATCCGTTGATCCTCAACGGCAAATTTGCCAAGGAATTCGGCACGCACCTCCCCTTGATTCTCGGTTACGAAATGGCGGGCGTTGTCGTAAAGACCGGCGCGAAGGTGACGAAGCTGAAAATTGGCGATCCGGTTTACGCTTATCTTCTTTGGGGTGGCGGCTGGGCGGAATATTGCATCTCGAACGAAGGCGAATCGGCAATTAAGCCGAAATCGCTCACCTTCATTGAAGCCAGCGCGGTTCCGTTAGCTGCGTTGGCAGCATGGCAGGCTTTGATCGACATCGGCAAGGTCGACAAAACACAAACTGTTTTGATTCACGGGGGCTCGGGCGGAGTCGGGAGTTTTGCGATCCAAATCGCGAAAGCGCGCGGCGCGCTCGTGATCGCAACCGCGTCAACCGCGAACCAGGATTTGTTGAAACAACTCGGCGCCGATGTGGCGATCGATTATACAAACCAAAAATTCGAAGAGATGGCGCACGATGTCGATTTTGCGCTGATGCCGGTCGGTGGCGAAACGATGAGGCGCACTTACGGTATGATCAAGAAAGGCGGGACTATTGCGACGCTCATTTCGCGCGCCGATCCAGCTGAATTGGAGAAACGCGGGATCCGCGGTGCGCCGGTTTTCTCGCACCCGGACGCGAACGAGCTCGCAGAAATCACGAAACTGATCGACGCCGGAAAAATTAAGCCGGTCGTTTCGCAAGTTTTGCCTCTCACCGACGCGGCGAAAGCCGACGCACAAGCGGAAACGCATCACACGCGTGGTAAAATTGTTCTAAAAATCGCAGACGAACCAAAAACCTAAATGAAAGCGCTTCTTACTTTCGTACTCGCAATATTCATAGTAACCACCGTCCACGCCGGGAAAATTTCGCTCGTCGGCGCCACGGTGATCAATCCCGCCGACAGCAAGGTGATGCCGAACGCGACGATTGTGATCAATGGCGATAAGATCGAGCGCGTGGCGATGGGCAAACAGGACGCGGCGACGCTCGGGAAACAGATCAGTTGCGCCGACAAATTCATTTTGCCGGGTTACATCGACACGCACGTTCATTTCTTTCAATCGGCCGATTTGTTTACGCGACCGGACGGCGCCGATTTCAACAGTGTTCGCCCCTACAAAGACGAAGTCGCGTGGATCAAGTCGCACCTCGATGACGTCTTCGCACGTTACATTCGCTGCGGGATCACGAGCGTGGTCGATGTCGGCGGGCCGATGTGGAATTTCGAGGTTCGCCAAAAAGCGAACGCGACCGCGAAAGCGCCGCGAGTTGCCGTAGCCGGACCGCTAATCTCCAGCGTCTCGCGCGAGAAACTCGATCTCGGTGATCCACCGATCGTGAAGATCGACACTCCCGATCAGGCGCGCGAGTTCGTCCGCAAACTTATCGATCAAAAAGCGGATCTGGTGAAAATTTGGTACATCGTCGACAAAGATCATCCGGTCGACGCGTTTCGGCCGATCGTACGCGCAACAGTTGAAGAGAGTCACTCCCACCGCACTCGTGTCGCAGTTCACGCGACTGAGCTCGAAACCGCGCGCGCAGCAGTCGAAGAAGGTGCGGACATTCTCGTTCACAGCGTTTACGACAAACCGGTCGACGAGCCGTTTGTGAAGCTCTTGAAAGATCGACATATCATTTTGTGTCCGACGCTGGTCGTGTTCGAGCGCTACGGCCGCGTATTCTCGCATCAGTTGAATCTGACACCGGAGGAACAGAAATGGGGCAATCCGGAAGTGATCGCATCGCTGGACGTGACCAAAATTCCGCAAAACAAATTGCCCGACCGGATCAAACAGGCATTAGCTGATCCGAAAGCGGCGATGGATCGAATCAACAAGGTTTATGAAGTCGCGCTGCCGAATTTGAAGAAGCTCGAAGACGCTGGCGTGACAATTGCCGCCGGCACAGACGCTGGAAACGTCGGAACGATTCATGGGCCGGCGTTGTTTCGCGAATTTGAGCTGATGAAGCAGGCTGGGCTTACCAATATGCAGATCCTCCAGTGCGCGACCGCGAACGCGGCCAAACTTTTCGGCGGCGAAACCGGCGCACACATCGGCAAGGTCGACAAAGGATATTTCGCCGATCTGGTGATTCTGAAGTCGAATCCGGCCGACGACATCGGGCACGCGTCCGACATCGAGACCGTGATCAAGAACGGCACAGTTTATCCGGCTGATTCGATTTTGCGCTGAATTGGCGCGCAAGGCGCTACGTCTAACTCAATAGGATGAAACGCGTTCTGGTCGTAACATTTCTCGCTGGAATAACATTGCCGCTCTTCGCGGCCGAGTCCACGAACAATGGCTGGCAATTGACCAAGCAAACCGGCGACGTCGCGATTTATAGCCGGCCGCACCCAGGATCGACGCTGAAAGAGTTCAAAGCGATTGGGAAAATCGATGCCTCGACCAAAACCGTTCACAACGTGATCGACGATGTCGACGCGTACGAACACTTCATGCCCTACACAACGGAGGCAACCGTGCTCCAGAAAAACGACAACTCAATGATCGCGTATCAGCGGCTCTCGCCAAAGATCGTCGCGGATCGCGATTACACGCTTCGGATTGAAAAGAAATCCTGGCCCGCGCAATTCGGGATCGCCTATCTAAGTGAATGGAAGCCGGCGAACGAGCAGGGACCCGCAGAAAAGCCGGGCGTTTTTCGAGTCAAGGTCTGCAACGGGTCGTGGCTGCTTGAGCCGGCCGGCGCGAACAAAACCCGCGTCACATATTCCGTTTTCACCGACAGCGGGATTACCGCTCCGCCCTTTCTTGCCAACACCATCAGTGAAACCGGGATCTCGAAACTTTTCGCCGCGGTGCGGAAACAGACGAAAGAACCGAAGTATCAAGCGAAGTGAGACTTCAGGCGTGAAGTTCTCGCGAATTGGTTTATTCTGCGCGCTGCGCAGATGCCGCGGAACAACGATCTAAACAAGATTCTTCTGATCGGCTCGGGCCCAATCATCATCGGGCAGGGCTGCGAATTTGATTATTCCGGGGTGCAAGCCTGCAAGGCGCTGCGTGAGGAAGGCTATCAAGTCGTGCTTGTGAACTCGAACCCGGCTACAATCATGACCGATCCTGAATTCGCCGATCGCACTTATATCGAGCCGATCACCGCGGAAGTGATCGACTCGATCATCGAGCGCGAGAAACCAGACGCGATTTTGCCGACGATGGGCGGACAAACCGCGCTGAACGCGGCAATGGAGCTTTATCGCAACGGCGCGCTCGCGCGCCACAAAGTGAAGTTGATCGGCGCCAACGCGAAAGCGATCGCGAAGGGCGAAGATCGACAACTGTTCAAGGAAGCGATGTTGCGAATCGGGCTCGACGTTCCGCGCTCGGGGGTGGCGCGGTCGCTCGCGGACGCGGCGCGAGTTGCAAAAAAAATTGGAACGTTTCCGCTGATCATTCGGCCCGCGTTCACGCTCGGCGGTACCGGTGGTGGAATCGCCTATAACCCAGACGACTTGAATGAAATCGCCGGTCGCGGTCTGGCGATGTCGCCGGTGACCGAGGTGCTGATCGAAGAATCGCTCGTCGGCTGGAAAGAATTCGAGATGGAAGTGATGCGCGACCGGATGGACAACTGCGTAGTCGTTTGCTCGATCGAGAATTTCGATCCCATGGGCGTGCACACCGGTGATTCAATCACGGTCGCGCCGGCGCAAACGCTCACGGACAAGGAATATCAAATGATGCGCGACGCCGCGTTCGCGGTGATTCGCGAGATCGGCGTGGAGACGGGCGGTTCGAACATTCAGTTCTCGGTCCATCCGGACAATGGCCGGATGGCGGTGATCGAAATGAATCCGCGCGTCTCGCGTTCGAGCGCGCTCGCGTCGAAAGCGACTGGATTTCCGATTGCGAAGATCGCGGCCAAGCTGGCGGTCGGTTACACGCTCGACGAAATCAAAAATGACATCACGCGCGAAACCCCTGCCTGCTTCGAGCCGACGATTGACTACTGCGTCGTCAAAGTGCCGCGATTCACATTCGAAAAATTTCCGCAGGCCGATCCGACGTTGACGACGCAGATGAAAAGCGTTGGCGAAGCGATGGCAATCGGCCGCACGTTCAAGGAGGCATTGCAAAAGGCGCTGCGGAGTTTGGAAATCAAACGTTTCGGCCTGATCGGCGACGGCGCGGATAAGGATGTCGATCTTGAGACGTTGCGATTGAAACTCGCCATCCCGAACGCGGAACGAATCTTCTACATCGGCCAGGCCTTCGCCAAAGGAGCGTCGATCGACGAAGTCTTCGACCTGACGAAGATCGACAAATGGTTTTTGCGGAATGTGGCGGAGATCGTCACCGAATCGCAATGCCTGAAAACCAAAACGCTCCTGCGCAGCAAGAAGCTCGGGTTCTCGGATCGACAACTCGCCATGGCAAACGGATCGAGCGAAGAAAAAATCCGGGCGAAACGGATCGGCGAGAACGTAACGCCGACTTATCGGCTGGTCGATACGTGTGCGGCGGAGTTTGAAGCTTACACGCCGTACTACTATTCAACCTACGGCGACGAGAACGAGCGACGCGAAAGCGGCAAACGCAAAGCGATGATCCTCGGCGGCGGCCCGAACCGAATCGGTCAGGGCATCGAGTTTGACTACTGCTGTGTGCACGCGGCGTTTGCGCTCCGCGAGCTAGGGTTCGAAACGATCATGGTCAATTCAAATCCGGAAACGGTTTCAACCGATTACGACACGAGCGACAAACTTTATTTCGAACCGCTCACGTTCGAGGACGTTCTTAATGTATACGAGCAGGAGAAGCCCGAAGGCGTAGTGGTACAGTTCGGAGGGCAAACGCCGCTTAATCTGGCAGACGTACTGAAAGCCGCCGGTGTTCCGATTTTTGGGACGCAACCGGAAAGCATTGAGATCGCGGAAGACCGAAAGTTGTTTGCGGCAATGCTGGACAAGCTCGGACTGCGCCAAACGCCGAGCGGTTCAGCAGTGAGCACCGATGAGGCAGTGAAGATCGCCAACAAGATCGGTTACCCAATTCTCGTCAGGCCGAGCTTCGTCCTCGGCGGTCGCGCGATGGAGTTGGTTTATAACGAACCCGATCTTCGCCGCTATATGGCGAGCGCGATCGCAGTCACGCCCGACCGTCCGGTGCTGGTCGACCGTTTTCTCGAAGACGCGGTCGAAGTGGATGTCGATTGCATTTCCGACGGCGAAATTACCGTGCTCGGCGCGATTATGGAGCACATCGAGGAAGCCGGGATCCACAGCGGCGACAGCGCGTGCGTGATTCCGACGTTTTCGTTATCTGAGAAAGTGCTCGATGAAATTTCGTCGGCAACAAAAGCGATGGCACGTGAATTGAACGTCCGCGGCCTGATGAACGTGCAATTCGCGGTCAAAGGCGAAGACGTCTACGTGCTCGAAGTGAATCCGCGCGCCTCGCGCACGGTCCCATTCGTGAGCAAGGCGATCGGTGTGCCGCTGGCGAAATTGGCGGCGAAGATCATGGCCGGGAAAACCTTGCCGGAACTCGGATTCACCAAAGAAATCGTGCCGAAACATTTTTCGGTGAAAGAAGCGGTCTTTCCATTTCTACGTTATCAAGGTGTGGACATTTCGCTTGGCCCGGAAATGAAATCGACCGGCGAAGTGATGGGAATGGATGTCGATCTTGGGCTGGCTTATGCCAAATCGCAGATGGCCGCGCCGCCGGCGTTGCCGAAAAAAGGAAACGTTTTCGTCAGCGTGAAGGACGCGGACAAGGAAGCAATCATTCCGGTCGCGGGCGAATTTGTGAAACTCGGCTTTGGGATTATTTCAACGAGTGGAACGGCTGACGCGCTGACGAGGGCAAAAATCAAAGTGAAGAAGGTTTTCAAATTGCACGAAGGCCGGCCGAACGTGCTCGACCGGGTGAAAAACGGCGACATCAATTTCATCATCAACACGCCAAGCGGAAAAATTCCGCGGGAACACGAGGTCATGATTCGTAACGCAGCGCTCGCCGCAAAAATTCCAATCATGACCACCGTGCGCGCAGCCCAGGCGAGCGCGAACGGCATTCGCTCTCTCCAAAAAACGAAGTTGCAGGTCCGCAGCCTTCAGGAATATCACGCCAGCGTCTAGGAATTTGCGACGGTCAGAGACCGCCGCTACAAAAGAGAATGAAATTGTCGATCCTGGCCGTTTTGCTATCAGGGGCAGCGCTATTTGCCGCCGAGGAAAAGAAAGAGGAGAAAACGTCGATGAACACAAATGAAGTCGCAGTGATTAAAACGAGTGAGGGCGAGATGGTGGTGCAGTTTTGGACCGATGCGGCACTAAACACGGTCGAAAATTTCAAAAAACTAGCGCGCTCCGGATTTTACAATGGAACGATTTTTCACCGGATCGTGAAGGGATTCATGGTTCAGGGTGGCGACCCGCTTTCGAAGGACGCGAGCAAAGAGAACCGCTACGGCAGCGGCGGGCCGGGCTACAAAATCAAAGCCGAATTCAACGACCACTCGCACAAACGCGGCGTGATTTCGATGGCGCGCGAGCCCGATCCAGATTCGGCCGGCTCGCAATTTTTCATCTGCCTCGCGCCGGTGACGCGGCTCGACCACCAATACACAACGTTCGGCAAACTGATCAAAGGCGACGACGTGCTCGAAAAAATCGGCGACACACCGGTAACGCGAAACAGCATGGGCGAGAACAGCAAGCCGACGAAACGGGTGACGATTGAGAAGATCGACATCGTGCCGGTGGATTCGGTGAAGTAGAAGAATGTGATCAGTTGTCCGTTCAATGATCACAGGCGGCAATGACAAACGACACGAAAACAAAAATAGCACTCGTGCAGATGAACTGCGGCTCCGACCCGGAGAAAAACTTCGCGCGGGCGCTCGATTTTATTCGCGATGCAGCCAACAAAGGTGCGACGATTGTTTGTCTGTCGGAACTTTTTCGGACGCAGTATTTTTGCCAGAGCGAAGACCACAGAAATTTTGCACTGGCTGAAGAAGTTCCCGGCAGATCGACATCGGAACTGGAGAAACTCGCGCGCGAACTGCGTGTCGTGATCATCGCCTCGTTGTTCGAAAAACGGCGGGCCGGCGTTTATCACAACACGGCCGCGATCATCGACGCTAACGGGAAGTACCTGGGCAAATATCGCAAGATGCACATCCCGGACGATCCGTTGTATCACGAGAAGTTTTATTTCACGCCGGGCGACCTCGGATTTCAGGCCTGGGACACAAAGCGTGGCAAAATCGGCGTCTGCATATGCTGGGACCAATGGTATCCGGAAGCAGCGCGACTGACCGCATTGCGCGGCGCCGAGACTATTTTTTACCCGACGGCGATTGGCTGGCATCCGAGCGAGAAAAAGGAATTTGGCGCGGCCCAACATTCGGCGTGGGAAACCATTCAGCGCAGTCACGCAATCGCAAACGGCTGTTACGTCGCCGCGGCAAATCGCGTCGGTCACGAAGCGCCCGCCGGCGGTGAAGGCATTGAATTTTGGGGGCAAAGTTTTATTTGCGGCCCGGATGGCGAAATCATCGCAAAGGGTTCAGTCGCAAATGAAGAAATCGTAATTGGCGAAATCGATTGGGCGCGAGTAAATGAATTTCGAACGCACTGGCCGTTTCTGCGCGACCGGCGCCTGGACGCGTACGCAGGAATCGAACAGCGTCTGCTCGATTGAGAGTTTTCTTTTGCGGCGAAGAGCGGTACGGTTGGAGAATGAAAACGATTCTTTTCGCTACAATGTTCTGCGCCGCGGTTTCTTTCGCGCAGGCCCAAGAGGTCACAAAGGCGACGGCGCAATTGGAACCGAAGTCCGGCAGTCAAGTCACCGGCACGGTTACGTTCACGAAAGTTGGCGATGACGTGCAGGTGCTCGCCGACGTTCAAAATCTCAAACCGGGCAGGCATGGCTTCCACATTCACGAAAAAGGCGATTGCTCGGCTCCGGATGCGGCTTCTGCCGGCGCGCATTTCAATCCGGCGCAAAAGCATCACGGCGGTCCAGCCAGCCTCGAACGTCATGCCGGGGATCTGGGCAACGTCGAAGCGGACGCCTCCGGCAAAGCGCATCTCGATTGGAAAGGTAAACTCAGTCTCACCGGCAAAGATTCGATTATCGGCAAATCGGTCGTTGTGCATGAAAAGGAAGACGATTTGAAGACCGATCCGTCCGGAAATTCGGGCGCGCGCATCGCGTGCGGCGCAATCAACGCCGCGGATTAAGTTCGCTTGAGTCGGACCGGACGAGATCAAGACTAAGAGAAAGAGCGGGGCGACATGCAGTTGATGACGTTGAGCGAGATTCGCCGGGCCGCCCAAAGCGGCCCGTTTTCGGCGCGCGTGCATGTGCAGGTCGAATCAGCGGCAGCGCGATTGACCCGCGAACAAAAACCGTTTTGTGAATTAAGCTTGGCGGATGCTTGCGATCGAATGACGTTACGAGTCTGGAGCGATCATCCGGCGTACAAAGCATGCAGCGCCCTGAACAGCGAGAGTTTCATCGAGCTTGCCGGCGAATTTAGTTCCCATTCCCAGTACGGATTTGAAGCCCAAAAGTGGAACGTGCGGCCGCTTACCGCCCAGGAAAAAAGCGAACTGCTCCAAGGGCCCGCCGAATTACGAGTGAAACAAAGCGCGGACTGGCAATTCATTCTCGAAACAGTGGCGACGATTGGCGATCCGCGTCTGCGCGCGCTGTGCGACGCCTTCGTGAAAGACTTCGGCGAACGTTTCCGGCGCACGGCGGCGGCGCGAAATTACCATCACGCCCGCCGCGGCGGTTTGGTCGAGCACACCGCGCAAATGATGCGTGTTGCAAGCCAGATCGCGCCGTTGTATCCGCAGTTGAATATCGATCTTATCATTGCTGGCATTCTTTTTCATGACTCGGGCAAGCTGTGGGAAAACCATTACCCTGAGAGCGGCTTCGTCATGGACTACGACGAACGCGGTGAATTGGTCGGCCACATCTCCGTTGGGCTCGAGTTGGTAAATTCACTATGGCGAAAAATTTCCGCTGACCACGACGCATGGAAAGACCTGGTACCGCCATCGGAAGACGTTCGTTTGCATTTGCTGCATTTGATCGGCGCGCATCACGGCGAGCAGCAATTCGGATCGCCGGTTAGTCCGAAAACGCCGGAAGCGATGGCGCTCCATTATATCGACAATCTGGACGCGCGACTGGAAATGTTCGCAGCCGGTTACACAACAGCGAAACCACTCGCCGCCCGCATTTTCGATCGCGTCCGGCCGTTGCCGGCAAATTTGGTGAAGCCGCTCGAGAAATTTCAGGGATCGACCGCGCCGCCAAAACGGGACGATCAGTTATTTTAACTGAAGTCGCCGCTTCGCTTCAGCCAAATAATTTTCGTCGATTTCAAAGCCGATGAATTTTTTCACGCCGCAGCGCCGTGCGGCTATCGCCGAATTTCCAATTCCCAAAAACGGATCGAGCATTGTCTTCACGCGAGAGACGCCGTGGAGTTTTATGCACCATTCCGCCAACTGAACTGGAAACGTCGCCGGATGCGGGCGTTCCTTTTCACGGCTCTGGATTGTTTCGTAAGGAACAAACCAGGTGTTACCGCGGCATCGCAGATCACTTCCGCGGGTGTGCGACCAACGAGCGATGTTGCTCTTGTCTTGATACGGAACTCCGATTGTGAGTCGATCGATCTCGACCCGTCCGGTCTTCGTGAAATGAAAAACGTATTCGTGGCAGTCGTTAAGAAATCGTTTCGAGCTGATCGGTTTAAAGTGGCCAAACGTTCGATCTTCCATCGCGATCGATTTGACCCAATGGATCGTGTTTTGGAGAAGGAAGAGACTTCTTAATTGAAAAACAATTTCGTGCGGCAGCAGCGGGTTCGATGGTGCAGCGCCGACGTTGAGAAAAAACGAGCCACTAGGCTTCAGAATTCGCCGGACTTGCGCCGCCCAGCTTTGGCACCAAATCAAGTATTCCTGCCGATTCTGCCGGTCGGAATATTTTCGATAGCGAATCCCGAGATTGTAAGGCGGCGACGTGACCACAAGATCGACATATGCGTCGGGCAAGCGGGCCATGCCTTTGACGCAGTCTTCAAGACGCAGGTCGAATTTGGGCACACAAGAAAAATGGCCGAACAAATTCGATTCGTACAGAGGAAAGTGGTAACGTAGGCGGCCTTGCCTGTGACTGCATGCTGACAGGCCGGAAGCCTGTGTTACGTTCAAGCGATGGCGGACAAGCCTTCCAAGCTAAGGATTGCGGATCGCGAGTTTGCGTCGCGCTTGCTCGTGGGCACCGGCAAGTTTGCCTCCAATGAACTAATGCGCGATGCGCTGGTCGCGAGTGGAACTGAGATCGTAACGGTGGCGTTACGCCGCGCCGATCTCTCCGGCAAACACGATCCGTTCGCGAACATTTTGGAGTTTATCGATCCGAAACAATTTTTGCTTTTGCCGAACACCAGCGGCGCGCGCACGGCCGAAGATGCGGTGCGGTTGGCTCGCCTCGCAGCGAGCGCCGGATTGCCGACGTGGATCAAATTGGAGATCCATCCCGATCCGCGCTATCTGCTGCCGGATCCGGTGGAAACGCTTGCCGCTGCAGAGATTTTGGTGAAGGAAGGATTCACCGTGCTGCCGTACATCAACGCCGACCCGGTGCTGGCGAAACGTTTGCAAGACGCGGGCACGGCGACGGTGATGCCGCTTGGCTCGCCGATCGGGAGCAATCGCGGCATCGAAACCCGCCCGCAAATCGAAATCATCATTGAACAAGCGACCGTGCCGGTGGTGGTCGATGCGGGTCTGGGCGCGCCCAGTCAAGCGGCCGAGGCGATGGAAATGGGCGCGGACGCAGTTTTGGTGAATACGGCAATCGCGATCGCGTCTGATCCTGTCCGCATGGCGCGGGCATTCAAAAGCGCAATCGAGGCCGGCCGCGAAGCTCGTGAAATTGGCCTGGCGGAAAAACTTCGAACTGGGGCCGCCACGAGTCCGCTTACGGACTTTTTCCGATCGCAGGCACAGGGCTGAGAAAATTTATCAAATTGACCGCAACAATTTAATTTGCGTTGGGTTGAAAGATGATGATAGTCACGCCCCCAAATGCCCCCGCGGCATCGATCTAGCTGCAATTCTTGGTATCTTCCCTCCACTTTTATGTCCCGGCGATACTTAACGACTGCCGCCGCGCTCGTCTTTGGTTTCTCGATTTGCTCACCAAAACTGTTGGCGAGCGGACCTGAAAAGACTTTGCCGGGACATGTGCCCGCAGCCGCGCGCCTGCTTGTTTCAAACGGCGCATTGGCGGGATCGAAGCAGCTCAACCTTGCCATTGGCTTGCGAGCGCGAAACCAAGCTGAGCTGACGCAATTCCTGGAGCAACTCTATGACCCGGCGAGTCCTAATTACCAGCAGTACCTCACAGCCGAGCAATTCACAGAGAGATTCGGTCCGTCCACTGACGATTATGATGCCGTGATCCAGTTTGCGCACGCGAAAAACTTGACCGTCACCGGCACGCATCCGAACCGGATGGTTCTCGACGTGAGTGGAACTGTGGCAGAGATCGAGAAAGCGTTTCACGTCACCATGCGCACTTACCCGCACCCGATTGAGGCGCGGAATTTCTATGCACCAGACACCGAGCCAATCGTGGACGCCGCGTTGCCAATTCTCCGAATTAGCGGTTTGGATAATTACGCGATTCCGCGGCCCAAATCGAGGCTTCGCTCTGTGGACGCAATGATGAATGTCCTTCCCAAGGACGGATCGGGTCCTAGTGGCAGTTATGACGGATCCGATTTTCGGGCGGCCTACGCTCCGGGAGTTTCTCTTACAGGCGCCGGCCAGGTCGTTGGCCTACTTGAGTTTGACGGATATAACCCGAGTGACATTACGCGTTACGAGCAGCAAGCAGGCTTACCTGCGGTTCCGCTGCAAAATGTTCTGATCGATGGTTACAACGGCATGGCTGGTTCGGACAATGGCGAAGTCTGTCTCGACATCGAAATGGCGATAGCGATGGCGCCCGGTCTCACAAAAGTGATTGTTTACGAAGCGCCAAACGGAAGTCCATGGGTGGATATTTTGAGTCGCATGGCCAACGACAATGCGGGCAAGCAATTAAGCTGTTCGTGGGGAGGCGGTCCTCCGGATGCGACGGCTGAGCAAATTTTTCAACAGATGGCGGCGCAGGGCCAAAGTTTCTTTAACGCATCGGGCGATGATGATGCGTTCACCGGTACGATTCCATTTCCCTCGGACAGTCCCAACATCGTTGAAGTCGGCGGCACAACTTTAATGACCGACGCTGCAAGTTCATGGTCGTCCGAAACAACCTGGAACTGGGGATTCTCTCACGGTAGTTTCGTCGGCAGTAGCGGCGGCGTGAGCACGGTGTATTCGATCCCGACGTGGCAGCAAGGGATCAATATGACAGCAAACCAGGGATCAACGACGCGCCGAAATGTTCCAGATGTCGCGCTAACGGCGGACGATGTTTATGTGGCTTACAACAGCGGTTCAGGGGCAATTTTCGGCGGCACGAGCTGCGCCGCGCCGCTTTGGGCCGGCTTTACCGCGTTGATAAATCAGCAAGCCGCCGCCAATAGTCGGCCACCGGTTGGGTTTCTCAATCCGGCGACCTATGCAATCGGAAAGGGCGTGAACTACACCTCACGGTTTCACGACATCACGACCGGAAATAACATTACCAACACTAGCGGCGGAAAATTCTCTGCCGTCAGCGGCTACGATCTTTGCACGGGTTGGGGAACGCCGAGCGGGATCAATTTGATTAACGACCTCGCCAGTTCGGCCAATTCTTCGCCAACTCCCACGCCAACCCCTGGAGGAAGCCCCACTCCAACCCCGTCACCCACCGGACCGGCGGTGATGTTGAGTCCGCCACCTGGTTCCACCTTTGGTTCTTCAAGTGTCACTTTTCAATGGAGCGCGGGCAGTGCTACCGGTTACATACTTGCGGTCGGCAGCTCGCTAGGTTCCGGAAGTATCTACACTTCGAGCGTCCTACACACCCTGTCGACTACCGTAAACAATATTCCCACGGACGGTCGCACGATCTACGTAAAGCTGTACTCGCAGGTTAACGGTTCGTGGGTCTCGAATAGCTATACCTACACCGCGTTTAATTCTTCGGGAACTCCAACTCCGACGCCGACTCCAACGCCTACACCTGCGCCGACGCCGACCCCTACGCCCACACCAACTCCGACTGCCACGCCCACACCAACTCCGACAGCAACGCCAACGCCAACGCCGACTGCCACGCCCACACCAACGCCGACTGCTACGCCAACGCCAACGCCGACTGCTACGCCCACACCAACTCCGGCGTCAACGGTTGCGAAGCCATTTATCTATCCCAACGGCGGAACCTTCTCGAAGAGTGTCACCGTGCATCTTTTCTGCAGCACCTCCGGAGCAACGATTCATTACACGCTGGATGGGAGCACGCCGACCGCGAGTTCACCCGTTTACCCGAGCCAGGGCATTCTCCTGTCAGGCGGTGGAACCAAGACGGTGAAGGCGATCGGAACGAAGACCGGCTTGAGCAACAGCGCGGTCGCAAGTGCGACCTTTAACATTACTCCCTAGCCGAGTCCGATCGCGTGCTGGCGTCGTTGTAAAATTCAATCTGTCGGTCACCGAGTCGCCGAACCACGCGCCAGCCATTTTCAGCGGCGAACGCGCGCAAGTCGTGGTCCGACATCGACCGCAAAATTCGAAGCTCGGCCGGATGGATGATAAAAACTTCTGGCTTGGCCGAGAGCCTGTCTGCAATTTTCTGCGCCAAGCCGGCGAGCCCGTCAGTCTTTGCCATAAATCGATTTGCCGCCGGTGACATGGCGCAAAGTTCTGGCCAATCGAGCAACTGCAGGCAGCGGCAGCTCCGGCTTTGATCTGCGATTCAGTCTCTCACGCAAGGCCAGATTCACCTCTTGTGAGGCCGACGGTCCACGCACGTTCGGTTTTCTCATCTCTTCGGCTCAAAGTCGATCCACGAGGCAATCGGCGCAATTGGCGCGGCGAGTTTCATCGGTTAAGTTTTATCAATGTTTTCGGAAACGATCGAACTGCGCGGCCATATCATCGATTCACTCACCTTGCCCAAGGTATTGGATCAAATCGTGACCCGGGGCGCCACCTTCAACATCGTCGAATTCAAAATCGGCCAAAAGCGCGTCGATCCAAGTCTGGCCCGAATCGAAATCTCCGCGCCAACTCGATCCCAGTTGGATGAGCTGATTCAGCGTTTACGCGAGCAGGGCGCGGAAGTGAATCGCCCGCAACTTCGCGATAAGTAGATGTCGATCTTATGCGCGAGCTGTTGCTTTGCCCGCCGAATTACTACGGCATCGAGTACGAAATCAATCCGTGGATGAGCCGCGCCCGCGGCGCCGAAGCGGGTCTAGCGCAACAACAGTGGAAAACTCTGCACGCGACCTTGTCGAAGCTGGATTGCAAAATAAACCTGATCGAGCCACAACCGAAGTTGCCGGACATGGTTTTTACCGCCAACGCCGGACTCGCGGTGGGCAGACAATTTATCCCGAGCAATTTTCGCCACAAGGAACGCGCCGGCGAAGCACCGCATTTTGCCAAGTGGATGGAAAAGCAGGGTTATCAGGTTTCCTGGTTGCCAAATGATTATTATTTCGAGGGTGAAGGCGATGCGCTTTTCGGCGGCGACGTCCTCTTTTGCGGCTACAAATTCCGCTCCGACATCAAATCTCACCGCGCCGTAGCGGAAATGCTCGGCTGTCTCGTCGTCTCAGTGGAACTTGTTGATCCACGCTTTTACCATCTCGATACTTGTTTTTGTCCTTTGCCTGATGGCGCAGCGATCTGGTTCCCAGCTGCGTTCGACGAGTACGGTCAACACGCGATTCGCGAACACGTTTCGGATCTGGTCGACGTCGCCCCAGATGAAGCGATGCAATTTTGTTGCAACGCTGTCACCCTCGAGCACGACGTTGTTTTGCCCGAAGGCGCGCCTAAACTCGCCGCTCATCTGACGGACCGCGGCTACAAGTGCCGTCAGCTTCCGATGAGCGAATTCCTCAAGGCCGGCGGCGCGTGCAAATGCCTCACGCTCTTCTTGCCGCAACGCGAGAAAGTCTAGGCGCCCTTTTCACGCTTCGAGCGCAGCGCCGACTCGATCTTGCCCAGCGGCAAACAATTCATCACGTCGTCTTTGCTGAGCCACCCTTTACGCGCGATGCCAACACCGAACCACAAGTCCTGCAATCGCTCCGTGCGATGGGCGTCCGGATTGATCACGCACTTGACGCCTTTCGCTTTTGCCAGCGGCCACCATCGCCAATCGAGATCGAGTCGCTTGGGCGCAGCGTTGAGCTCGATCCATGTTCCCGTCGCAGCCGCGGCCTCGAGGACGGCCGGGATGTCGATCGAATACGGCTCGCGTTTTAGCAAGAGACGGCCCGTCGGATGCGCCAGAATTGTCGCGAACGGATTTCCCATCGCGCGGACGACGCGCTTGGTCATCTCCGCTTCAGACAAATTGAAAACGGAGTGAATGGAGACGATTACGAAATCCAACTCCGCCAAAATCTCGTCGTCGAAGTCGAGTTTTCCGTCGCGGAGAATGTCGCACTCGATCCCGACAAATAATCGGAAGCCGTTGAATTTCTTGTTTAGTTTGCGAATGGTTCCGACCTGCGATTTCAATTTCATCGCATCGATCCCGTGGGCCTGGATCGAGCTCTTGCTGTGCTCGGCAACCCCGAGATATTCCAGACCCAACTCCTGCGCGGCGGCCGCCATTTCTTCGAGTGAATTGTGGCCGTCACTTGCGACCGTGTGACAATGGAAAGTGCCGCGCAGATTTTCCTTTTCGAGCAATCGCGGCAGCGAATGTTTCTCGGCCGCTTCGAATTCGCCGCAATCCTCCCGCAATTCCGGTGGCACAAAATCCAGATCGAGTGCGCGGTAAAGCGCTGCTTCGTCACCCACTTTCGGGATTTTTTTCGCCGGCTTCTTTTTCTTCGCCTTCGGCTCGGGCGGAAGTGGCGCGAGACGGTATTCGTTTAATGTCCAGCCGCGGTCCAGCGCCCGGCTGCGCAGCTCGATGTTGTGCTCCTTGTTTCCGGTAAAATAAGCGAGCGCAAACGGGTATTCGGCGTTGCTCACTACACGTAAGTCGCACTGGATTCCAGAACGCAGGCGCACGCTCGACTTGGTCGGGCCTCGCGCGATGATCGATTCGACCAACGGATGCTTCACAAAAAATTTCGCGATCGCTTCCGGCTTTTTCGTCGCAACCACAAGATCGACATCGTGCACAATTTCTTTTCGGCGCCGATAACTGCCGGCGACGTCGACCTGGAGCGCATCGGGATGTCCGGAAAGATCGCTCTTTAACTTTTCTGCTTCATTCGCGATCTGGCCGAATTGAAAATAACCGGATTGTTTCGCGCGTCGCTCGATCGCCTCGCAAATTTTCGCCTGCGTCGTTTCGCCGAAGCCAGCCAATTCCGCGACGCGCCCGGATTCGCACGCCTTTCGCAGTTCGTCGATCGTGCTGATCTTCAAATTTCCGTAGAGCGCTTTGATTTTCTTCGCCCCAAGACCCGAAATCGAAAATAACTCCAGGATCGCGGCCGGAAATTCCGCGCGCAGGTCTTCGAGATATTCAAGTTTCCCCGTGGCGGCGAGTTCTTTGATCTTTTCGGCGATGCTTTTTCCGATTCCGGGAATTTTTGCGAGCGCTTCCCCGTCCTGAAGATCGGGAAGATTGCCGCCGAAGGTTTCGAGCGAGCGTGCAGCGTTAGCGTAGGCGCGAATCTTGAACGGGTTCTCGCCTTTCAGCTCGAGCAGTGTCCCAATTTCCTCCAAAACTGCCGCGATTTGCGATTTCGTCATTCCCTTGAACCGTTACGGAAGATTCCGACGATGGCGAACCAACAGGTAAAATTAGTCGAGTGCCCGCGCGATGCCTGGCAGGGCTTGCCTCGCCAGATTCCCACCGAACTCAAGGTGCAATATCTTCGCGCTCTCATCAACGCCGGCTTCAAACAGATCGACGCCGTCAGTTTCGTTTCGCCGAAAGCCGTTCCGCAGATGGCCGATAGCGAACAAGTGCTCGAGCAACTCGAAATCCCGAGCGATGTCGAGATCATCGGCATCGTGGTGAACGAAAAAGGTGCCGAGCGCGCGATCGCGGCTCAGTGCGTCACCACGCTTGGCTATCCATGCTCGGTTTCGCCGACATTTTTGCGGCGTAATCAAAATCAATCTCCGGAAGATAATCTTGAAACGTTGAAAACCATCAAGAAGCGCGCCGACGAGGCCGATGTCGGTCTTGTGGTCTATGTGTCGATGGCGTTTGGAAATCCCTATGGCGATCCATGGAATGAAGATGAGCTCGCAACCATGGTTGCCCGAGTTGGCGAGCTCGACATTCAATCGATCTCGCTCGCGGACACTGTCGGAGTGGCGGACTCGCCGTTCATCCGGAAAGTCGTCGGCCTTGCTTTAAGAGTACAGAACAAATGCGAGATCGGAGTGCACTTACACGGCACGCCGACCGACGCGATCACGAAAATTCTCGCGGCTTATAACGCTGGCTGCCGCAGGTTCGATTCCGCCGTCGGCGGACTCGGCGGCTGCCCATTTGCGCAAAACACACTTATTGGAAACATTCCCACCGAAAGCGTCGTTGCTGCGCTCAAGCAACGCGGCATCGATGTGGCGCTGAAGATCGACAAGGTCGTCGCGCTAAATACACAAATTGGCAATGAGTTCTCGTAAACACGGTCACATCCGGCCGCGCTTTTTGTAAAAGGCATAGCGATCGAGAATTGATTGGATGTATTTACGCGTGGCCGGAAAATCGATCCTGGCCAGGAACTCGTTGGCGCTGACTGTGCCCTGGCCGACCCAGCGCTGAGCACGGCTCGCTCCTGCGTTGTATTCAGCCAGAGCAAACGGCAACGGCTCGGATTCATTTTGCCAGTGTTCGAGCGCGCGATGCAGGTACCACGAGCCGGCTTCGAGATTCGTCTTAGGATCAAGGACCTGGTCAACTCGGAACTGGTCGATCTTGTGCTCACGTGCCCATTCGTAAGCGGCTCTTGCGCTCACCTGCATCAGGCCACGCTCGCCGGCGGTCCCAATCTTTTCGCGGTCGAATCGGCTCTCGCGCCAGACGACAGCTTTTACGAGCATCGGATCGAGCTGATGCTCCGCCGCGACCGATAGAATCAATTTGTCGTATTGGTGAAATCGTGCCGGGCTAACCCATTCGTAGAAAGTGTAAAGCGGATCGCCCGATCGAAGCGTGAGATAAGCGAAGCCCGTGGGCAACGCGACCAGCAGGCATAGAATCAGCTTCAAAATGAACCGCGCCATCTTATTTCACGACCTGATGCTCGTGATCGGCATAAACTTCAATTAAATTGTCAGCCGGCAAGATGATGAGGCCCAGTTACGTCCGCGTCATTATCGATCGCGCCATTCAGCGCGAGCTCGATTACGCCGTGCCGGAGACACTGGCCGATCGTATTGGGATCGGCTCGCGGGTGCGGGTTCCGTTTCGTGACAAATCCGCGCTCGCGACCGTTTTGGCGACGCTCGACCAAAGCGACGCCAAAGGAATTCGGCCAATCGAAGCGCTGGTTGGCGAAGGGCCGGCGCTCAGTGAATCACTTCTCGAACTGGCGAAATGGATGAGCACCTATTACTGCTGTCCGCTCGAAACCGTGATGCGCAGCTTGCTACCGCAGGTCATCCGCCGCGCCGAGATCGGTTGGAAAAAACAGCTCATCGTCCAGCCGCCGACGACAAAGATCGACGTCGCCAAGATCGACAGCCTCCGCAAGCGCGCGCCGCGCCAGGCCGAGCTTCTCGATGCGATCCTCAAATTGGAAGGACCAATGCCGGCCGCGCAACTGCTATGCAAAACTTCGCTGGATAACCAAACGCTGCGCGCGCTCGCCAAGCGTGGCCTGATCGAGTTGCGCGAAGAAGCAATGGAGCGCGATCCGCACGCAGACGAACACTTTGTGGCAACCACAAATCTGGAGCTGAATGAGGAACAAACTCTCGGGCTGCGCAAAATTATCAAAGCGCTCGCTGCTCCCGAGACATCGAAACCGGTTTTGCTACATGGCGTCACGGGCAGCGGGAAGACCGAAATTTATTTGCAAGCCATTCGGGTTGCGCTCGAGCGCGGTCGCAGCGCGATCGTGCTCGTACCGGAAATCTCTCTCACGCCACAAACGGTGGAGCGCTTCAAAAGCCGCTTCGCGGAAATGCACGAAACGGTCGCGGTGCTGCATAGTCACCTGTCGGAAGGCGAACGGCACGATGAATGGCACAAGATCCATTCCGGCCGGGCGCGGATCGCCATCGGCGCGCGCAGCGCGATCTTCGCGCCGCTAAAAGACCTCGGACTCATCATCGTCGATGAAGAACACGAGACGACCTACAAACAGGAGGAAGCGCCGCGCTATCATGCACGCGACATCGCGGTTGTACGCGCGAAGATCGAAAAATGCTCAGTGGTGCTCGGCAGCGCTACGCCGTCGCTCGAAAGTTATCACAACGCCACGATCGGCAAATACGAGCTCGCGACTCTGACTCAGCGGGTAGACGACCAACAGATGCCGTTGATGCGAATTGTCGATCTTCGTCAGGAACGGCGAAAAGAAAAGATCGCGCCGATCATTTCCGAGAAGCTGTCGCAAGCGATCGCAGACCGCCTCGAAAAGCACGAGCAGACAATCCTGTTCCTGAACCGGCGCGGCTTTTCCACGTCGCTGCTCTGCACCAATTGCGGCGAAGCGCGAAATTGTCCGAACTGCAGCGTTGCCTTAACCTTCCATCGGCATCCGGCGGCTGCCGGACGCTTGAGTTGCCATCTCTGCGGACACGCCGCGGCGGTTCCAAAAAAATGCCCGGCCTGCGGAAAAGATGCGCTGATTTACGCTGGGTTCGGCACGGAAAAAGTCGAGTCCACTGTTTCTCACTTGTTTCCGAAAGCAAACGTCCGTCGAATGGACGCCGATTCCATGACGCGGAAGGAAGCTTACCGTGAAACGCTGAGAAACTTCCGCGTCGGCAAGATCGACATCCTCGTCGGCACGCAAATGATCGCCAAAGGTTTGCATTTTCCGAACGTGACCCTAGTCGGAATCATCAACGCCGATCTGGCGCTGCATTTACCTGATTTCCGCGCGGGCGAACGGACATTCCAACTGCTCACTCAAGTAGCTGGTCGGGCGGGCCGCGGCGAAAGGCCGGGCGAAGTTTTTGTTCAGACCTACACCCCGTTTTCGCCCTCGATTCAGTTCGCCCGCCATCACGATTTCGACGGCTACTTCCAACAGGAACTCGAATTTCGCGAGCGTTGCGATTTCCCGCCGTTCAAACACGCGATCCTGATCACGGTCCGCTCCGAACACGAAGGCCGCGCCAAATTATCAGCGGAAACGATGGTGCGGCGCCTCCGAGAATCGCTGCGATCCGAATTCATCCTCGGCGACGCTGCGCCCGCGCCGTTGCAAAAACTTCAGGGCCAGTTTCGGTTCCACATTTTGCTTCGCGGCGAAGCCATCATGCGGCTAAGCCGTCTCGTTCGCGAGACACTCGATAAATTGCCGTTGCCTG
The DNA here is from genome assembly GCA_035315805.1 of Chthoniobacterales bacterium. Lineage (GTDB taxonomy): Bacteria > Verrucomicrobiota > Verrucomicrobiia > Chthoniobacterales > UBA10450 > AV40. Next base: position 80,400 of record DATFXN010000035.1, read on the forward strand.
AAGACGTGATCGCAACTGTGGATGTCGATCCATATCAGTTGCTCTAGACATCCGAGTTGAGGCACTTCCGAATTGGGGTAAACAAACGCCTATGAAAAAACTTCCCCTCGGAATTGCGATTGGCGCAATTATCTGGCCGCCGATGCCAGCCGGCTACGCAACTGCGCCTGTTCCGGCCGCGCTGAAAACATTTTTAGAGAGCGAAGGTTTCGGCGGAGCACCATTGCAGCGCCGCTTGGGGAACCATTTGTTCGTTACCACGATGATGAACGGGCGGCGGACGGCTCTAATGATCGACACCGGCTCGCCGCGCACGCTGATTGATCGCGCCACCATTCGCCAATTGGGCCTGACGGTGGAAAACACAAAGGCGCCCGTGGGCGGTGTCTGGGGATGGAAGCCGGAGCACTATGGCGTCAGCAAGTTGGCGACCTTGATGATGGGCAACTGCACTTTCACAAGCGTGCCGATTACGGTCGCCGACGAGAGCCACATTAATAGAGTTCGCGGGCCGCATCTGGATGGTTTGTTCGGAGCGCATGAGATGTCGAGATTCGGAATGGTCATCGATTGCACGCGGCAAATGATCTATGTGAATCCGAAGGGACCCGTCCCCGCGACGACACAAAAACTCTCTGACTTTCTTGCCGGCAGGGGCTTCACCCGCATTCCGATGCGCTTCGATGAACAGCATCATTTGGCAATCGATGCCGCACTGAACGGTCATCCCACGCGCTTGGTTGTCGATACTGGCTCCAGCACAACTCTGCTCGCCAGTTCTGCCGCGTATGCCAGCGCAGTCTCGTTATCTCCTCTGAATATCAAAATTCGTGACGCTTCTGCCGGAATTGTCCCGATCAACATCGGCCACGTCCAACAATTGACGCTGGGCAACCTCCAGATCCCAAACGCCGAGGTCGTAGTTGCGAACATCGCAAAGGAAGTTGGCGCCGGTCTGCTTGGTGAGGAATACCTCTCCTGGAATTTCGGAATTGTCGATCTCGGCGGAATGAACCTATTCCTTCGTCCGCCGGAAGCCGCGCCCGGAAAGAATCGTTGACGCAGTTCGCGCCACTAGAATACTTGCGGTTGGATGCTGACGACAAGGCTGATCGCTCTGGCTACGATAACGTCCCTGCTTGTAATTAGCTGCGGCCGAAAGAATTCCGATTCGTCTGCTAATTCAAATAAGGTTCGCGTCGGTTACATCGGCATTACTTGCGAAGCGCCCATCTTCAGCGCAGTCGAAAACGGTTTTTTCAAAGAGGAAGGCCTCGATGTCAGCTTGGTGAAATGCGAGTGGGCGACCTACAAGGACGTGCTTGCTCTTGGAGGTTTCGACATCACTCATCATCTGGTGATGTACTTCTTGAAACCGATCGAACAGGGGCTGGACGTGCGATTTACTGGTGGAATTCATCGCGGCTGTTTACGGGTCCAGGCCGCGAAGAACAGCAGTATCAATTCGATTGTCGATCTTCGCGGCAAACGCATCGGCGTTCCCGGCATGGGAACTCCTCCATTCATTTTCGCAAACCGCGTGCTCGGCGCGCACGGAATCGATCCGGCGAAGGAAATCACGTGGCGCGTTTTTCCCGCTGGCGAGCTGGGGCTCGCGCTGGACAAAGGTGAAATCGATGCGGTTGCGGACTCGGAGCCGATCGGGAGCTTGTTAGTCGCAGAAGGCAAGGTGAAAAACATTGCCGATCAAGCGCAGGACATGCCGTACAAGGAGGAATATTGCTGCGCGGTGATCGTGAACGGAAAATTTCTCGCGGCAAACCCGAAAGCGGCGGCTGCGGCCACGCGCGCCCTGCTCAAGGGCGCGAAGTGGGTCGAAACAAATCCGGCTGCGGCCGCGCGTTTGTCGGTTGAAAAAGGTTATCTCGCCTCCAATCCGGAATTGAACACCGTAGCCATTTCGCACCTGCGGTACATTCCGAGCGTTTCAGGCGGAGAAGCGGCCGTCGGTTCGGCGGCGGCCGAAATGAAAATCGCGGGAATGCTCAGTCCGGCAACGGATGTCTCCGAATTGGCCAAGCGCGCTTTTGTTAATCTAGATGGCGTGACGGATGATTGGTTGCAAAATTTGCAGGTTGAAAGGGTCGCAGGTGGCCAAGTTCCGCCGGACCAGGACATTCGCTTGTACGCGGAGTTAATTTTGCATGATACCGAAGGCTCCTGCTGCAAAGCAAAGAAGGTCTTGGCGGCACAGAAGTAACCGCCGAAATTCGCTGCCTTATCAGGTTCGATGGAAGCTCAGGAGGATTTAATCCCGACCGGCATTGTCGAGCCGCCATCCATTTTGCGCTGGCGGACGATGCTGGCCGTTCCGTTAGCGGCAGCGTTCGCTCTCGCGATTCACGCGCTCATTGCAAAAAGAGAACCGCCGCTCGAGACGCATTCCTACAGACTTTTCTTTATCGAAGTCATCGGCGTGTCGATTGTCCTCGCGCTGTTGCGCCGTTTTTCCCCACGATTGCGACGGTGGATGGCGAACATGTGGCCAATTTTCACAGTAGCGATTCTCCTGCTCTGCATTTGGGACGTAATCACACTCGGCTTTCGGATGCTGCCGCTTCCGTACTTTCCGGGGCCATCAGCTGTTCTTCGAAGTTTGATTAACGATCGAGCGCTTCTCATCGATAGCACATGGCACTCGCTCGTTTTGCTCTTGAGCGGTTACACGCTCGGAGTCGTCGCCGGTCTGATTAGTGGAATCTGCATCGGCTGGTCATCTGAGATCCGATATTGGGGGATGCCGATCCTCAAGGTCGTCGGTCCAATTCCCGCGACCGCGTGGATTCCGCTCGCGATGGTTCTTTCACCATCCGCCATCGTTTCTTCGGCCGCGTTGATCGCACTTGCGGTTTGGTTTCCGGTTACAATGCTTACCTCTTCCGGAATCTCGAACACGCGCGCTTCGTATCTAGACGTAGCGCGCACTCTCGGCGCGGGGCGCGCTTATCTTATTCTCCGCGTCGCGATCCCCGCGGCAGTTCCGAATATTTTCATCGGTTTATTCATGGGATTGGGCGCGTCGTTTCTGACCCTAGTCGTGGCTGAATCCGTCGGGGTGAAATCCGGGCTCGGATGGTACGTCAGCTGGGCGCAAGGCTGGGCCGAATACGGCAAGGTTTTCGCCGCTCTCATCATCATGGCGGCATTCTTTTCCACGATCATGACTCTTCTGTTCAAAGTCCGAGACCGCGTGCTGGTCTGGCAAAAAGGAATAATTAAATGGTAGCACTGGCCGAAACTGAAGCGTCCTCGCTTGTCGTTCGCGACCTCAAGAAAAGTTTCCCCGCGCCGGAGGATCCGCTCTCGCGACGACAGGTCTTGGATGGCGTTTGGTTTTCGCTCGCCGCCGGCGAACTCGTTTCGCTGGTTGGTCCAAGCGGATGCGGCAAGTCCACTCTGCTTCGCCTCATCGCCGGGCTCGAATCGGCCGATTCGGGCGAGCTCTTGATTGGCTCAGACCCGATCACCGCTCCCAACGCGGAGCGCGGTCTCGTTTTTCAGGATCCAAATCTCTTTCCGTGGCTGACGGTGCGTCGCAATATCCAGGCAGGACTCGTCGCGCGCGGAGTGTTGCGGGAAAAGAAAAACGAAGTCGATGAATTCATGCGCCTCGTCGGCCTTGAGATCTTCGCCAACGTCTATCCGCATCATCTCTCCGGCGGAATGGCCCAGCGCGCCGCGCTCGCTCGCGCTTTGATTAATCATCCAAAGATTCTTCTGCTCGATGAACCGTTGGGAGCGCTCGACGCTTTCACGCGGATGCGGATGCAAGATGAAGTTCTTCGTCTCTGGCAGGCACGCTGCACCACCATGCTTCTCGTTACTCACGATATCGACGAGGCGATTTACATGAGCGACCGGATCATGATCATGACGGCGCGTCCTGGCCGGATCGAGAGAACTATCCCCGTCGCCCTGGCGCGTCCGCGGCAGCGTGACAGCCAAGATTTTTTGCGTCTGCGCAGCGATATCCTGAATTTCCTCCACTTCGCCGGCAAAACTTAGCGGACGCTGGCTTGCCCGCGGTCGCGTCGCGGGGCTGGAGCCAGCAGTCGGATTCAAACCGACGACCTGCTGATTACAAATTGTTTGCTAGCGGTTTTTGAAACTTCGCAAGAGGCAAGGGGGATTCGAAATCCGCCGACGTTTTTTTGAATACAGAATTTGTCCGAAAAATTTTCGCTCTATTGTTTCGGCGCTAAAGAGGCGACGATTTTCTCAAACTTAGGATCGCCACGCAGGGGATCCCAGAAAGGATGTAACCGAAGCTCACCGAAACTCACGCTTCCGGGAGTCCTTACTGCCTCAGCCAATGTTTTGAGCGCGGCATCCTTCTCACCGGTCCAAGCATAGATTAGGGCAAGGTAATGGAGGGCGACGGCTCCCTCAATCGCATTGCCACTCGGGGCAAAAAGCTTAATCGCCAGTTGTCCATTTTTAATGGCCGATTCTTTATTACCAACTGCGGCATCGAGAACCCCCAGCGTGCATATTGCCTCGGCATAACCAGGCTGTTCGTGAACAATGCTGGCGACGTTCTCGCGAGCCTTTAGGAAAGCAGTTCGCGCGGCAGACTCATCGCCTTGTGCCTTCGCTATAATTCCCTGACACCAGAGAAGCGGAAATGGAAAACCTTCGTGGCGACATCCATCCGGCGTCAGCACAGCCACCGCGCGCTCAGCCGCCACATAGTCCCGCTCACACAGGGCCATGAAAAGCCATCGATCCGCCACGACTGGCGCGCGAGCGGGATCTTCGCTCAGCAGGTTCGCCAGAAGATCGTGTACCGGCTTGGGATTGGCGTGCCATTCGAGTTGGATATTTTCGCGCGTGACCTTCGTAACGATGTCGTCAGGAGCGATCTCTAGCACTCGATCGAGTGTTGCGATCGCGTCACGATAACGAGAAAGGTCCTCATAGCTGATCGCAATCTGATTTAGGATCGCGTAGTTCCTCGGATCCAGTTGGAGAGCGCGCTCGAGATTATACGTTGACTGCTCCCATTTTCCCTGGCGCCGATCAACGTAACCCAGAATAACAAAAGGCCAGGGATCATTAGGTAATTTCCCGTCGACCGCCGCGAGCTCTCGCCGCGCCCCGTCATAATCGAAATATCCAAAGTAGCGGTGTTTAGCCTCCGCTAGATGAGCTTCGCCCGATTCGGGACGCAATCGCGCGAGCGCGTGGATCGCAGCCTCAGATTTTTGCAAACGTTGAGGTGAATGGTCGCCGCCCTCAAAATAAATTTGGTCATGCGCATGAGAAAGCTGGAAATAGGCAAGCGCAAATGATGGGTCGCGGCCAGTTGCTTGTTCCAGGAGACGAACAGCTTCATTGAGCTTCTCATCGCGTGGCGCGTAGAGGACAGCGCTTTCAATCAAGTCCTTCGCTCGAATGTATAAATCGAATGCAACGAGATCATTGGTAGGCTTCTCCTGGATTGCTGACATCTCATTCGGGGCGATGGTCACGTTTAACTGCGCGCTGATTTTCTCCGCAATCTCAGATTGCAGCGCAAAAACGTCGACTATTTCGCGATCGTATTGTTCCGCCCAAACATGAGCATCGCTCCGCGCGTCGATTAATTGAGCGGTCACGCGTACTCGGAGCCCGACTCGTCGGACGGTACCCTCCAACGCGTAGGCGACACCTAAAGCCTTTCCAATCTCCCTGAGGTTACGTGGTTTTGTGCCTTCTCGGTATTGCATAACCGAGGTGCGGCTAATCACCTTCAGGGCCGCGGCTTTGGCCAAGTCGGTTAGGATCTGATCTTGAACTCCGTCGGCGAAGTAGGCGTCTTGTTTTTGATCACTTAGATTTTCAAACGGAAGAACGGCAATACTCTTTTCTGGAATTACATCTCGTATCAGCTGATTCACGTTGCGCAAAGGCTGGGGTGAATGCCAAACCATCCAGAGAGTGATGCCAACAGCCACAATCGAGAGTAGAGCGGCAACGGTAACTAGCAGGAGAGGCCACCGCGGTGCCTCGACCGCATGGGCTGAACTCTGTCGCGTCGCATCCTGGCGCCACCTTTTGCGTCGACGCAGCTTCTCCGGCACGGCTGGATTTCCAATGCCGTCTTTCCAAAGGTTTACGATGTGAAGGCGGTAGCCATGTTTTACTTCACACTCGCCTAACGGGTGGAGAGCTGATCGCCATTCCGCGTATTGATCGAGGTCACCGGCCACATGCTGTGATACAAGGATGTGCCCAGCATCCGCACAATCCATCACGCGTTGGGCAATATTAATGCCGGCGCCGGCGAAATTGGGCCGATCGTTCACATCCGGCACCTGGTTGACCGGTCCGCTGTGTATTCCCATGCGAACCTGGATTTCGGGATGACGACGCAAAGAGCCACTGATCTCGACCGCGCAGCGGACGGGTTCCTCCGGACTTTCAAAAAAGAGAAGCATCATTCCATCCCCGGTTGGAAGCCGGATCAACTTCCCTGCCTCCTCCGCTTTTCTAAAACATTCGGTGGCCCGGACCACGCTATTCAGTTCCTTAATGATTTTGACCTGATCATTGGCCAGGAGACGCGAGAAGCCGACTACGTCGATCAACAGGATATGAGCAATCTCGAGCTTTAAATCCGGCTCGAGCGGCAGGTCCGACTTTACATCGTTAGCCATGTAGCGGCGGGGTAACCCGATGGATTATTCTGG
>DATFXN010000036.1:0-40191 GCA_035315805.1 Chthoniobacterales bacterium
AACCGCCGCTACCTAGGTTTTCACTGGCCCGAGAGGGAGAATGACCTTGCCGTAGAGTTCGTTCAGGACTTGCGCCAAGCCGGCGTAGATCGCGGAGAAGCCGCAAACGATTCCTTCCCAGCCGGTGAAATGTTTAAAACCGGGACTCGCGTTGGCGAAATCGCCGTAAGCAAGCAGGAAAAATAGGAGCGCCAGCGACGCGAAAACAAATTGCAGCGCGCGATTGAGTCGCAGCGTGCCGATGAACATCACAAGCGTGAACAATCCCCACATGAAGAGATACGCCGCCATCGCTTTGTCGTCCGATTTCGCGGCCCAGCCGAGTTTCGTCATCACGATCAGCGCGACCAGCGAGAGCCAGAACAGTCCGTAGGAAATAAACGCGGTTGTCGCGAACGTGTTGCCTTTTCGCCATTCCATGATTCCGGCGATGATTTGCGCAATCCCGCCGTAACAAATTCCCATCGCCAGAATCATCGTGTTCAACTCGAAAAAGCCGGCATTGTGAAAATTGAGCAAGACGGTCGTCATGCCGAAACCGAGCAGACCAAGCGGAGCAGGATTGCCGGTTGTATCGCGGGGTTCGTTCATGCGCCCAGTTTGTCGAACCGAAGATCGACAATGCAATCCCAAATCATTTCTTCACCACGAAGAACGCGAGGAATACAGTTTGATGAATTGTCGAACAAGGTTACTGCCTGCAGCGCTTGGTTAGGCCCATCGAGTTGGAAGCTCATCTATTAAAGGATTTCGCCACTGCAGTGAGCAGCGACAATATGCCGAACGTAAGGAAGAGAAGTCCGATGGCTGTGTTTATCTGCAGCTCGTGTATGGAAGCGGCGCTGGTTCGGAAAGCACTTTCGTAGCCCATCAACACTGCAGCCGCGCCCGCTATAACTTGGGTAAATATCTCCAAGCGACGCACGCGCGGACTCGAAGCTGCGCGCAGCGCAACCACGAAGCAAATAGCTGCGAGTACGAGAAACGACAGACTGCCCCAAAATAGCCACGGCTCACGCATGGACCTAACAAGAGTTATACGGAATTTTTCGCCTAATCCAATCATCCTCGTTAGCGAACTTGGCCTCGCATAGCGACGCAGCTACAATACGAAAACCTTCGTGATCTTGGTATCCTTGGTGGTTTAAGATTCCCGGCGTGCTGAATTATATCTGGCTCGCGCTGGTGTTGCTCGCGGTCGCGATTGGCGGCTGGAATGATCGGCTCAAAGATGCGACCGGCGGCGCGCTCGATGGCGCGAAGACGGCCGTGACGATCGCGCTCGGTCTTTGGGGAATCATGGCGCTTTGGCTCGGCTTGATGCGATTGGCCGAGCGTGCCGGTCTGGTGCAACGCATCGCTTACGGACTGCGGCCGTTGATGCAGCGATTGTTTCCGGAAGTTCCGCCGGACCATCCGGCGATGGGTTCGATGCTAATGAACATGGCGGCTAACATGCTCGGACTCGGCAACGCGGCGACACCGCTGGGATTGCGCGCGATGCGCGATCTCGAATCACTGAATCCGCGGCCGACCGTCGCTTCCAACGCGATGTGCACATTTCTCGCGATCAATACCAGCTCGGTGCAACTGATTCCGGCAACAGCGATCGCAATCCTCGCTGCAGCGGGATCAGCGCGGCCGACGGTAATTGTCGGCACTGCGTTCTTTGCCACACTTTGCGCGGCAACGGTCGCTGTAATCTCGGCGAAATTCTTCGAACGATTGGTGTTCTTTAAACCACGACGTGAACCAACGGATGGTAAGGACGGTCCGCCGGGCCGCTCCGAGCGTTCGGGGACATCGCAGCGCGATGTCCCTACCGAATCAACGACCGACAAGTTCGCGTTTGATGGCGATTCACTTGGCGAGCCGCCGCTGTCGCGCCCAGCGCCATGGGGAATGATTGCGCTCGCGCTGCTCGTCGTCTTTTTCGTGATGTTGTTCGCGCGAATGGTGATGCCGGAAGTGTTTCGGCTTCCGCTTCCGACCGATCCGACCTTGCAAAATCCTTTCGCGCGAATGGTCAACGCGTTGTCGATCCTGGCGATCCCGTTCTTGCTCAGCTTTTTCCCAGTCTACGCCACCGCGCGCGGCATCAAGGTTTACGACGAGTTCGTGGAAGGTGCGAAAGAAGCGCTCAACGTGATTTTGCGAATCATTCCGTTTTTGGTCACGATGCTGGTCGGAATTGGAATGTTCAAAGGCGCGGGCGGAATCGATTTGTTGACCAAGTTGCTCAGTCCAATTCTGACGCCATTGCATTTTCCAACCGATCTGGTGCCGCTGGCCTTGATGCGTCCGTTGAGCGGCAGCGCCACGCTCGCGCTCTTGACCGACGTGGTGCATCGGCTCGGCCCGGACAACATCATTAGCCTGACGGCGGCGACGATTTACGGCAGCACCGAGACAACGTTCTATGTCGCAGCGGTTTATTTTGGGTCGGTCGGAATCAAGCAGACGCGTCACGCGATTCCGGCCGGATTATTGGCCGATCTGACGGGTGTCATAGCCTCGGTAATCATCTGCCGGTCTGTGCTGTAAGTCCCGCTGGTTGAATGACTTCTCCCGGACGTGTTTGATTGAGATCCAGCCACCCGATATCATTTTTCCCTACCATTGAGGGCGCGAATTCTCTATCGTCGAGCTTTTTCCGGATGATCCAGCGCGATTACCTAATCATTGGCAGCGGCATTGGGGGCGCGAGCGTGTGCGAAGGCATCCGCAAGCACGACAAGCACGGCACAGTCACGATCATCGGCGCGGAGATCATGCCGCCCTACAATCGTTGGATGTTATCGAAGGATTTCTTGCGCGAGAAAGCGGCGCCGCTCAAGAAGCTCACAAATTTCGACCAGCGCTGGTTCGATTCGCACAAGATCGAGACGCGCTTCGCCACGATCGTGAAGCAATTCAACATTGAGCGGCGGCTGGCGGTTCTGGGGAACGGCGAAAGCATTGAATTCAACAAAGCCTGCCTGGCCATGGGCAGTCGCCCGCTGCGGCCGCCGGTCGCCGGTGTGAATCTCGGGAACGTGATCTATCTGCGAACAGTGCGCGACGCTCTCGCGCTCCGGGAAATGGCCGGCATCGAGAAAACGGTGATCGTGATCGGCGGCGGACTGCTCGCCTGCGAAGCGGCCGCGAGTCTGCGGATGATGAAACTGAAGGTGACTATGATGCACCGCGATACATACCTGCTGAATCGCTACCTCGATACGCAAACCGGCCCGTGGCTGACGGATTATTATGCGAAACACGGCGTCATGTTGTTGATCGGCGAAAGCCTGAACGGCTTCGAAGGCAAGACGGTGTTGCGAAATATTCAGACCAAAAGCGGCAATCGCGTGCCGGCCGGTTTGGCGGTAGTGTGCTGCGGCGCAGAACCGAATCTCGATCTTGTCCGCAACACGCCGCTCTCCGGACCACACGGTTCGCCAGTCACAGAATATCTCGAGACCGAAGAGAAAGGAATTTTCGCGGTGGGCGATCTGGCGTTTTATCCGGACCGCATCATGGGCGGGGTGCGCCGGCAGACGCATTGGGAGAACGCGCGCGAGCAGGGTTTGGTCGCAGGCGCAAACATGACCGGCAAAAAGCGAATCCGCTACGAACAAGTCCCGTATTTCTGGACCGCGATGTTCGATTTGCGGTTGCACTTTGTTGGCGATTTCAGCATTCAGCCGACCCGGGTCGATCTTCGCGGCGCCTATGCGAAACGAAAATTCATCGCGCGTTATCATCAGGGCGACAAATTGCGGGCGATCCTCCTTTGCAACCAAACCGATCGCGAGGTCGAATCGGCGAAAAAAGAATTACGGAACGCGCTCGGCAAGTAGCGCGCTCTCAATCAAAGCCCGCGGGAATTTCCAATTCCGGATTGCTGACGCGGACAAGTTTCCAGTCCCACGGTTTGCCGGAGCGGCGACGCCAGCGCAGCTCGAACGGTGTCGGCAACGAATTGACGCGCTCTTTCACTGCCACGATCAATTCGGTGTCCGCTCCTTCGATCGCGATTCGGCCGCGCCAGATTCCGACGCCGTTCTCGATCCTGCAATTCGCATCGGCGGTGTGGAGTTGAAAGTTGTGGCCGTAACCCAAGACCAGACGCATCCGTTCGAGAACAAGGGCGCGATCCTGGCCCCATTGGTCGGTGTAATCGGGCGCGATCAAGTCCTCGACAGCGCTCCAGTTTTTCGCCTCAATTCGGTGGAACAGATTTTCCGCGTGGCGAGCGACCTGGCGTTCTTCTTGCCATAACCAGATGCAATAGAAACCAATCGCGATAGCGGCAGCGCTTCCAACAAATAATCCGATCCGAAAATCAACGCGCATGAGTCACTCTAGAGTTCGTCGTAGCGCCCTGCATGCTCAATCATCCTTGAGCCGGGATATCTGCCAGATGGGACCCTTTGCAAGTTCAAGCTGCAAATGCGACATCAACCCGCAAGAGCGGATCGGAGCAGGCGGCGAGGCAGAGTGTCTTTGATTGTCCGCGCAGCCGGTAAAATCGCGTGCGCGGATCTTACCGAAAAGGACGTAATTGCGATTGACCGGCCGTGTCTCGGTGGGGCATGAACCGTGCTAATGAGAGCAGGATTTGATTTCATGCTAACGTTTGGTGCTCTTGCCGTTGCCCTATCGGGAGTGTCAGTCTGCGTTGGGTGGGCGTGCTTGAACGAAGGTGCTTAAGATGATGTAGAAGCGAGGCCCGTATGCTCGACCAAGAAGACCTAAAGTGGATTGCTGCTACCTCCACCGAGTTGAACTCAACGTTGCAACAGGTCACGCGCTATGCCGATCTTGCCCGCAGAGATCGCCGCGAACATAAGTACATTGATTTGCTCGGCGAACGGGCCGAACTCGCGTCCAAGACCGCGCAATCTCTTTTTGATCGAGTGACATCGAAGATCCTCGCCATCGCGGCCAAGAAATCGGCGGACGCCTGCAAGAGGGAAGCCGGATTTACGGCGATGCCGACGCTGGACCAGGCCGAGGAGAAGCCACGCCGTTCCATCAGAACTTTCCGCAAAGGCGGACAGAAACGAAAGTCGGACGGCGAGATCAAACAATGGACGGCATCGAGCGATAACCGCGTTCCCGCAGGTCTCAGAATCAAAAACGCGCAGGGAGCACGCGAATACATTCTCTTAATCGAAGATGAACCTGACGTCGCAGACCTGGCCTCGGAAATGTTGGCCGAAGAGGGTTACCGGGTTGTGATCGCCCATGATGGATTCGAGGCGCTGAAGATTTACGAACGCATGGGCAAGCAGATTGGACTGGTGATTCTCGATTATTTCCTGCCCGTAATGGACGGGGACGCCGTGTTCGAGGAACTGCGCTCGCTCAATCCAAAAGTAAATGTTGTTTTGAGCAGTGGCTTCGCAGAGCAGACCAAGGTCGCTTCAATGTTGTCGCAAGGTCTTCGCGGTTTCATCCCGAAGCCCTACAGCCGCGACAAGTTGCTGGAACAGGTCCACTCAACGCTCGCCGCCACGCGTCAGCCGGCCCGCTAAACAAACCCATAGCCTCGGACGGGCGGAGCGATGAATAGCTCCGCGATGGCATCAATTTAGCTTCTCAGGGAGCGACGCTCATGGCTCGCATTGACGCCTTTTTCAAATTGATGGCGGAGCAAAAGGCTTCCGACCTTCACCTCTCGACCAACAACTCTCCAATGTTGCGCATCAACGGCGATCTGGTCCGCGTCGATTATCCGCAGATGAAGAACGACGAGCTCAAGGCGATGGTCTACGAGATCGCGCCGGAAGGGAAGATCAAGCTCTTTGAAGAAACGCTCGATGTCGATTTTGGCTACGAAGTGCCCGACGTGATGCGCTACCGCGTCAATTTCTTCCAGCAAAAATACGGAATCTCGGCCGCGTTCCGCTCAATCCCTTCCCAAGTTATGACGGTCGATGAGTTGGGCCTCCCACCAGTGCTGAAGAAATTTCCGATGCTGAAGAAAGGGCTCGTCCTAGTAACTGGGCCAACCGGTTCCGGTAAATCGACCACGCTCGCCGCGATGGTCGATCACGCCAATCTCCATCGGCACGACCACGTCATCACGGTGGAAGACCCGATAGAATTCGTGCACCGCAGCCAGAACTGTCTCGTTCAGCATCGCGAAGTCGGCGTTCACACTCGCTCGTTTGCGAATGCGTTGCGCGGGGCATTGCGTGAAGATCCGGACGTCATCCTTGTCGGGGAGATGCGCGATTTGGAAACAATCGAGCTCGCGCTGACTGCGGCCGCGACCGGTCACCTAGTCTTCGCCACCTTGCACACGTCGAACGCAGCGAAAGCGGTCGACCGTGTCATCGACGTTTTTCCGACGACTCAGCAGAACCAAATTCGCACCACGCTAGCTGAGTCACTCAAAGGCGTGATCGCACAAAATCTGTTCAAGCGCATCGCTAAACCGGGCCGCGTCGCCGCCCTAGAGATTTTGGTCGTCGATACCGCCATCGCCAATCTCGTGCGCGAAGGAAAAACGCACCAAATCCCGGGCATGATTCAGGTCGGGAAGAAAAAAGGCAACCAGCCGCTGGACGACGCGATCATGGATCATCTCCGCCACGCCCGCATTTCGCCCGAAGAAGCCTACGACAAGTGCATCGACAAGAAAAAATTCCGTCAGTTCCTGGCCGAACCGCCGCTCGACCAATCCGAAGAATAACGACCACTCATGCGCATTCCTGATCTGGACAGAATTTTGTCGGCCATGCTGAAAAACTACACCGGCATTTCCGATTTGAACTTTTCGATCGGTCATCCACTTCAGGTCGAAGATTTCGGCGAGCTAAAGCCGGTATATGTCGATCCACCAATCGAAGCGCTTACGCCCCATCAAACAGAGCAGATCGCGCTCACACTCATGCAGGGCAATCGACGTCTCATTTACGATTATTTAACCGGCGGCTCCTGCGACTGTAGTTATTCGCTCGGCGATGAAGCGCGCTTCCGCGTCAACATCTTCCGGCAACAGGGGCGTTTTTCAGTGGTGCTCCGCAAACTGCAAAGCGAAGTACCAACAATCGAGTCATTGGGGCTGCCGGAAATCTTTTACGAGATCGCGAAGGAAAAAACCGGCCTGGTCCTTGTTACCGGCGCGACCGGCAGCGGTAAGACGACAACCCTCGCCGCTATTCTTAACGAGATCAACGAAATGCAACCGGTGCACGTCGTCACGTTGGAAGACCCGATCGAGTACGTCCATCCGAAGAAAAAAGCGACCTTCAATCAGCGTGAGCTTGGTCATGACTTCAATAATTACCCGACCGGATTGCGCGCCGCCCTACGCCAAGCGCCAAAAGTTATTCTCGTTGGTGAAATGCGCGACCGCGGGACGGTCGAGATCGCGATGATGGCGGCCGAGACCGGCCATCTTGTCTTGAGCACGCTTCACACAGTTGATGCCGGCCAGTCGATCAATCGTATCCTCGGTTTGTTTACGTTAGGCGAAGAGCAACAACTCCGAACTCGCTTGGCCGACACACTCCGTTACATCGTCAGCCAGCGTCTGGCGCCGAAAGTCGGCGGCGGCCGCCAGCTCCTAACTGAGATCATGGGGCACAACTTGCGAACGCGGGAAGCGGTCGCGATTGGCGAAGGCGAGCATCGCAGCTTCTACGAAATCATTGAAGCCAGCGCGCCCTTTGGCTGGATGACGTTCGACCAATCGATCCTGCGCGCTTTCGAGCAAGATTTGATCACCGAAGAGACGGCTACGCTCTTCGCCTCGCGAAAAGGCCGCATCACGCGCGGTATCGATCTAATCCATAAAGCGCGCGGCGTTGACCGCGATGTCGATTCCGGTCTGCGCCTCGACGTTCCGGAGAACGCATTCCAGTAACCATGTCCAGCGACCAGGAACAACACGAAGCGGCGTTTTTCGATCTCGGCGATAACACCGCCCTGGTTTGCGTCGATCACCAGCAATACCAAAAAGCGATCGTGCCACAGTTGATCGACATGACCTATAAAGTGCACCTCGGTTTGTTCGAAGAAGACGTGGTGCTGAAGCTCAAGACCTACAATTATGATGTCGTGATCGTTTACGAGAATTTCAAAGGCTCAACCCTGCAAACCAATCCGATCCTGGCCGAGTTGACGCGGCGTCCACACGAGCAGCGGCGCCAGCATTTCGTTGTTCTGCTCAGTCACCGCTTGGCGACCAACGACGCGATGAGCGGGTTTGTGAACAGCGTCGATCAAGTCGTCAACATTACCGACCTGGCCAATCTGAAACCAATCCTTCGCCGGGGCATTAGTCAGCATCACGAGCTTTACAGCGTATTCAACGAAATGCTCAAGAGCGTGCAGGCGCTCTGAGCTGTGGCATTCCCCTATTCCGCGTCGCGCGCGTACCAATCGATCTTGCGCGTCACGTACATCACGATCGCCAGCAATATGAAGAGTGCGATGGCGCCCATGAGCAGCGCATAATCCTGTTGTCGCAGGGTGATGTAAAGAAATGTGTAAACTCCGGCCAGCCCGGCGCCGATCATCAGCGTCCTCACCCCCCCGCCAAGGAAAAATCGGCAATACCAGGTAATCAACAAAATCGAGGCCACAGCGGCGATCAGGTAGGCGTAACCAAAGCCAATGAATTCGGAGATCGAGAGCAGCAGTAGATAGAACAGACACAACGCCGCCCCGACCATCAGATATTGGAAGGGATGAATTTTTTGCCGAGCGGTGACCTCAAAGAGAAAGAATGTCGTGAATACAAGGACGAGGAACAGCACGCCGTATTTGATTGAGCGCTCGACGTAGCGATACGAATCCAAGATCGACAAAAACTGTACACCGAACATTGATTGCGCGACCGCCTGCGTGGTGAAGCGATCGTTACCCGTTTGGCTCGTCCAAGATTGCGGATAACTGCGTCCGTAATAGGAAACTTTCCACTTCGCGTCGAAACCATCCGGACGTACTGAACGCTCGGCCGGCAAAAAGGCGCCGCGAAATGCCGGGTCCGGCCAGTTCGATTTCAATGTCGCTTCGTTCTGAACACCGAACGGCGCGAAATAAATTCCTTCGCTTCCGTTGAAATCGAGCGGAATCGAAAATTCAACCGGCGCGCCGATCGGTTTCGCGTCGCCGAGATTTGCCGTAGCGCCGACCGTGTAACCGGGGACGTTCGACCCCGGCAACAGCGGCCGCTTTGTACCGCCCCAATCGAGCACGAGCCCTTCGCGCGCGCCGCGCAGATCGTTGATCGCGATTGTGACGAAGGTGTCCTTCCATTGCACCTCTTTGATATCGATCTTGAGGGCGCCAAAGTCCGGCGGCGCAAATCTTCCGGACAGTTTCACCTGGGCGCGAAATACGGCCGCGTCATAAATCCCGCGATGTAGCATTTGTGTTTGCGCGTCGCCGGCCACGTTCAACGCCTCCGGAAGAAAATACGCGTTCGCAGTTGCGGTCTCCTCGACTTCGCGCCGCTCCATTTTTCCGTCCGCAGCCGGCATTTCTTTCACGGCTTTGAATTTGTACTGATACGGAATCCCGAGGACCGGACCGATCACGCATTGTTCTTTGCCCCAGGAGAAAGTGATGTCGGCGACCGCTTCGTTGCGGCGGTTCAATCGCTCGGAGAGCACGCCGGTGATCATTCCGAGCGGAGCCAGGAGCAAAAGAATCAAAAGCCCGACGCCGATGAGTTTGATGACGGTGCGATAACGTTTCCCAAACGAGGGCTGCGATTTCGGCAACGGCGGCGGAGCTACGGTGGGGCTTGGGGCATCGTGGCTTAACTAGGATTCGCAGTCCAAGTGAAAATCTTTCACCTGGCGAGAAAAATTTTCCGCCTTCGCTCATTTTTGAATCCAAAACCGCGGGCTGGCGCATCTCACTGCAAACAAGCCGAGGTTTTTATGATCCAGGATTTCAAGTTCGCGTTCCGTCAGCTTCTCAAATCCCCCGGCTTCACCTGCGTTGCCATCTTGACGCTCGCTTTGGCGATCGGTGTCAATTCCGCGATTTTCGCGTTGATCAACGGCGTGGTGCTGCGTTCGCCGATACCGTTGCGGCCCCACGAGGTGGTCAATGTTTTCACTGCACGCCAAAACGCCAGCCACGATTACCGCCAATTTTCTTACAATGAGTATCGCGAGCTGCGCGAGAACGGCGGAGACGTATTTGTTGATCTTGCGGCAATGGAGTTCGCCGTCGCCGGCATCGGCCGCGATCATGAGATGCGGCGCAGTTTTGCATTCCTCACTTCGGAAAACTTTTTCGACTTGATGGGCGCAAAACCGTTTCGCGGACGGTTCTACAACGCCGAGGAATGCAAACCGAACGCGAACGTCGCGGTGGTGGTCGCGAGCTATGGATTTTGGAAACGCAACGGTAGCCGCGCCGATTTTGTCGGCAGCACTTTACAAGTAAACGGCCAGCCTTATACCGTTATCGGGATCGCGCCCGACGGATTCAGTGGCGCGAGCTCGCTAGTCGCGCCGGACATTTGGGTGCCAATCGGAATGCGATCGCAGCTCGGCTCCGCGTTTGGCGATTCGGAAACGCTGCACGACCTGCTGAATCCGAAAAATTACACATTTAATCTCGCGGCGCGGCTGCGTCCCGGCATGACGCTCGAGATAGCGAAGTCGCGTTTGCCTGTGCTGGCGCAACGATTGAATGCGATCCAACCGGAAGGCAGCGAAGGCGGGCGCGAGTTGCAGATTCAAAACCCGTCGCGGTTCAGTATGAGCACGCAACCGGAGGACGATGGACCGATCGCGCTTATCGCGACTTTGCTAATGTTCATGGCCGGCGCAGTTTTGCTCATCGCGTGTTTGAATCTCGCGAACATGTTGCTCGCGCGCGCTACTTCTCGATCTAAGGAAATCGCGGTGCGGCTTGCTGTCGGAGCGTCACGGTGGCGGATCATTAGGCAACTGCTCTGCGAAGGTTTGTTGCTCTCGCTTGCCAGCGGCGCGGTCGGTCTCGTGCTCAGCACCTGGTGCAACGATCTCCTGCTTCAGCAACTCCAAGGCTTGCTCTCGTCGGTGAACTTTACCGTGATCATCAAACTGCGGCCGGACTTTATCATTCTCTCGGCCACATTTCTGTTCTGTTTGATCGCAACGATGCTCTTCAGTCTCGGCCCGGCGTTGAAAGCGACGAAGGCCGATCTGGTCAACGATCTTAAACAACAAGTGGGCGAACCGGCGCGCGTCGGACGATTCAGCCGCTTTTTCGCGCCGCGACATATTTCAGTGATGGCGCAAATTGCGCTCTCGCTCATGCTCCTGTTCGCTGCCGGATTATTTTTCCGCGGCGCGCTCAAAGCCGCTGGACTCAATCCAGGGTTTGTCGCCGCAGGTGATATCATTGCCGAGTTCGACTTTACCTTGATCAAAAAAGAACCGGCCGAATCGCGCCGAACAATCTTCGCGATGGTGCAACGCGCGCGCGAACTACCGGGCGTCACCGCGTCTGCATCCGGCACAATGTTGCCCTACGCCGATTTCACAAATGCGCGCCGCATTTTACGCGCGAGCGACGCGATGCCTAACGATCCAAAAGCGCCGGACCCGAGCGCGAACGCATTGTTCACCGCGATCACGCCCGGCTATTGGGAAGCGCTCGGCGTGAAACTGCTTCGCGGCCGTGATTTCACCCAAGCGGAATGCGAACAGAAAGACGCGCGCCGCATCGCCATTATCGACGAAGAGATGGCGAAGAAACTTTTTCCGAACGAAGAAGCGATCGGGCAGCATATCAAATACACGCAACCGCCAAAAGATGGGTCGCCTAACGACATGGAAATCATCGGCGTTGTCAGCAGACATCTTCATGCGATCCAGAGCAACGAGCTCGTCGCCCGATTGTTTGTTCCACTGGTCCAGGGCTACAGCGGTCAGACTTACATGCATGTGCGTCTCAACACGCAAGATCGACATGCCCTGGTCGCGATGATTCCAACGCTCCGGCAAATGTTCCGCCAGCTCGATCCTGACCTTCCACTATTGCAAATCATGCCGTATGTCGATCTAATGGAGAAATCGCCGAACCTTTGGATTGTTAAACTCGGCGCGATGCTGTTCGGCACGTTCGGCAGCATCGCGCTGCTGCTCGCGGTTGTTGGAGTCTATGGCGTCAAAGCCTATGCGGTCGCGTGTCGCACGCGCGAAATCGGAATTCGAATGGCGCTCGGCGCGCATCGCAAAGATGTTTTCGCATTAATCATGCGTCAGGGAGCGTTGCAAACCGGTCTCGCCGTCGCGGTCGGACTTTTGCTCTCGCTGGCCGCGGGCCGCGTGCTCTCGCAAATCCTTTACGGCGTAAGTCCGAACGACCCGTTCTCGCTAATCACTTCGAGTCTCATGCTGGCCAGCGCTGCCTTGCTCGCCTGCTTTCTCCCTGCACGCCACGCGACTTACGTAAACCCGATCACCGCGCTGCGGACTGAGTAAGCGTAGATTTGCCACGGATTTCGGCCGCTTCGCGCATGAAGTTTGGGTTGCGAATTACTCGTGTGGGCACTTGCGCGGCGTCGCCGCTCCGCACAATCACCGAGAAGCAATCGATCAATCGCTGGCCTCGCCAATTAATCAGTTCCTGACTGAGACAGCGCAACCCGTTCTCCACGCACAAAGTGCGAAACAATGCCGCCGTCATGTCCGGACTGCGATGATGCGCCCAATCGAGAATTTTCATTTTGATCAGCGGCTTTGCGATTCCATCCGAAAGCCGCTCCCGGAACGAATCCGCGTATTCGCCGAAATTGGAATGATGAATGAAACCTTTTCCGCCATTTTTCAATTTTTTCCCAAGCTCACGCAGATATGCGTCGATCACTTCGCGTTTCGTGTGGACCAGCGAATCGAAAGTGAAAACGAAATCGATCGAAGCATCGGGAATCATTGGCAGCGATCGGCCGTCGTTACGGTAACATTGCACGTGTGAATCAGCTGCGAAACGTTGACGGCAGGCTTCGACGCACTCTTCGATTCGATCCACAACCCAAAGCTGGCGACATTGATCCTTTAAGTAATACGTCCAGCGTCCATAACCGGACGCGATTTCCAAAATCGTGCCGGCCGGCAGGCAATCGCGGATTCGCGGCAAAATCGCGCCGAACCATTGCGCTTCTGAAGTTCCCCACGGCGCCGACCACTCTTCGCCGGCATCTTTCCAATCGTATTTCAAGCTTTGCGTCGCTGAGCTGTGGCTGGGGGCGGAATCGAACCGCCGACACGTGGATTTTCAGTCCACTGCTCTGCCAACTGAGCTACCCAGCCCAATAAATTGGCCTTCGCCCTAAACGAAGGCTGGTTACTAAAGCAGAAAACGCCCAACCCTCAACGTCCAGCGCCTAATGTCGAAATCAGAAATTGCGCGGTAATTCGACCGCGCGCCGCAACATTTTTAGATATTGCTCCCGCGGAATTTCGACCGCGCCGAACTGCTCGAGATGCGGCGTGGTCCATTGCGTGTCGAGTAACGCAAATTTTCTCGCGCGCAAATGTTCGACCAAAGCGACCAGCGCGATCTTCGACGCATCGGTCACGCGATGGAACATTGATTCGCCGAAAAACGCGCCGCCGACGACGACACCGTAAAGTCCGCCGGCAAGTTTATCGTCGCGCCAGGTCTCGACCGAATGCGCGTGGCCAAGCTCGTGCAGATGTTCGTAGCTTTCGATGATCTCTGAATTGATCCAGGTATCCTTCCGTTTCGCGCAGGCGCGAATCACCTCGCCGAAGCGGTTGTCGACCTTGATTTCGAAAATATGCTTCCGAACCACGCGCCGCAACGCGTGCGGGACGTGAAACTTTTCCAGCGGAAGGATCGCACGCGGGTCGGGCGAAAACCAGGCAATCGAATCGTCTTCCATCGCCATCGGGAAAACGCCTAGCCGATAGCCTTGCAACAAAAGCTCCGATTCGATCACGCCGACAAAACTAAACAGATTCACAAGATTAAACAGGATTTGTCAGAAGAAGGTTGGGAGTTTTCATCGGCTGAATCCTGTCATTCCTGTCGATTTGCTTTTGCGCGCTTCATTTCTAAAATGAGCGGATGAGGCCCTTGTCGATCCTGATCGCGATCGGCTGCATATTGGTCGCCGGCGGATGCGCCGATCCGCTCGAACAGCGAAGTGGCGAAGAAGTTCAATCGCAATTGCAACGCGGCGTCACCGGCCAGGGGCAACT
The DNA here is from genome assembly GCA_035315805.1 of Chthoniobacterales bacterium. Lineage (GTDB taxonomy): Bacteria > Verrucomicrobiota > Verrucomicrobiia > Chthoniobacterales > UBA10450 > AV40. Next base: position 14,172 of record DATFXN010000036.1, read on the forward strand.
TGGCCCAGAACAACGAGAAGCGGGCGACCCAGCCGCCGAGCATGCCGTGCCGCAAACCCACCCTTAGCACTGTGAAAACTGTCGCGCTGCCGAAACGTTCCAAAATTTTGATTCTCGATTTCGGTTCGCAATACACCCAGGTTATTGCCCGGCGGATTCGCGAGCTTCAGGTTTATTCCGAAGTCGTTCCCTTCAATCTCTCCGCGGCTGAAATCAAAAAACTGACTCCAAATGGCATCATCCTTTCCGGCGGACCAGCCAGCGTTTACGATAAAGGCGCGCCGCAAATTGATCCGAAGATTTTCTCGTTAGGCATTCCAGTGCTCGGAATTTGTTACGGCTTGATGCAAATGGCGCATCATCTCGGCGGCGAAGTCGTCTTTACGGGCCGGCGCGAGTACGGCGCGGGAATGTTGCACATCACGAACGGCTCACAGTTATTCGATGGACTCGGTAACCAAATCGACGTCTGGAACAGCCACGGTGACGAAGTGACTGCGTTGCCAAAAGGTTTTCTCGCCGCCGGTCGAACCGACAGTTCCGACTTCGCCGCCGTGGAAGATCGACAACGGAAGCTTTACGGTCTGCAATTTCATCCTGAGGTCGCGCATACGCCGCGCGGTAAAGAGATCCTGCAAAACTTCGTCTACCACATCTGCCATTGTGCGATGGATTGGACAATGGGCTCGTTCATCGAAGAAGCGTGCGAGCGGATTCGACAACAGGTAAGCGATGAAAAAGTCGTGCTCGGCTTGAGCGGCGGCGTCGATTCGTCGGTCACAGCCGCGCTCTTGCACAAAGCGATCGGGGACCAGCTCACCTGCATTTTTGTGAACAACGGCCTCTTGCGCGCACGCGAAGAAGAAATTGTCCAGCGCGTGTTCGGCGAGAATTTCCGCGTTCGCTTGAAATATGTCGATGCCAGCGAGCGATTCCTGAAGGCGCTCAAAGGGGTCACTGATCCCGAGCAGAAAAGAAAAATCATCGGCATCGAGTTCATCACTGTCTTTCAACATGCGACCGAGGAATTGCTAGAACAAGATCGACAAAACAAGGCGCCCAAACACGGCGCCTACAAATTTCTCGCGCAGGGCACCCTTTACCCCGACGTGATCGAGAGCGTTTCGATTGGCGGCAACCCCTCGCAGGTGATCAAGAGCCATCACAACGTCGGTGGGTTGCCGGAAAAAATGCATTTCGAACTCGTCGAACCGGTGCGGCAGCTATTTAAAGACGAGGTTCGTCAGGTCGGGTTGCAGCTCGGTTTGCCGAAAGAAATTGTTTATCGGCAACCGTTCCCCGGTCCGGGACTCGCTGTTCGCATCCTTGGCGAAGTCACGCCCGAACGATTGTCCATCTTGCGCGCGGCCGAAACGATCGTGCAGAACGAAATGGAAGCGGCCGATTGGTATTACAAAGTCTGGCAATCGTTCGCAGTCCTTTTGCCGGTGCGCTCAGTCGGAGTGATGGGCGACCAGCGCACATACGAAAACACGATCGTGCTCCGCATCGTGGAAAGTCAGGACGGCATGACTGCGGATTGGGTGCGCCTGCCCTACGAACTACTCGCGCAGATTTCATCGCGCATCAGCAACGAAGTTAAAGGCGTCAACCGCGTTTGCTTCGATATTTCGAGCAAACCGCCAAGCACGATCGAATGGGAATGAAGCAATTTTAGATTGCCGATTGTCGATTTTCGATTGCTAATCAAGAGCCGTGAACGCAGAACAGAAGCGGCTCGCGGAAAATAAACCCCACAAGGAGCCGTGGCATTTTTGGGGCCCTTATCTGGCCGAGCGCGCGTGGGGCACGGTGCGCGAAGATTACAGCGCCAACGGCGACGCCTGGAATTATTTCCCGCACGATCACGCGCGTTCGCGTGCGTATCGCTGGAGCGAAGATGGCATCGGCGGAATTTGCGATCACAAAGGCCGGCTCTGTTTCGCGTTCGCTTTCTGGAACGAGTGCGATCCGTTTTTGAAAGAGCGAATTTTCGGCCTGAGCGGCCCGCAGGGAAATCACGGCGAGGATGTGAAGGAACTTTATTGGTACATCGACGCCACGCCGACGCACAGCTTCATGCGGATGCTTTATCGCTATCCGCAATCGCGTTTTCCTTATGAAGAACTCGTCGCGCGAAGCGGCGCGCGCTCAAAAATGGACGGCGAGTTTGAAATTTGGAACACGACCGTCTTCGCCGAAAACCGCTACTTCGACATCGAGATCGAGTACGCCAAAGCAGACGCGCATGACATTTTGATTCGCGCGACCGCAAAAAACTGCGGCCCTGAAGCAGCGCCACTTCATCTGCTTCCCACGATTTGGTTTCGAAACACCTGGAGCTGGGGAAGAAACGGGTCCAAGCCTACGCTGCGGAAGACCCGCGGCGACGACCATCTCGCCGTTGTCACAGCTACTCATGCTGAGCTCGGCGACTACGATTTGTTTTGTGATTCAGCCGAAGATCTCTTCTTCACCGAAAACGAAAGTAACGCGGAGCGCCTTTGGGCGCTTCCGAACGCCACGCCGTTCGTAAAAGATTCGATCAACGACCGCATCGTGAACGGTACGGCCGGGATCATAAATTCGGCGCAGTTCGGAACGAAAGCGGCCGCACATTACAAATTCAATATCCCCGCCGGTGAAACGATTTCGATCCGGCTGCGATTGATTCGTGTGAACGAGAAGAAAAAAATTAACGAGCCATTCGCCGATTTCGAGGAAATTTTTCGAAGCCGCCGCACCGAAGCCGATGAGTTTTACGATTCGATGGCGCCGAAAGCGTTAAGCGAAGAACACCGCGCGATTCAACGCCAAGCCTTCGCCGGATTACTTTGGAACAAACAATTCTATCACTACATCATCGACCAATGGCTCGACGGTGATCCTGGCCAGCCGCCGCCGGACGAACGACTGCGCGGCCGCAATGCCGGCTGGCGTCATCTTTATAACGAGCGTGTCATGTCGATGCCGGACAAATGGGAATTCCCCTGGTACGCATCGTGGGACCTCGCGTTTCATTGCCTCCCACTCGCGCTGATCGACGTTCAATTCGCTAAAAAGCAGCTCGATCTGATCGTGCGTGAATGGTACCAGCATCCGAACGGTCAGATTCCGGCTTACGAATGGAATTTCGGCGACGTGAATCCGCCGGTGATCGCGTGGGCGGCGTGGCGTGTTTATCAGATTGAGCGCAAACAAACCGGTAAAGGCGACCACGCATTTCTGGAAACGATTTTCCACAAAATGCTTCTCGTCTTCACCTGGTGGGTGAATCGCAAAGACTCCGAAGACAACAACATCTTCCAGGGCGGCTTCCTCGGGCTCGACAACATCGGCGTGTTCGATCGCAGCGCACAATTCCCAGACGGCACCCGCCTCGAACAAAGCGACGCGACCAGCTGGATGGGAATGTTTTGTTTGAACCTGATGCGGATCGCCATCGAACTGGCGATGGAAAATCACGTTTACGAAAACATCGCCACCAAGTTCTTCGAGCATTTCCTCGGTATCGCCGCAGCGATGAACAATCTCGGTGGAAGCGGCATTGGGCTTTGGGACGAAGAAGACGAATTTTACTACGACGTGCTCCACACCCCGGGCGGACGTTATCTGCCGTTAAAAGTGCGCTCGGTTGTCGGACTACTGCCGTTGTTCGCTGTCGATGTGATTCAACCCACGTTGATTGACGCCCTACCGGGTTTTAAGTCGCGGCTCGAGTGGTATCTCGCGAATCGCCCCGATCTTTGCAGTTTGATCTCGCGTTGGGAAGAGCCGGGCGCGGGCCAACGCCGCCTGGTCGCAATCACGCGCGGTCATCGGATGAAATGTCTGCTTCGGCGGATGCTCGACCCGAACGAATTTCTCAGTGACTACGGTGTTCGCTCGGTCAGCAAATATCACAAGGATCATCCATATGTGCTGACCGTGCGAGGCGAGACCAAAGTCGTAAATTACGAACCGGCCGAGTCGCAGACTGGAATTTTTGGCGGCAACTCCAACTGGCGCGGGCCGGTCTGGTTTCCGATCAATTATTTGCTGATCGAATCTCTCCAGCAGTTTCATCATTACTACGGCGACGATTTCCGGGTCGAATGTCCAACCGGTTCCGGTCAGTTCATGCATCTCAAAGAAGTCGCGAACGAACTCTCCAATCGGTTGATCAAAATCTGGCTGCGCGACCAAAGCGGCCAGTGCGCATTCTCGCGCGCGTCATTGCCCGGACTCAACGGGCCGCAAGATCGACAGCGTTACCTATTCCACGAATATTTTCACGGCGACACCGGCGCCGGTCTCGGCGCGTCGCATCAAACCGGTTGGACCGGTCTTGTGGCCAAACTCATTCAGCAACAAGGCGAATTCGGAACGATCGCGAAATCATTGTAACCGCAGATTACACGAAAATGTCGGTCTGTTTTTTCTTATATCCGGGATGAATGGCCACGACTTCCTAGTCGAAATTTTGGCCGCTAGCGGACGCATGACCGCGGCTCTTTATCAGGAAACGGTCTCGCTCGCGCGCAGTGTGTCACCCGAGCGCGAACTTCCAAACTGCAAGGCCAGTCACCAGACCAAGCACAGCTCCCGACGGCACAACGTAAGGCGCGTCTTTCGATTTGAACGCGCCCTTGGCCAGAAAAATCACAAGCGCAAAAAGAAATCCGTAAAGCAAACCGAGACCCGCTGCCTGTAACCATGTGCTTTGCTTCGTTAGTGAAAGCGCAGTCGTAACGCTGACGAGAATGCCTTTGAGCATCGCAGCGAGCAGGATCTCGACCTTGTATGGCTCTTTCGGTTCGAAAAAAATCCCGACGCCGTCCAACACACCGGCGACGCCGCCAATCAAAATGAGGAGACCAAGGTTCATTCACTTTGTCGTGGGCGGCGCATGATGTGAATGGCAAGGATGCGGCTTTGATGACGGGCGAGAAGGTAATCGATAAAGTCGCCGATGATTGAGTTCGGTTTGTTACCAAGCTTGGTCACCACGCGGCAGATCAATGTCCCGCTCCGGCCGTGCCATTCCAAATTGATCGCGCCGTGGAGATCGCGCGCGCTGTGGATTTTTGCCCAGCCGTGCGGCCGCCCCGGTTGTTTCGACCAAGCTTTAATGAATCCGAATTTCTTTTCCAATTGCGGATCGCGCGTAATCTGGCTGCGCAACGAGCCGCGTCCGGTCGCGATCACTTGGATCACGGTCTGCATTTGTCAATCACGCTAAGCAAATCGGCCGAACTCGGAAAAATACAAATGAAAATTCGTTAGGCATCGGCAAGCGACTGATACATCACATAAACATCGACATATCCCTGGGTTGGATGTCGAAATGCGCCCGGTAAGGTTCCGACGATTTTCATTCCGAGATCCTGCCAAAGTCTCACCGCAGATTCGTTGGTTGAGATCACGAAATTAAATTGCATCGCACGAAAACCGAGCCGACACGCTTCTTTCAAGCAATGCTCGCCCATCGCGCGCCCGATCCCCTGCCCGCGCGCGGTTTTGGCGACGATGAACGCTGCATTCGCAACATGCGCGCCGCCGCCAAGTTGGTTCACATGCAAACTGTAGCCTCCGACGATTTGTCGATCTTTTTCTGCAACGTAAACCTGAGCGCTTCGTTGGTACCAGTAGGCCAGTCCTTCCTGGCGCGAAATGTTTGCATCGAGCGGATACGTTTCGCCTGCCGTGATGACTTCTTGAAATATTTCCCAGATCGAGTCGCGATCAGAATCGGTGGCTGGGCGAACCTTGAGCATCGGATGAACCTCAACGGGGCAACGCGATCAGAGCGGCGAGACAAGCAAATTTTTGTTCGGCCCGCCATGGACCGTCAGCGGTCTTTCCCAGCTTTTCCACAACGCGACGCAACTCTCCAGTAGAACGTTTCAAGTTCGCCGCGGCTTGGGCAAAGGCCTCGCGCTCGGTCAAAACGAACGTTGGAATTTTCTGCGTCCGCAGATTCTGCTCGAGGAGATTGCGAAATAATTGGCCTTCGAGCGCGTGCGCCCGGATGTGCCGATTAGCGATCCGCGAAGGATCAATTTGGCTGCCGACAACGATCCCGGCTCGAGCAACGTGCAAACTTTTGCGGCGACAGTCAGCGAAGAGACTTATCATTGAACGCTTCGCAACAGCGCGAACAATTCTTACACGCGCATTCACCGTCGCCACATTCGACTCCAGTTTCCCCATCGCCGCATGATACGGCTGACGCGTCGCGGGAATTTTTGGATCGCAGAGATCGATCGTAAAGCAGTCGCGAATCCGGAGCGAACGCGCTGAACCGCTTATTAGCACCACTGCCGCCCAACCCGATTTGACCCGGAAACCGAGCGCCGCCGTTTCCGGTTGGAAGCTCACTGTCGCATCCCGTCGGCTACGAATTCAAAAACCAGATGTCCGGTTTGTCACTCACTCCAGCTTGCTGCATCCTCTGGTGCAGATCATCGGACGCAGCAAACTGTTTGGCCTTAGTCAAATCGTCAGCCGAGAAGAGCAAAATCACCTCATTTGGGTTGTCGATTTTGCGCAGAAGATATTCTTCCTTTAGCCCCGCGGCGGCGCGCGCGGGTGCATGTCCGTCATAAACCGGCTTCCACTTAGCGAAGTCGGCGACTTTGTGGCGAATAAGAATGTAATTCATGGCAGATCACTGTAGGGCAACAGCATCGATTTCCAATTTTTTTGAGTCGGCGCAGCGCCCGCCCTACAATCGCTGGCCGGCACAGAGCCTAGCGTCTCTTGAAATACTGGACCGCTTTTTCGTGCTTCTTTGTCGCGGCTTTGGTTTTGAATGTGCCGAGGTTGTGGCGTTTACCGGTCCTGGGATTTTTCTTGCGGGAGTACAAGCGGTAACCGGATTTCAGTTTACGAATCATAGGTGTCTTTGCAGGAGAACGCCGATTTTGCCCTCTCGGGTTTCCATTTTCAACGTTTTCAAATCCACCTTGGCCGGCCCCTGGGTGACCCGGCCGGTGCGGACATCGAAACAGGAGTTATGCCAGGGGCATTGGACATCGAATCCGTCGAAGCGCCCTTCCGACAACGGGCCAAACCGATGGGTGCAGAATTCCTGGAAAGCGTAAAACTGATTGTCGATCCTGGCGATTGCCAGCACTTGCCCGTCGAGCTCCACCCGCAGGGTCTCACGCTCCCGGAGTTGCTGTGCCGCCATTACTGGAACGAAAATGTTGTCCGCGCCCGCGATCGGCGCCGTAAGCCGGAGTGTGTTTTGCGGCGTGGGCATCCGCCGTTTGTGCCGGCCAACCGCGATGCCTTGATCGTAAACGAGCTTGCCGCCGAGATAACCGGAGGCGGAGAGAAGTCCGACACCAATAAGGGATAGAATCAGCGGACCGCTGGAGATTTTTGAGTCCGCCAGCGAGGGTGAGCGCACGCCCAGATTAATTCCATAAATCACGACTACCATGAGATTGAGAAGCAGGTGCGCCGTGGCGGTGCGTTTGCCGGGATGATCGCTGCGGATGTCGGTATAATCGACGAAGCCGGGCACAGCGGCGAGCAGGGCGGTGATGGTTCCGAGCAGCATCGCGTAGAACGAATCGCGCACGAGATCCGGCACGGACGGAAACAGAAGACTGCCGAAGTCGAGCAAAAAGCTGAGCAGAAAAAGCCCGATCGGAAAATGGACCAGCATCGGATGGAGCGGGTGCTGGAGCGGCTTGCCTTCGAGAAAATCTTTCATGTCGATCTTACTCCGGTGGAAGATTGGCACCTCCGGCTCGAGCGATTTCACGCCATTGATCTTTCGACATCCGGGCGACGCTGATGCCGTAGTGGTAGGTCATTCGCCCGCCCAAATACGCGGAGACGACCAGGATCGCCGTTCCCAAGATCGACAATGTCAGCGGAACAGGCGGAACGATCGAAGCGTTCCGAAAATCCGGGACGCGCAGACCGAGATTGATGGCAAAGAGCGTGACCACGATCACGTTCAGCGCCAAATGATACAGACCGATCTTCCAGGCTGGTTTTTCCTTTTTGATCCCGGTCCAATCGACCAAGCCGGTCGGCATTGCGAGCAACGACGCGGCCAGGCCGAACGCGATTGCGTAAAAGGAGAGGCGCACCATAGCGTTGCCGCCGATGTTGCAAAATGAAAGCAAATCAAAGATGAATGCACCCGGCCACATGGCCATCGGCACGTGCGCCAGAATCGGGTGCAAGGGATGCCGCAGCCATTTCCCTTTCAGGATGTCCAGTAGCCTTTTCATGACCTGGAACGGAACTCGTTCCATTTAGATTTCGCAGCGTAATCGGAACGCGCGCTTCCAATTTCACCTTGGTTCGCCTGCGGGGAAATTCGTCGCGGTCGGCGTCGGCGATGCGGTATCAGTCTTGGATGTCGCCCAGGCACCGAGATGTTTTTCGCGAGCGGCACTTTCCAGATCGTCCAAATGTTCCATGTACTCCTTTCCGTTTGCCCCATTCGGTAAATTCGGCGCAACGCCTTTTGCTCGAGCCAGACCTTCACTTACTAAAATCTCGCCGAGATTCTTTCCATCGATTTCAACGATCACATAATAGCGACTCTCGCGACCACGCCCGCCGGCGGTCGACCAGCGCGTCCAGATCACGAACGGGTTTTGCAAAAGTTCCTTTGTCCGCGCCTTCGCTTTTTCGCCCGCTTTCATTGTTTCATCCAGCGTGATTCCAAAATACAAAGCCTGCTCATGTGTCCGCTCGGGATGAGTGAGGTCTGTTTCCGGCGCATCGACGTAATAAAGTCGCGCGGTAAATTCTTTGTCGCCGCTCCGAACACGAAAACTGTCGCCATCGTTGATCGGGGATTCGACATAGCGGCAGTCAGTGAGCTTGACCCATTCCTTTTTCGCGCCGGCAAACGACAGTTGCGAGCAAGAAATCAAAACCAATGCGAAGAGCGTTCGCGTCATCACGCGTGGAAATTGTAGGACAGGCGCTGCGCCTGCCAGCTTTTTTTAGTTCGGCAAGGTCCAAGCCGGACTGGCATCAAGCGCCTGCCCTACGACGCCGCGCGTTGCACGCGACTCGGGAGCCAAAGCGCGGTGAGACCGGCCAGAATCGCCACGTCGATCGCCATGTGTTGCGGAAAACTCCAGTTCTGACTGACGTGACCGAAACAACCGCACGTGATGTCGAGACCGCGAACTCTTGCGGCGATGGTCGCGCCGATGAAAACCAAAACGAGCGTTGTTAAGATCGACAATCCCCCGCGATACAGACAACGAAAGACTAGTGCCAATCCGCAGAAAATTTCCAGCCACGGGAGATAAAACGCGAGCCTTACTGTGACCAACCACGGCAGCGTTTTGTAATTGTCGATGTCGTTGGCGAATTGGGCTGGATCAAGAACTTTGAGGACGCCGGCATAAACAAAAATGCCGCCGACGATAAGATCGAGAATTCGCCAGAAGAATCTCATACAACCATCACCTACCCGCTTCGCGTCTTCGTCTCCCTCAGCAGAGGATTGAGGCGAGGCCATGTCTTTTGTTTGTGCTGGTCAGTGGTCACTTGTCACTCGTCACAGCTCACTTCTTCTTCAGCCACTCTTCCCAGCCGCCTTGAAGAACGAAAACATCTTTGATCTGCGCCTCGTCGCGCAACCGTTTCGCGACGTCACGCGCGGCATTACAACTCTCAGCGCTGCAATAAACGACCACTCTCTTCTCAGGCGACCAGTTGGGCAGAAACTGCGGCAACAATTCGTTCCAGCGATCTTCGTTCAATGAGAGCGCACCCGGGACATGGTCTTGCGCGAATTCTTCGTCCGGTCGCGCGTCCACCCATATCGCGCCGTCACCCCAAGCACGCGCTTGATCGACAGTCACCAGTTCCGACGCGGGAATCGGCGACTGCCACGAAATTTTGTCGCGAAAATAAATGCCTTCGCTAATCGCCAGTATCGCGGCAAGCGCGATTAGGACGGTCGCTTCGCGAAAGCCGCGAAATTTCACCGATTAGCGTTGCCCGCCCGCGGCCGGGCTTGAGATCGCCGCCGGTGTGGAAGTTGTCGCTGGAGCTGGAGGCGCGGCGGGACTCGGTCGCAATGCCGGCGCAGCGCCGGGTGGATTGGTTATCTGCGCGGTCGCGTTAAAAGATTTCGGCGCCCCCTTCGGATAATCCGTCTCGATCGTCAATGGGGCGATCATAACACGAGACGTGTCTTTGGGGGTAACTTCAATTGTCCACTCACCGGCGGCGCGGGCTTTAACTTTCGCTTCGAAGTTCGGGTTATTCGATTTCACGGTGATATTTTTCGCGGGAAACTCTTTTGCTGCTTTAATCGAGATCTTCTTCGGCTTCGGTTCTTCCCCGCTCTGCCAATAAACAAAGTTCGGCTTAAGCTCGAGCGCCTGCGGGATGTCGGCCTTGAGAGTGAGCACCGTTGTCGCCTGCGCTGGAACAGGATCGTCGGTTTGCACAGTCACTGTCTTCATTTGCTGACCTATGCGATCTCCAATGTTAAACGTCGCGACGATCTCGCCCTTCTCACCGGGATTTACGAGCTCCTTTTGGGTCTGAGTGGTTGTGCAGCCGCAGGATGCTTTGACCGACTTAAAGTGCACCGGCGTTTTCCCGACGTTTTCGTACTTAAAATGCGCGACGGCTTGCTTGTCGCCGATTCCCGGATGCAGCTCGATCGTGTTCTGTTCCCATTTTAGTTCCGCGCGAGCCGCAACGCAGAAAAAGCTCGACAGTGTCAAAGTGAGGATGCTGGTCTTCATTTTTTTGAATAGGAGCGCTCAATATAATCAGCCACGGCCTCTCGCCAAGGGCGCGGTGTGATGCCGGCCAACGCCTGATATTTCGCGGTCGAAAGGACTGAGTAAACGGGGCGGCGCGCGACCCAATTGCGCATGCCGGAAAGTTTCAACGCGGCAACTGCTTTCGCTTTAAGCGGAACGCCGGCTGCTCGACAACAATCGAGCGCGTGCTGCGCGTACTCCTGCCAACTGCACTGGCCGGAATTTGTCAGATGCACGACGCCCCCGTCGACGTGGAAAAGACGCGGCAACATCTCGACGATGTCCTTTGTGTAAGTCGGCGTCGACCATTTGTCCGCGATAGCATCGATCTTCTCCTCCTCTCGCGCGCGCTTGATCATCGCGTCGATGAAACTCGGCCGAACCGGGCCAAACACCCAAGACACGCGCACCACGAGATGTCGGTCGCTTGCCTGAAGCACGAATTTTTCGCCGGCGCGCTTCGATTCGCCGTAAACGCTGATCGGTTTGGCAGCGTCTTCTTCGACGTACGGCTCGCGCTTTTCGCCATCAAAAACGTAGTCGGTGCTGAAATGGATCAACTTTGCTTTTTTCGCACCGCAAATTTCTGCAAGCAGCTTTGGCGCCTCGGCGTTGATGGCGAATGCTTCCTCGCGCTGCGATTCGCAGAGATCGACATTGGTAAACGCAGCCGCGTTAATGAGAACGTCGAAAGTGAGATTGTCGATCTTCCGCTGGATTCCATCACACTTTGCGAGATCGAGTTCGGTGTGATTGAACCCAACAACGTCGAATTTCTCTCGATACTCGCGCAGGAGCGCAGCGCCGAGACGTCCCGCCGCGCCTAGGATTACGAATCGCATCGTTCAATAACGTCCGGCGCGCTCGAGCAACGGCTGCCACCACGATTGATTGTCGATGTACCACTGGATCGTGGCCTCCAGCCCATCCTTGAAATCTCTGCGCGGCTTCCATTTCAGTTCTCTTTGCGCAAAGGAGGAATTGATCGCGTAACGGCGGTCGTGTCCGAGGCGATCGTTAACGAACGAAATCAGACTTTCCGGCTTACCCAGCTGTTTTAAAATCATTTTCACAAGCTCGAGGTTCGGCATTTCATTGCCGCCGCCGAAATTGTAAACCGCGCCCGGTTTGCCTTCGAACAAAGCGGCCACAACCGCAGCACAATGGTCATGAACGTGGATCCAATCGCGCACGTTCATGCCGTCGCCGTAAACCGGAAGCGGCTCGTCGCGCAGGGCTTTGATGATCATAAGCGGAATCAGTTTTTCAGGGAATTGGTACGGTCCGTAATTGTTCGAGCAGCGCGTGACGACGACTTCCTGGCCGTAAGTCTTGTGATGCGCGAGCGTGAGAAGATCGGCTCCGGCTTTGCTCGACGAATAGGGCGAGCTTGGATCGAGCGGTGAATCTTCCTTGAATGTTCCGTTTTTGCCGAGCGAACCGTAAACTTCGTCTGTGGAAATCTGGACGAACCGCTGAACACCATGCTTGCGCGCCGAATTCAAAAGCACGCTCGTGCCGATGACATTAGTGTGAATGAAATTCTCCGGCGAATTGATGCTCCGATCGACGTGCGACTCGGCCGCGAAATTGACGACCGCAAAAAATTGATGCTCGAGCATGAGCGCGTCCATCGCATCGGCGTTGGCAATGTCGGCTTTGAAAAATTCGTAGCGTTCGCCATGTTCCGCGACCACGCCGTCGAGGTTGGCGAGGTTGCCAGCGTAGGTAAGCGCGTCCACGTTCGTGACCGAGGCCGGCTTGTAATGTTGCAAAATGTAGCGAATAAAATTGCTTCCGATGAAGCCGCAGCCGCCGGTCACGAGAATTCGCACAGCAAGAGCTAGCAGCGCACAGGCAGACGCGCTAGCGGATTTTCCGCGGCTCAGCGATTACATCGCCACTTGGAAAAATGCGCTGACCGAAAGCGGATGGATGCCCTGGTTCATTATCGCTCTGGCCGCGTTGCTGCGATTTTTTTTGCTCAACATTAAGCCGCCGCATTTCGACGAGGGCATCAACGGCTGGTTCGTCGATCAAATGGTCAAGAATGGTTTCTACAAATACGATCCGACGAATTATCACGGCCCGCTCCATTTTTATGTTTTGTTTCTTTCCCAAACTTTGTTCGGACGCAATCTCTGGGCGCTGCGGTTACCGGTTGTGCTCGTCAGCATCAGCTCCGTTTGGTTGACCTTAAAATTCGAGCCTTTCGTCGGGCGAACTGTGTGCCGACTCGCCGCGCTGGCAATGGCCGTCTCCCCTGGTTTTGTTTTTTACGGGCGATATTCGATCCACGAAGTCTGGCTGTTGCTTTTTACAATCCTGTTTTTCTACGGGCTGTTCGGTCTCTGGAAATTTGGCACCGCGAATTATCTCTGGTGCGTCGGCATGGGATTGACCGGAATGATTCTCTCGAAAGAAACCTACATGCTTCATGTCGCCTGCGCGGTGATCGCGGCCGGCGTTTGCTATGTCACGAATTCTTTTAGTAAACTGGAGGATCGAAGGCCTGCGCCACAAACCTGGACCTATCTCGATCTTGCCGTGGTCGCTGGGACCGGCGTTGTGCTGATCGTTGTTTTCTATTCCGGATTTTTCCTCCACTGGAACGGAGTGAAAGGACTTTTACAGGCGTACAAGCCTTGGTTCAAAACCGCAAGCGAAGGACACGGGCACGAAAAGCCGTGGTATTACTGGATCAGACTCATCGCCGACTATGAGGTGCCGGCCCTGGCTGGGCTGCTTCTGTGCATTTTTGCGCTGCGATTTAAAAGCGTGAGTCTGCGTTACCTGGCGATTTATGGGGTTGGGACATTGATCGCCTACAGCATCGTCAGATACAAAACGCCGTGGTGCATCATCAGTTTCATCTGGCCGTTTTTGTTTACCTTTGGCGCACTGGTGACGCTCGCGCCTTTGCGCTTCGCGGCGGTGACATATCGCTGGATCGCGCTCGCGCTTTTCGTTTTACTCGGCTACGCAGTTTACTACGAGCAAACGCAGAACTTCGAATACATCTGGCCTTACGCGGTGATCCTAGGGACGGCTTTGCTGTTGCTGATATTGGTCAGCGTTGATGTCCCTCGAATGGTCGCGACCATTCTCCTCGCCTGGTCGCTCGGCGATTGCATTTGGCTGAATTATTTCCGCTGTACTACTGACACCGAGCCCTACGTTTATGTCCAGACTTACAATGATATTTACAAGTTCACCGATCCGATTCTGCGACTCGCTCAATCCGATCCGCGCGCGTATCAACTGGTCGGCCACATCATTCGCCCGAGCCCTTATCCGTTGCCATGGATGCTCGATGATTTTGGACGCGTCGGTTATTACGAGAAAGATAATATGCCGGACAAGCTGGACGCAGATTTTCTGCTCGTGGCTCAGGACAAAATCGCGACTGTCGAATCGAAACTGCACGATTCATACTACACCGTGCCGGTGACGATTCGGCCGTATCAGGATCGATCGAAGGCGTATTTTAGTGCGCGAATCTTCAAAAGTTTCTTCCCCGGAAAATGGCCGGATTTTACCGGGGTGACACCTGCACCGGCACCGAGTCCAGGTCCGAGCGCGAGTCCACGGCAATGAAGTGGCTCTCCGGCGGAGTCACGTTTGTAAACTTCGCCACCGTCTGCGGATTATTAATCGGAATGGTGACTGGCGGATTGGATACGCCGGTGGCGTGGGTGGCTCTGATCTTAGCCGCCGGGCCCGCTCTTTTGGCGTATCTCCGAACGGACGACCCAAATTCGCGTGGCCACACTTTGGATGCTGTTCCGTCGGGAAAAGCAAAATATCGCAATCTCTACATCTGGATTTTGGCCGGCATCTTCGCGATGTTCGCCGTCCGCTCGTTTTGCTGGGTGCTCTTTGTCGATGGAACCGAATTGAAGATCCAATCGCCCGTGAATTTGGGCGATCTCGGTCTTCATGTCACCCACATCAACTTTTTCGCCAACGGCGTTCGGCTCTGGCCGTCGAATCCGATCTACGTCTTCGCGGAGCATCTTCGCTACCCGGCCGGAATCGATTTGTTCAATGCGCTCTTGTTGAAGGCGGATGTCGACCTAGTCCGCGGCCTGGTTTGGGTTGGGTTGCTGGCATCGATCGCTAGCTTTTACGCGTTCTATCGCTGGGGCGGCGGTTTTGCGATCGCAGGTTTTCTTTTCAACGGCGGGCTCGCCGGTTTTCAGTTCCTGCGCAATTTCAAAATCGCCGATTATCAAGACGTGAACAACATCGCCTGGAAAAGCATCCCACTGACCATGTTCGTAACGCAGCGCGGTTTGCTTTACGCCATCCCGGCCGGTTTAACTCTGCTATGGCATTGGCGCGAAAAATATTTCCGACAGTCCGAGCGAGATCGATCCGCTTCTGCAAAGGGCCAGTCCGGCACGCACCCGCTGCCGTTTTGGGTCGAGCTCTCGCTTTACGCCTCAATGCCGCTCTTTCATCTTCACACCTTCATCGCCTTGAGCCTTGTGCTTGCCTGTCTCTTCGTTGCGGGCGACCCACAAATTCGCGGCCATGTTCTGACGGTTGTCCTCAGCGCTTTGGTTCCAGCGACATTTTTCGTTTGGCTGACGACCGATCATTTTCAGGCCGGCTCCGTTCTCGAACTGCATCCAGGTTGGGCCCAGGACGAAGGAGAATTCAAAATGCCCTTTTTTCAGTTTTGGTTCTTCAATTTCGGAATTCTGGTGCCACTCGGCTTGACTCTCATCGCCCTGTTTCTTGCGCAGCTTCGCAAGTCCGGCGGCACGCGGAAGTTCGAACTGCTGGCGACCATCGCGTTCATCACAGTCGTCTTGTCAGCTTTGGACGTTTGGAAAAGGGGGATGGCTCTCCTTCCACTTGCGATTCTCTTCCTCGGAATCGTCGCGCTGTTCGGCGCTGCGTTTTGCGTCGTCTCGAATAGATACGATTGGAAGGAAAAGTTGCCCGAAGAAATCGCTTTCGTGTTCGCGGCGACTGTCATTTTCATTTTCTTTTTCTCGGTGAAAACGGCACCGTGGATTTGGGACAATCTCAAAATCGGAATCTGGGTTTATTTTATCGTCCTCCCGTTTTTGTGGCGCCAATTGATCGCGCAATGGGAATGGCCAATTCGGGCGGCGGTGTGTTTTGCCTTTTTCGCGTCTGGGTTTGTCAGTTTGCTTGGCGGCCTCGCGGCCGGGAAAGGCGGTTTCAGTTTCGCGCAGCGTGGTGAGGTCGATCCGGTCGCTGTCGCGACGGGAAAGATGCCACTAGAAGCGCGGTTCGCCGCTTATCCAACGTACAATCACCCGATCCTGCTCGACGGCCGAAAAGTCGTGATGGGGTATCCCGGACATCTCTGGACACAAGGGTTCGAGGACTACGGGAAAACGAACGAGCTACTCACCAAACTGATGCAAGGCGCACCGGACTGGCGCGATCTCGCCCGCGCTCTTCGCGTCCGCTATATTTTTTGGGGACGCGAAGAAAAACAGAACTACGCCGCGAGCAGCCGGCCTTGGGAAAAAACCGCCGCGCTCGTCGCGTCCGGAACCTGGGGCGCAATCTACGATTTGGAACAAGTGCCCTCGCCCGCGCCGCCAGCCGCGCAGTGAAATTGCTCAACCCTGGGGCGTGATGAAACACTGCTTCTTGCTCATCACTGGTCACCGATCACTTTTGCGTCAACCGTTGACGAAGTAAGCAAACTTCCAACTGCCTTTCACCCGGGTAATGCCAGCGCGGTAGCCGTCATAGTTGAGCGATGGATCGGCAAATTGCGGCGGCGCGACCATGTAACCTTTGTATTTCACGAATTTTTCCGACAATATACCTTCCAGCTCAGGCCAGAGGTTTTCCTGTTCCCAATATTGGAACGCGCCCGGTCCGTTCGCGTTCGGTTCAATCCCCTGCAAGGGCGGCTCAAACTTGTATCCGAAATTTTCCGTCATCATTGATTTGAGCGTCTCGACGTCGCGATTCGCGACCGCTTTGCGCAATCGGCCGACAAACGCCTGAAAATCGACGTCGCTACTTTCGCGCAGATCGGCTTTGGTTTTTTTCTTCAACGCCGCTTCTTTGGTTTTTTGTTTTTCCGAAGGCGTCCGGCAGCCACTGAGAAGGAATGCGAACGCTAGCAAACCGGTCAGCAGGACTCTCATCAGCCTAACGTCTGTCACGTTTGCGATTCGGATTCAAGAGCGGACGCGCGCGCGAGCGATGCCGTCGAATTCGCACCGGGTGAGTGAAGAAAAAGAAGTAAATCGCCCCGGCAAGATCGACAATCGACGCCGGTGGGCTCACGACGCGGCGCGGTCCGTTTCGTAGTGCCGCGAAAACATTCTCAATCGTCAGCTCACTTGGGCGCGGGATGCTTGTGTAGTGCCGGCCAAACGCGTGAAGCTGGTGCGCGTCGGAGGTCGCAATCAGTGGTCTGCCGAATCGCGCGGCGACTTGCTCCGCACGACGATTCAGATTGAACCAGCCTTTGTGAAAATGACAGAGCTCGATCGCGTCAAAACAATCGATCTCATCGAGAAGACGTTCGCCGATGGAGCCGCCAAGCACGTAGAAAGGATGAGGCGCGAACGTAAATATCGACAATCCACGGACGGCGCGAAGTTGCCGAAGGTCCCCGAACGTTTTCAATCCTGCGACCTCTTCCGCGCTCACGTTTAGTACAATCGCGTCCGCTCCTTGCAAGCGTACTTCCGCCGCTGGAATCAGCAAAATTCCCATCGCCGCGGCGTCGGCGAACACTTCCGGGCGATCGAACACCGCGTCATGCAGCGTGATGGCGAGGACACCGAAGCCGAGTTGCTTTGCCCGCTCGAGTAGTTGATGCGCCGAATAATCGATCACGTCCTTCGGGTCATCGAGCGTGTGAATATGGAGATCGATTTTGATCCAGTCGCCATTGTCGATCTTGCTCATGCTCTTACTCTTGCTCTTGCTCAATGCGTGACAATCTCGATTACGAGCAAGAGGAAGAGAAGGACCGGACAAACCGCTTGCGGCAAGTATCCGGCTATTTACTATTCACCGATCAGGATTCACATCCCCCAGCGCTCGGGTGGTGGAATGGCAGACACGTACGTTTGAGGGGCGTATGCCGAAAGGCATGCGGGTTCAAGTCCCGCCCCGAGCACCATTTCCGAACACTTGATCTACCGACGCATTCGGTCTGGTCCCAGAAGTTGGCTGCAATCAACACCTTGTGCGATGGCTTCAAAAAAGTCCATCTTTTCGTGAATCGACATCCGATCTCGTTTCGATGGCACGCCACCGAAGCAGAACAAATCGGTCCTCAAATGACCGCGCCGCGAAAAAGGCCGATGGAAAAACGGTGTGCGCATTGTGTGGGCGCACCATCAGAGAGGAAAGTGGTGGTGAGCCCGTGATTTATAGCATTTGCCCGACCTGCAAGAAGATGCAGCACCCGCATCCGGGACCGACGGCATCATTCGGCTAGTTCAACCAGAATGGCTTTCTGGACATGCAATCGATTCTCCGCTTGATCAAAAATCGTTTGCGCGTGGTTTTCAAAAGTCTTCTCATCGATTTCCTGGCCACGGTGCGCCGGTAAACAGTGCATCACCAGCGCGTCGGGCTTTGCCAATTTGACCAGTGAATCGTTGATCCAGTACGGTCCAAGCTCGGCCTCGCGTCGTGCTTCCTCCGCTTCTTTTCCCATCGAAACCCAAATGTCGGTGTAAAGCACGTCTGCATCCCGAGCCGCGGTTGCAACATCATCCGTGCAGCTCACTCGCCCGCCTACGCGCTCGAGCAATTTCTTTTTTGGCTTATATTTTTTGTGCGACGCGATCCGCAAGTCGAAATCGAGCTTGCTCGCGGCGAACAACCACGACCGCGCGGTGTTTGAAACACCGTCGCCAATGAAGGCCAGCACGAGATTCCCTGCCAAGCCGTAGCCTTGCGAAGGCTGGTCAATCTTGCCCCGCTTTTCGATGATCGTGAAAATGTCGCCCAAAATCTGGCACGGGTGCTCGTCGTCGGTCAGCGCGTTAATTGTTGGCACGCCGGAAAACTCGGCGAACTCCTCGATGTCGCTCTGCGCGTAAGTGCGAATGACCGCGCCATGAATCATTCGTCCCAGAACCCGTGCTGTGTCTTTAATCAACTCGCCGCGCCCGAGCTGGGCGTCGGCCGCGTTCAAGTAAATCGTTTCACCCCCGAGCTCACGAATTCCGACTTCGAACGAAACCCGCGTGCGGGTGGACGGTTTGGAAAAAATCAGCGCCCAGGTTTGCCCGGCGAGCGGCTGCGCCGAAATCCTGCCGCGGTTGCTTTTCACCTCAGCCGTTCTCTGCAGAATCCGCTCAATTTCGTCCCGCGAAAGCTGCTCGATACTGAGAAGATGTTTAATTTTTGTCATGTCGAACGGAGTCGAGACATCTCTAACTATTTCTGGTTACTAAGGTCGACAACCAACTTTTCGATGATTTGCAATCCTTCGTCCGCGTCCTCGCGCGACAAATTCAACGCCGGCAGCAAGCGAACCACAGAATTTCCTGCGGGAACAGTTAGAACTTTTCGCTTGTGCAATTCCTTGACCACGTCCGCCGCTTTAAATTGCGATTGAAACTCGATTCCAATCATCAAACCAAGACCGCGAACAACTTTCACGACATTTGGAAATCGATTCTGCAATCTCCACGATCTGCCCAAAAGGAATTCTCCGAGCTCGCGTGCGTTTTCGGCCAGATTTTCGCGCTCGATCACGTCGAAGATCTTTAAAGCGACCGCACAGGCAAGCGGCGTGCCACCGAAAGTGCTCGCGTGTGTTCCAGCGGAGAGAACGTTCGCGAATTTTTCGCCCACCCAGAACGCGCCCATCGGAAATCCGCCACCTAACGCCTTCGCCATTGAAACGGCATCCGGCAGGTAGGGGCGGTTCACCGAACTGCCATGGCGATTACGATCAATTGCCCCTACCTCCAGAATCCTTTGCCAGCTTTGGAATTTTCCGGTGCGGAAATGGCCGGCCTGTACTTCGTCGAAGAGCAATAGCAAATTTTGTTCGTCGCAAAGTTGGCGCAGGCCAATCAGATATTCCGGTTTGGCGATAGTGATCCCGCCCTCGCCCTGCACGGGTTCCACCAAAATGGCAATCGTCGATCTTGTAATAGCGTCGCGCATCGCTTTGAGATCGTTGAACGGCACGTGCTTGAATCCGGCAACCGCGGGTTCGAATCCCTTTTTTACTTTCTCCTGACCAGTCGCGGCGATTCCAGCCAGTGTTCTTCCGTGAAACGACTCCGACGTAGTGATGATTTCGTAACGGCCGGTGTCGTGCCCAAATTTTCGCGCGAATTTGAAAAGGCCTTCGTTGGCTTCCGCGCCGCTATTGCAGAAAAAAACGCGGCCCGGCGCGACAAAATCGACAATCCGTTTCGCCAGCCGTCCCTGGTGTTCAGTATAATAGAGATTGGAGACGTGGATTAGCTTCTGGGATTGCTCGGTCAGCGTCTTTGTGACCTCAGGGTGCGCGTGGCCTAACGCGCAGACTGCGATCCCAGCCGCGAGATCGAGATAGCGGCTACCATCGAGGTCCCAAACATGACTCCCTTTACCGCGCTCCAGCACGAGATCAAAGCGTGCATATGAAGGAATAACAAATTTCTCAAACGTCTCGCGCACGCTCCGGCTTCGAGATTCGATGTTCGACGTTCGGCGTTCGACGTCTTCTTCTGCCTTGGTCATAACACGACCTCCGTTCCCACTCCCGCGTCAGTAAAAATTTCGAGTAACACCGAGTGCGGAATCCGACCGTCCACGAACTGCACTTTCTCAACGCCGCTCTCGATCGCCGCGATCGCGCTGTCGACCTTGGGGACCATTCCTTCCGCGATCACGCCAGCTTTTTGCAGTTTGGGAACTTCGTTCACCGCTAGATGAGTCAGCAGGCTCGCGTCATCTTTCGAGTCGCGCAGCAAACCAGGCACGTCGCTCATGAAAACCAAACGGCGTGCCTTCAACGCAATCGCAGCTTTCGCCGCCGCGATGTCGGCATTGCAATTATAAACCTTGCCGTCGTCACCCAGCGCGGTCGGACTGATCACGGGCGTAACGCTCCGCCGAATGCTTTCGCGCAACGGCTCAACATTCACATCGCAAACCTCGCCGACAAAACCAAGATCGACATGGTCGTTTGATGAAAATTTTCGGCAGCGAAAAATCTCGGGGCCGGCGAAACCGCGCGCTTTGCCGCCGAAATCCTGGATCGCTTTCACGATCTCCGGATTGATTTCGCGCGACAGAACGCGATCAACAATTTCTGCGCTCTTCGCGTCGGTCACACGATAGCCACTCACGAATTCGGATTTCAGGCCCGCTCCCTCGAGGGCGCGCGTGATCGCTTTGCCGCCACCGTGCACCACAACCGGATTAATCCCGACCGCTTCCAGAAAAACAACATCGCGCGCGACTCGATGCCGCTCTTCCGGATCCGGCGAGTCCATGAAACTGCCGCCGTACTTCACTACGAAGATCTGGCTGCGGAAACGTTGGATGTAAGGCAATGCCTCGAGCAACGTCGCCGCCTTCGAAATGAATTCTTCCATCGTCAGCCACCGAGAGTTGTCTGATCACTGACGTCGCCTTTGTTGAACGCGACGTAATCTTCGGTGAGGTCGGCTGCGCAAAGCACGAACTCGCCGCGGCCGCGGTGAAGATCGACATGCAAATCGAATTCCGGCGCTGAAGTAATTTTGGCCAGCGATTTCAAGGCGACATTTGTCGGACGCCCGCGCCGAAATGCAAAAAGAATTTTGCGACTACCGGACTGTGCGTAACCAACATCGACAATCGTCTGATCGACGTCTGCCTTCGAATAGCCGAGCGCGCACAGAATCCGTCCCCAGTTCGGATCGCCACCGCACCAGCTCGTGCGTACGAGAGAACTATTCGCCACCGCACGCGCAGCCACTTCCGCGTCGCGATTGCTCTGCGCGCCGCAAAGATGCAGCGTTACAAATCGCGACGTGCCTTCACCATCGCGCACAATCATCTTCGCCAGTTCGAGACAAATGAAATTCAGCGCGCTTTGAAATTTTGAATTTCGAATCTCCAATTTCGAATTCTTTGCCAGACCATTGGCAAGCGCGATCACGGAATCATTCGTGCTCATGTCGCCGTCGACGGTGATGCGGTTAAAACTTTGGGCGACGGCAATTTTCAGAGCGCGTTTGAGAGCGATGGGCTCAATCGCCGCGTCCGTAGTGATGAAGGCAAGCATGGTCGCCATTCCCGGCTGAATCATTCCCGCGCCTTTGCAGATTCCGCCGATGCGAACTGTCGATTTTCCAACTTTCAGCTCGACCGCGATTTCTTTGCGGCACGTATCCGTGGTCATGATCGCTCCCGCGACCTGACGCGCCTTCGATGCCGATCTTGCCAGCCGCGGCGCGCACGCGCGAATTCCACGCTCGACATTTCTCATTGGCATCGGCACGCCAATTCGCCCGGTCGAGCAAACCAAAACTTGGTTTGGATTCAGAGAAAGCGCTTTCGCTGCGGTTCGCGTCATCGCCTCGGCATCACGTAAACCTGGTGCGCCTGTGCATGCGTTCGCGTTCCCGGAATTAACGACGATCACGCGGGCGACCTTTCTCGCCGCGCGTTGCCGGCTGATTTCTACCGGCGCAGCGCAGACTTGATTCGTTGTAAACATTCCTGCGACGGCGGCGGGCGCATTGGAGACGATCAACGCGAGGTCGTCCTTGCGACCTTTCTCGGAACCTTTTCCAGTCCCGAGCTTTTTGATGTCGCAGAACACCGTCCCGCATTTGAAGCCGCGCGGCGCGCAAATCGACCCTGGGATTTTTCGAAACGAACTCTTCAAATCAATCCAGCGCTCTCGGCAAGACCGAGCATTAGGTTCATGCATTGGACGGCCTGGCCGCTCCCGCCTTTGACGATGTTGTCGATCGCGCTCATGACGACGAGGCGATGCGTGCGCGGGTCGATTTTCCAGGCGATATCGATGAAATTTGTCCCGACAACATTCTTTGTGTCGGGCAGACGCTCTTCGCCAAGCAAACGAACGAACCGTTCTTCACCGTAGGCGCCGTTGAACATCAGCGCTGGATCCAGGTTCACAACGTTGGTCGCGATGTCGGTGTAAATTGTAGTCACGATTCCCCGATTGATCGGGACCAGATGGGGCGTGAATTGAATCAGAATTTTCTCGCCCGCTAAGATCGACAATTCCTGCTCAATCTCGGAGAGATGACGATGTTTCGGAACGCCGTACGAGCGTACGCTCTCGTTGCATTCTGAGAAAAGATAGTCGGCTTCGACTTTGCGACCGGCACCGGTAACACCGCTTAGGCTCGCGACCAAAATTGTTTTGCGATTAATAGCTCGGCGGCGAACGAGCGGTCGCAGCGGAATGAGAATGCTGGTCGGATAACAACCGGGACAAGCGATAAGCTTCGCGTCTCGGATTTTTTCTCGATAAATCTCCGGCAAACCGTAAACCGATTGACCTAGCAAATCCGGCGCGGGATGATCGTGCCCGTAAAATTCTTGGTAAACAGCCGCGTCTTTGATTCGGAAATCAGCGCTAAGATCGACAACCCGCGCCCCGGCGCCGAGCAGTGGTTTAGCGAACTCAGCCGCGAGCCCGTGCGGCAACGCGAGAAAGACGAATTCGGCTTCGCGCGCGATCTGTTTCGGATCCGAATCGGAAAACTTGAGCGCAGTCGCAGTCTTGCGATGAACAAAACGCGGAAAAACTTCCGCGAGCGATTTGCCGGCCAAATTTCGCGAAGTTGCTGCTACAAGATCGACATGCGGATGCGCGAGAAGCAGGCGCACGAGTTCCTCCCCGGTGTAACCGGAGGCGCCAACGACGGCGACCTTCGTCTTCGTCATAACGCGCAATGCGTATTCGCTCTCGCGCGATTTGCAACGAACATTATCGTTACGATTAAAACTTTTCGCGCCCTGCCCTTTTCAGTAACTTCACGAACCTATGGATGCTCTTTATCTTGTCGGGATCGCGGTGCTTGCGGTCTTCGCGTTCGTCTTGGCGATCATTCTTTTTAACTTTTTTGGGATCTGGCTGCGCGCACGCATCGCCAACGCGCCTGTGGGCATGGGCAAAATGATTGGGATGCGGCTGCGTCGCGTGCCGGTTGGATTGATCGTAGACAATCGTATCACTGCGGTGAAGGCCGGACTCACTGTGGCAAGCGACCCTTTGGAAGCGCATTACCTGGCGGGCGGCGACGTGACTCAGGTCATTCTCGCGTTGATCGCTGCAGACAAGGCCGGCATCTCGCTCGATTTCAATCGCGCCTGCGCGATCGATCTGGCGACGAAAGGTACCGGCAAGACGGTGCTCGAAGCGGTGCGCACGAGCATTAATCCGAAAGTGATCGACGCGCCAAACCCGGCCATGGGGCGAGCCACCATCGACGGCGTCGCCAAAGACGGAATCGGCGCAAAAGTGAAAGCGCGCGTCACCGTGCGCTCGCATCTTGATCGATTTGTCGGCGGCGCGACCGAGGAGACTATCATCGCGCGCGTGGGGGAAGGCATCGTGAGCGCGATCGGGTCGGCCGATTCCTACAAAGACGTACTCGAAAATCCAGACCGCATTTCAAAGGCGGTGCTGGCAAAGGGACTCGACAGCAACACTGCATTCGAAATTCTTTCGATCGACATCGCTGACGTTGACATTGGCGATAACATCGGCGCCAAGTTACAGAGCGAACAGGCGGACGCCGATAAGCGCGTCGCACAAGCGAAAGCCGAAGTCCGGCGCGCCGCGGCCGTCGCGGTTGAACAAGAAATGCGGGCAAAGACCCAGGAAATGCGCGCAAAAGTTGTCGAAGCCGAAGCGCAGGTGCCGCTGGCGATGGCGGAAGCGTTTCGCGCCGGTCACCTCGGCATCATGGATTATTACCGGATGAAAAATGTGCAGGCCGACACCACGATGCGCGAATCGATTGCCGGAGCGGACAAGCCAGGGACGGAGGGAACCTGAAAATTAGAGCCGTGGTAAAATGTTAGCGGCGATTGTCGATAGTCTGCTTGTCCTGTTCTTTTTTGCGATCGCGATTTTCTTTCAAATTCTGACGCGAGCCGCTTCCAAGAGCCGCCGCCGTTCTGTTGATGAAACGCGAAGGTCGACACCTTCATCACAGAGATCCCGGCCCCTTACCCAGGAGTCGGATGAGACCGACGAAGAACGCATCCGGAAATTCTTGGAAGCGCTCGGGCAACCAACAACATCGAAGCCGCCGCCGCCCGTCGCGCCGCGCATCGACATTCCTCCACGGCCGATTGCTCCCGTGTCGCCGCCGCGCGAGATGGTTCCTACGTCGTGGCCAAGCCTCAAACGACAGTTGCAGCGCGAAATAAGATTGCCGGGACAAATTCCCCCGACGCGCGAAGCGAAGACTTTTCGTCCGAAGGTTGCCGAGGCGCCGGCGTTTGAAGTTCACGAAGGCCCGCCGCCGCTCGAGCCGATCCCGGTGATCAAGACCGCAGCGGAAGCTTACGCCTCCGCAACACAATCGGTTTCCAAACCTGCGCAAGCAAAGATCGACATCGTAGCAATGCTAAGATCAACATCCGGTTTGCGCGAAGCGATTATTCTGCGCGAGATTTTCGGGCCGCCGCGGAGCGTGCAGCCGCTCGATTTAGTGGCAAGCGTTTGAGCTTCGGCGCGAAGTCCGTATTCTTTCGCTCCGCTTCACCACGCCGGCGTGGCGGAATGGCAGACGCGCTGGACTCAAAATCCGGCGTAAGCCCTTCGTGCGCAGTGACATCCCTCGCGCATGTGCGAACATTAGCGACCAATAACGACCACTTCAGACGCTGATACCGTCAACATGGCGTCAGCGGCTTCGCGCGTATAAGGCTACGGAAATGACGGAAACACTGTATGAGCGCTACACAGGACACGCAGACCCGATTAGTTAGATGGGTTCGTTACGGCGATCCCTTTAAACAGAAGCCAAACGCTCACTACCATTTCGAACAAGGCCATCGGCGAGTCGAACCAGTACGCGTTAACCGATTTGTCGAAGTTTGGGAAAATAATGAAAGTGAACGCACAGATCACGCACCACGCAGAAGAGACCAGACCGAAAGCAGCCAACGCCCTGGGGATATACCTGGACTTTAGCCACAAGTAGCCGCAGACAGTCGCGGCCAATCCCAAAAATGGCAGGCCAGCGTAGTAGTCATCGAAATTTGCTGCAACGTATAGCCTGGCCAACACCTGCAATCGATCTGCCTCGAAGACTTGC
>DATFXN010000037.1:0-36960 GCA_035315805.1 Chthoniobacterales bacterium
TCTTCTACGGTCGGCCAATTTTTTCGTGTAAAACTGCGCAATTCGGCGCAACGCGGCGCAAATCGGACTTGTTGGGTCTACCTCTGAGAAACACGCTACGCAACGCCGCGCAAACGTGCGCAAAAACTCGTTAGGCAATTAGAAATCCGTTGCTCTATCCAGCTGAGCTACGGGCGCAAATGGCGACGCAATATGTCGCTTCACCCGTCGAGAAAATCCAGCGCGAATCGCTGCCAATGAATCGCGTGCGCGAAGCACTCACTCGTGCATGCGGTGCTTCAGTTCCCACACGCGCAGCGCCGCAAGCAGCAGCGCTTTGGTGCGGGTGAGCGTGCCGGCTGCGGCCATGGTCGTGGCGGGATCGGTGCCGCGCTTCGCACTCGACGAACTCTTGCCATTCCCGCGGCGACTACGAGCTTTTTTCTGCGCCTTGGTCTTTTTGACGTGACGCGCAGTTGGCTCGCTCACCGATATCTGACTGCTGCTATTCATAAAGTTCCCCATTTCCGAGCAGCTTCCACGCCAGTCACTTAGGCTGGTTCTGGCCACTGTTGCCAGTTCGCATCTTCTGATTCGTTTGAGAGGGTGGCCGTGGCCTTGTCTAAACCGGCTGAAAAGCGCTTGTGTGCGCCCGACTTCTCCTCCAGCTTCAAGCGCGGATATGGCTGATCGAAAAATCGGGTGTCTCAGCGTTTTCTTATTTGTGGCGCTTTGCATCAGTGTGTTTGTTAACTTCCTGTTGGCCGTGGTCGCGCTCCGTGGATTTGGCCGGGCCGGTGTCCACTTCGAGGAGCCGTTGCCGCGGTTTCGGGAGATTGTGGTGGAACGCGGCACCCGCGTGGTGCCTGACCGTATCGCATTGATCACCCTGCGCGGGCTTATCAGTTCCTCCATTCCCGGGAGCGTCAGCGATTCGATGGTCGAAGATTTGCGGCTGGCTTTGCAGCAGGCGCGCGATGACGATCGCGTCAAAGCGATCGTGCTCGAAATCGATTCGCCCGGCGGCGAAGTCACCGCGGCCGATCAAATTTACACTGCTGTTGCCAAAGCGCGCGCCCGCAAGCCCGTGGTGGTTTACATGGAGTCTTTGGCGGCCTCGGGCGGCTATTATATCGCCTGCGGCGGCAAGTTTTTAATGGCGAATGAAACCACGATAACCGGCAGCATCGGGGTCATCATTCAAACGCTCAATTACGAGCAGCTCTTCAACAAAATCGGACTCGCCTCGGTTGTTTTCAAAAGCGGCAAGTTCAAGGACATTTTGAATGGCGCGCGGCCGATGACTCCGGAAGAGCGCGAGCTGATTCAGAGTTTCGTGATGCAAACCTACGACAAATTCCTCGGCATCGTTGCGCGGGAACGAAATTTGTCCGCCGACACGCTCCGCAATAGCGTCGCCGACGGCCGAATTCTGTCAGGCAAGGAAGCGTTGAACAACAAACTGGTGGACGGACTTGGGCACTTGGAGGACGCAATTGCCAAAGCGAAGCAGCTCGGCAACGCGCCGCAGGCAACGGTAGTGAAATACGGTCCGCCTTTCAGTCTCGCGCGTTTGTTTCGGCCGTTCGGGCAATTCGGGGGCGACTCAAAAATCGAACTGCAGCTGCCCAAACAGCTGCTGCCACAACTCGAGAGCGGCCGCGCCTATTTTCTGCCCAGCTATTACGCTCCGTAGCCGCCCGGGAAACAAATGTTAGCTGGTGCATCCTCAATCGCGCTCGGCTTTTTGTTCGTCGCGTTCGTGGTCCTCAGCTTCTTGATTTATCTCGCGCTCACGTGGCAGGTTGCGATCAGAAGATCGAGAACGGAAGGCGCGGTTGGAGTGGCCGCGCCCAAACCATTCGGATTGCCGGAAGCATTATTGGCGATGGCATTGGTTTTGTTTTTGTTGACGAACGTGGCAGGCCAGTTCGCGAGGACCTACCAGCCGGTGCAGCTGACTGGTCGCGCTCTGGTCGCGAATTTTCTTTTCACGGCGTTCGTCGTTTGCTTTGTCGCGGCTTTTTTGAAACTGCGCGGCCTGGATGTCGATTCGTTAGCCGGGTTTTCGAAAATTAGTCTTAAACGCGCGCTCAGCACTGGAGTCATTTTGATCCTTGCCGCGTGGCCGCTGATTGTTTTCGCGGAGTTCGTTAGTCAAGCGCTCGGCGGGGGCTCGAGCAAGCAGGAGATCGTAGAGCTCTTTAACAGCTCACCCACGATTGAACAGCGCGTCATGATTATCGTGCTCGCCGTCGTCGTGGCTCCGATCGGTGAGGAGTTTGTTTTTCGTTTTTTTCTTTACGGCGTGCTTCGCCGCTATCTCGGAGTCGCCATCGCTTTAGTCTTTAACTCGCTCTTGTTCGCCGCGGCGCACACGCATTTGCCCTCGGCTGCGCCGCTCTTCGTCCTGGCGAGTTGCCTGACCCTTGCCTACGAGTGGAGCGGCTCGATTCTTGTCTCAATGGGCATGCATGCTCTCTTTAATGCTGCTAACCTGATCTTTCTCGCTTTTCCCGAGCTGGGCCAGCAATGAAACTGCGCCGCATTGGCGAGGATGCGCTCATCGCTTCGTTGCTGCGCGAAGTGCTGACTTCGCAAAAACTGATTGGCGACGATTGCGCGGTTGTAGAATTTGGCAGGGCAAAAGCCCTGCTCGCCCTCAAAACCGATTCCGTGGTCGAGAAAATCCATTTTCGATCCACGGCCAAACCGGGACTCATCGGCTGGAAAGCGATGATGCGGCCGCTCACCGATTTCGCCGCGACTTCCGCCGTTCCGCAGTTCGCGCTCATTACCCTGATTGTTCCCGCGACAAGATCGACATCGTGGGTCAAAAAACTTTATCGCGGCCTGAAACGCGCGGCTGCGCGCTTCGATGTCGCGATTGTTGGCGGTGAAACCAGCGCCACACGCGGACCCGCCGCGATTTCGGTCAGCGTTTCGGGTTTCGTTGAAAAAAATCGCCGGGTCTCACGCAGCGGCGGGAAAAAGGGCGATGACCTTTTCGTCACGGGAAGGCTCGGCGGCTCGTTGCGCGGCAAACATCTCTGCTTTGTCCCACGGATTTACGAATCTCGCTGGCTGACCAAAAATTTTCGGGTTCACGCGATGATGGATTTGAGCGATGGCCTCGGCGCCGATCTGCCGCGATTGGCGAAGGCGAGCAAGCTCGGCTTCAAGGTCGACATCGAGTCGTTACCGCTCGCCCGCGGCGCGAAGATCGACAACGCAATCTCCGACGGCGAAGATTACGAACTCCTCTTCACCATTTCCCCGCGCGATCGCGCGCGACTTCAACGCGCTTGGCGCCGAAAGTTTCCAAGGCTTCCGCTCACTCGCATCGGCTCTCTTGTTCGTCCTTCATCCTTCATCCTTCATCCTTTCCCTCGTGGCTACGTTCATTTCCAATAGCCCGGGCGAAACCGAATCGTTCGGTCAGCAATTTGCTGGAATTCTCACGCCTGGCGACGTGCTCGCGCTCGCCGGCGGTCTTGGCAGCGGCAAGACGCAATTCGTCAGAGGTCTCGCTGCCGCTTTAGGCGCTACGACGTCCGCGACAAGTCCGACGTTCACGCTCATTCACGAGTATTCCAGCGGACGCTTGCCGATCTATCATTTGGATTTTTTCCGAATCGAAGATCGACAAGCAGCCGAGCGGCTCGGACTGGACGATTATTTTTTT
Source organism: Chthoniobacterales bacterium (assembly GCA_035315805.1). Lineage (GTDB taxonomy): Bacteria > Verrucomicrobiota > Verrucomicrobiia > Chthoniobacterales > UBA10450 > AV40. The sequence goes on from DATFXN010000037.1 coordinate 3,665, forward strand.
GGTGATGGCGTTTCGGTGGTTGAATGGGCTGACCGTTTTCCGGAATTGATTCCGGAAAACGCGCGCTGGATTGTGTTCAAAACGAGGTCTGAAACCCAGCGCGCGATTACAACTAAATGAAAATTCTCGCGCTCGAACTTTCTAGCGCACAAGGGAGTCTCGCACTGCTCAACGGTGGCGAGGTCGCGGTCAATCGCGAGTGGCCAAATGATCGAAAGAATTCCGGTCCGTTCTTCGAACATTTAGCCGAAGTGCAGGGCCGATTCGGGAAACCGGATGTCATTATCGTAGGGCTTGGACCGGGTTCGTATGCCGGAACGCGCATTGCCATCTCGGCCGCGATCGGACTTTCGTTTGGAGGGACGGACTCCGCTCCGTCCGACGAACAGATTCAATTAATGGGCCGACACAGAGGTCGTCCCTCCGTTCGCTTGATCGGATATCCATCAATCTGCGCGATCGAATGCGGTGTGTCCGAATACTGCGTGATCGGCGACGCACGGCGGCAATCATTTTTCTTTTCGCGTACTCGCGAGAGCAGCTTGATCGAAGGACCAACCCTGATGAGCGAAGCTGAATTGCGTGAAAAGTTGGATAAGGTCGACAAGAAGATGTCGATCTTTGCTACTGAAAGACTTTCGCAATTCGAGCGCGCCGAGGTTCGTTATCCGACAGCGAAAGTGCTGGGTCAGATTGCCAACGATCGGATGAGAAATTTTGTGCAGCCGCCGCTTGAGCCGATTTATTTGCGGGAGCCGCACATCACAATTCCAAAAAAATGACACAAAATTATCGTTGCTGGGCTGAGATCAGTCGTGACGCATTGCGCCACAACGCGCGAGTTGTGCGTGAGCGAATCGGCAAAGCCGACATGTTGGCAGTCGTCAAAGCAAACGCCTACGGCCACGGTTTGATGGGATGCGCCGAAACATTTGCCGATGATGCACGATTATTCGGCGTCGCGAACTTGGAAGAGGCGATGGCGCTGCGAGAAAGATTTCATCTCCCCATCATCATTCTCGGTCCCTCACTTCTGGAAGAAATGCCGACAATCGTCGAACGCGGTTTTATTCCGACGATTTCGACGTTTGAAGAAGCGCAGGCGTTCGATCGCACTGGTAAGACGTTCATCAATTTCAAAGTCGACACCGGAATGGGGCGAATGGGGGCAATCGAAAATGAAGCGGTGGAAATTTTCAAGCGTGTCGCCGATCTGCCGAAGATCGACATTCACAGCGTTTCAACCCACATGCCGGTGTCGGACGTGGACGCAGAATACACCAAGGATCAGCTGGTTCGATTCCGCAAAGTCGTCGAGCAGTTGCGCGCAACCGTTCCCGGCGGTTACAAAGCGCACGTTCTTCAAAGTGCCGGCACGCTCGCGTTCAACGATCCGGCTTTCGACATCGTTCGCGCCGGGATCATTCTCTACGGCATTTCACCGCTGCCGGAATTTCAACAACTGCTCAAGCCGGCGATGATTTGGAAAACGCGAATCGGTTTGATTCGCGATGTGCCGAAAGGGGCGTCGATCAGTTACGGGCGCACCTTCATCACGCCACAGCCAATGCGCGTCGCAACATTGACTGCAGGTTACGCCGATGGATATCCGCGGCATCTCTCGAACGTTGACGCGAAAATGTTGGTGCGCGGTAAACGATGTCCGCTGCTCGGTCGGGTGACCATGGATTTGCTGGTGATCGATGTTTCCCAAATAGGAAGTGTCGGTGTTGGCGACGAGGTTGTGTTGATGGGCCGGCAAGGGGACGCAGAAATTTCGTGCGCAGAGTTAGCCGACAAAGCTGGAACGATCACGTGGGAGATCACGACCCGCGTTGGCCAGCGGGTGAAGCGGGTGTTTGTTTAGAAAAGGAAATGTTTCAGATCATTTTCAACGAGCTGAGCGCGGCCGAGATGTCGGCGTTGCCAAAGAAAATGCAGCTCAACCTGCTCGAGCAATTCCAGATCTTGCCGGAAGACCTCGACCATCTCGACGCCAAACATTTCGGCGTGATCGAACGGGAAGGAAAAAAATTATACCGCTACCGCACCAAGGATTACCGGATCTATTTCGAACAAACGCCGGAAGGGATCACCATCCACCGCGTTCTCCACAAGAACACGTTTCGCGATTTCCTTTTCCGCACCAAACTCCCGGGCTCAGAAGATCAAGCGCTCGGCAAAACGCGCGAGTTCTGGAAACTGATCGACGAAGGCAAGAAAACGCGGAAAGCGTAACTTACAGGACCAATTTCATTACTGAAATCGAGTAGCCGCAGTAATCAAGCTTCACGACAGTTTTCCAGCCCAGTTTGGCGTAAAGAGACTCGGCCGACGGCGTCCAAAGATAAAGAACGGACAGATCTAAGCGGCGTGCCTCTTGCAACAAACGTCTAATTAACGCTGTTGCTACGCCATGATTGCGATGAGTAGGCAGCACGAATAATCCACCGAGCCACGGACCCAGCTGTGGCCGCAGTTCAAGATCATTGGATTTCAAACAGCCTGTTCCAATGACAACGTCATTTTCCAAGGCAACAAGCGCTAGGAAGTTCGTGCGTCTGAGCTCGTCGTCCACAAGAAGCAACCACGTCGGCCAGAGACATGTTGCGCTTCTCGTAAACAGCACGCCATTCGTCAAAGAAGTACCGTGCTAGCGCTGGAATCGCAGAGCAATGGTTTGCAAGATAATCGATCGTGATCACGCTATCAGCGGTCGATATCAGCTGCGTTGTAGCGGCGTTTGTGTCAAACGCCAGACTGAAATAAACAGGCGCTTGGCACAAGCGCCTCTACAACTGTAGGGGAAGCCGTCGGCTTTCCTTGAGACGCTAGCAGCGTCTCCTACAAAAGAATGGCGCGACTGCGCGCTATTTCATCAGCAGCACGGAACGGCTGCGTTTGATCTCGCGGGTGATTTTGCGGTGGAGATGGGCCGGCATGCCGGTAACGCGGCGGGGAAGAATTTTGCCGCTCTCGGTCACGAATTTTTTCAGAAGATCGGGATTTTTGTAATCGATCGCTTCGATCGAGATGTCGATCCGGCGCCGGGGCATCGCGCGATTGGCGCGGCGAAATGCGGAACGGCGTTTGGCGGTCTTGGGTTGCATGAAGGGGAACTACTTGGTTTCGCGATGAAGCGTGTGCTTGCGCAAAAACGGATTGTATTTCCGTTTCTCGAGTCGGTTCGGTGTGCGCGGACTTTTCTTGTTCCGCGTGGTCACGTAACGCGAAACCGGTTTGCCCAGCGCTTTCGCTTCGGTGCACTCGAGGGTGATAATTTCCTGCGCCATGTTCGTTAATCCTTCGATTCGGGCGCGGGCGTCGCTTCCGATTCTTCCGCCTCGCCTTCGCCGCCTTCCTCCTCAGTCAATCCGAAGAGCGAGGTGACCGATTGCCGGACACGCGATTGTTTGTTCTGCTTCTCAAGCTGCGATTGGCATTCAACCGTAAACCGAGCAAATGGGATCGCTTCCAGGCGCGCGTGCGGGATCGGTTTGCCCGACATTTCGCAAATCCCGTAGGTGCCGAGCTCGATCCGCTTCAACGCCTGATCGATCTCGTAAAGCGCGTCTTGTTCCTGCGAAAGCAGGCTAAGCGCAAAATCGCGATCGTAGGCGTCGGAGCCGGCATCAGCCTGATGCATTCCAAACGCGGATGCTTCGCTGCCTTCGGCGCGTGAGCGGAGCGTGTCTTGCGCCACGCCGGCCATGGAATCGACCATGGCATCGCGGAGTTGGAGTAGCTTCTCCTTCTGTTTGCGGATGAACGGGCTCAGCTTGCGCTCGCGATGATTCCGCCCGAATAGCGTGTCTCTTACGCGCGCTCCGGCGCGGGCTTTCTTCGCCCGGCCGCTCGACTTCGCTTTGCGGGAAGCACTTTTTTTAAAGGAAACTTTTTTCTTTTTTGGTGTGGCCATAATTCAAAAGGCGCCCCAGCAGTCGGGCGCCGGAAAAACGGAGGCTTAATTAAGAACATTTCCCAACCGGCGCAAGAGGAGATTTGACGAATCTAAAGATCGTTTGTTCAACGATTTTTGCGGGCTGTAGGCGAAGCCGTTGGCTTCCCAGTTTGCGGGACGCTAGCAGCGTCCCCTACAGGATCTCTCACGAGCTCGCGCTGGAGTATCGCTGTAAAGCAAAGCGCCAGAAGCCGCGGGAGAGGCAAAAGATTACCGTTGAGGCGACGACAAGCTGCGCCATTAACGGCCCTGGTTGGCTGAACGATTTGATCAAAAGCCGTGCCGGAATGTTGGCTACGACCACTACCGGAATGATCCAGCCGAAAATGAGTTTGAAGAGCCACGGGAAAATTGAGTCCGGATAGCGGGCGATATTGAGGAAGTTGAAGTAGCCATAAACCAGCCCTTGTGCCCGGACGATCCAGAAACTGACCGCGGCCAGGCTCAACATGATCGAATAGTGCACGGCGATGCCGAAACAAATCGCGACGAGGTAAAGCAAGATCGACATCGGACCGGGGACGTAGCCCAGTTTCGACAACGAAACCCCGACGACGACCCCGCCCACAATTGCGTTAACGATACTATCGAGGCCGAATTGTTTGGTCGAAACCGCGAATTGGCTGTCGATCGGCAAAACGAGAAGCGAATCGAGTTTTCCGGTGCGGACCAGCTCCGGGATGTTGGCAACGTTGACGAAAAAGAACGCCTGGAACAGTTGCGAGATCATTTGATGGGTGCCGATGAGCAAAACGACCTCCCACTTTGTCCAATCCCCAATGCGATCGACGTTGGCGAAAATGATTGAGAAAAAAACGATCTGGCCGACGAACCACAGCACTTCCACCAGCATCCAAAGCAGAAAATTCGCTTTGAAACTCATCTCCCGGATAAGCGAGTTGCGAAGCATGATTGAGTAGATCTCGATGTAACGCCGGACCACGTCTGCCAGTCATTTTAATTGGAGCCCAAGTCAAATCGATTTCATGAAACGTTTTCTGCCAGCCGCCGCGATCGTCATTGCGTTACTTCTAATTTTGTTCGGCGCGCGTCGCTGCACGTCGGGCGGTTCGTCGGCTTATCAAACGTCGACCGTGACGCGTGGGTCGATCACGCAGCTCGTCACCGCAACCGGAACGTTGAATCCGGTCGTGAATGTTCAGGTGGGCAGTCAGGTCTCTGGCAACATTGCCAAGCTGTTCGTCGATTTTAATTCCGAAGTGAAAGCCGGGCAGACTGTGGCCCAGATCGATCCGATGCTTTTTCAAGCAGCCGTGACTCAGGCCGAAGGCGATCTCGCGAGCGCGCAAGCCGCGCTCGAACTGGCGAAACTGAACGCCGCGCGAATTCAAAAACTCTTTACCGAAAAGAACTCGTCGCAGCAGGATCTCGATCAAGCGGTCGCCAATTTCCATCAGGCCGAAGCGAACGTGAAAATTAAACAGGGCGCGCTCGATAAAGCGAAGGCTGATCTCGACCATTGCACGATCACGTCGCCAATCGATGGCGTAGTGATCTCACGAAGCGTTGACGTTGGCCAAACCGTGGCAGCGAGTTTGCAGGCGCCGGTGATTTTCCAGATCGCCAACGATCTCACCAAAATGCAGATCGACTCAAACGTGGCGGAAGCGGACGTTGGCGTGGTGCAGGTCGGACAGGATGTCGATTTTACGGTGGACGCGTTTCCGATGCGCACGTTTCACGGAAAAGTTGTTCAGGTGCGCAACGCGCCGATCACCGTCCAAAACGTCGTGACTTACGACACGGTCATCGGCGTAGAGAACAAGGATTTGAAATTGAAACCGGGAATGACGGCGAATGTTTCAATTATCATCGCGCACAAAGACAACGTGCTGCAGTTGAAGAACGCGGCGCTGCGTTATCGACCGCCGGACGCAGCGACTGCATCATCTGGGCCTTCTCAACCGCGACCGGCAGGTTCTCCGGGTGGTCAAGGTCAACGCCCAACGGGGGCCCGTGAACGCCGTCCGGAGCGCACGATTTACATTTTGTCTTTTGGCCGGCCGAAACCTGCCCAGATTAAAACGGGAATCAGTGACGGGATTGTGACCGAAGTCACTGACGGTTTGAAGGACGGGGAAAAAGTTATAACGGCAGAACTGAGTTCACCGAGCGCGGCCTCGTCGCCGGGAACAAATCCATTCAGCGGCGCTCGCAGATTTCCATGAAAAACGGCGAAGTCGTCAAGCTGATCAACGTTCACAAGACGTATCACACTGGTGATGTCGATGTTCACGCTGTCCGCGGCGTGTCGCTTGAGATTCAGCGCGGCGAGTTTGTCGCGCTCATGGGCGCGAGTGGCTCCGGCAAATCGACGCTGATGAACATTGTCGGTTGTCTCGACCGCCCGACATCCGGGCGATATATTCTGGACGAAGCCGACGTGTCGGAACTGGATCGCGATCGGCTCGCCGACATTCGCAATCACAAACTCGGGTTCGTTTTTCAGAGTTTCAATCTGCTGCCGCGCACATCGGCCCGCGAGAATGTCCAGCTGCCGTTGCTTTACGGAACGCGTCATCTAACCAGCGCGCAGTTGCGCGAAAAAGCGGACTCGGTTTTGGCATCCGTCGGCCTCGCCCGCCGCGAGGATCATCATCCGAGCCAGCTTTCCGGGGGCCAGCAGCAACGCGTCGCGATCGCGCGGGCGCTCGTGAACGACCCCGAAGTCGTTCTGGCCGATGAACCGACCGGAAATCTCGACAGTCGCACGAGCGTTGAGATCATGGGAATTTTTCAGCAACTCAACGATCGCGGCATCACCATCATCATGGTGACGCACGAAGCCGACATCGCGGCTTATGCGCGACGCAACGTCGTCATGCGCGATGGTTTGATCCTGAAAGATTACAGCGTTGCCCACCGTCTTGATGCAAGGACGGAGTTGGAAAAGATCAGGCCGATCGATTTGGACACTCCATCTTGAAAGTTGGATCGACAATTAACATCGCGTTGCGCGCGCTTCGCCGAAACAAAATGCGCTCGGTCCTGACCGCGCTGGGCATCATCATCGGCGTCGCGGCAGTGATCGCGATGGTCGGGATCGGCAACGGCGCGAAAGCGCAGGTCGAGGCGCAGATCGCGAGTCTCGGGCAAAATGTGATCCTGATTTTTTCCGGCAGCACGACGTCGAGCGGGATTCGCACCGGGTGGGGACAAGCCGGAACTTTGAAGATCGAAGATGCGGAAGCGATCCGGCGCGAAGTGCCGGGAGTGATCGCAGTAAGTGAGGAAGTTGTTTCGACCACCCAGGTGGCGGCTGGAAATCAAAACTGGTTCACGCGAATTTACGGCGAATCAGCTGATTACTTCGACATTCGACAATGGCCGCTGGCCGACGGCGCGCCGTTCACCGATCAAGACGTGCGGAGCGCGAACAAGATTTGCGTGATCGGTCGAACGACGGCCTCGCAGGTCTACGGCAACGATGATCCGGTCGGACAGATTCTGCGGATCAAGAACGTGCCGTTTACGGTCAGCGGTCTTTTGACACCGAAAGGGTTGAGCACGCAGGGAGTCGATCAGGACGACATCGTGATCATGCCGTATACGAGCGCAATGAAACGCGTGAGCGGCGGGACGACGTTGCGCAACATCAACGTCCAAATCAGCGACGGCCGCCAAATCGCGGCCGCGCAACAACAAATCATTTCCCTGCTGCGACAGCGGCATAACATTCGGCCGGGTCGCGACGACGATTTCACGGTGCGCAATCAACAGGAGATCGCCGACGCCGCGACGGCGACAACCGCGGTGATGACAGTATTGCTCGGTTCAATCGCCGGCGTGTCACTCGTGGTCGGCGGAATTGGGATCATGAACATCATGCTGGTTTCCGTGACTGAACGGACGCGTGAGATCGGCACGCGGATGGCGGTCGGTGCGCACGGCAGCGACATTCTCATGCAGTTTTTGATCGAGGCGGTCACGCTCAGCTCGGTCGGCGGCGTGATCGGAATCATTTTCGGAATCGGCGCGTCGCAAATTCTGTCGAGCTACGCGCATTGGCCGACACTGATCTCGCTCAGCTCGATCATCGTGGCGTTCATGTTCAGCGCCGCGGTCGGAATTTTCTTCGGGTTTTACCCGGCCCGCAAAGCCGCCGCGCTCGATCCGATTGAAGCGCTCCGCTACGAGTGATTCGGACTGGACAGAATTAACAAAATTTACCGAATTCCTTCAGCAGGAATTCTGTTTGATTCTGTAAATTCTGTCTAAATTTCTGCATGGCTGAAAAGGGATTCCAGGATTTGGTCGCGGAGGCGAAAAAGAAGATCACCTAGATTTTGCCGACCGACGCCGCGCAGAAAGCGAAGAGCAGCGACGCAGTGATTGTCGATGTTCGCGAGAAAGAAGAATGGGACGAGTCGCACATTCCCGATGCAGTGCACATGAGTCGCGGGACGATTGAGCTCGAGGTCGAAGAAAAATTTCCTAATCGCAACACGACGATCATTTGTCAGTGCGGCGGCGGCGGGCGCTCCGCGCTCGCGGCCGAGAGTTTGCAAAAGATGGGCTACAAAAATGTCCGCTCCCTAGCCGGCGGCTTTAAAGCCTGGAAAGTCGCCAGTTTACCGACGACGAAATAGAATCGCAGGAGCCGAACACAAAGCTTGTTCAGCGAGGTCGTAACTCCTAATGTCGCAACGGTTTCACCATGAGCGGCAGACAAATTCTTTCAAAGTGTTGCTCGGCAATCGCAATGGTGCTGATAGGGTTCGGCATCACGGGCTCGGCCGGTGACACCGTCGCGATCGCGTTGGGCCAGTTAAAAAATGCTGACGCTGAAGTGCGGATCGAAGCAGTGCGTCAGCTGCTGACATCGCTCGATTCAAGAATTCCTGAAACGATGCTTTCGCTTCTTACAGATCAAGGCGACTCGATCCGAAGGCTTGCCGCTCGCGCCATCGGCAGTCGTTGGTGGCAAATACCCAAAGACAAAACCGCCGATTACACTAAAGCGCTCGCGCAAAATCAGAAACCCGAAATGGATTTTGAGATGGAAAAGAACATGGCCGATCGCGCGATCGGTCTGCTTACAAGGCGATACGATTCAAAAATGTTTTCCAAGAGTCCGAACGGTCGCTGGGTAATTTACGAGCGTTACGGTTTGCCGTGCTTGATCGATACAACGACTGAGAGCGAGGAGTTGCTCGGTTGGCCGCGCACCAAAAACGGCGGAATAGAAATGCTTGTTGGCTCGTTTGGCAACGTTCCCTTCAGCGACGACGATGCGGTCTGGCACCCGAGCAAAGAAGCGATCGCGCTATCGGTTTTGCAAAGTCGCCGAGATAGTACGGTCTGGATTTGGGAGCATAAATTCGGTCTGCAAAAATTGCTGCGCTCGGAATTGAGTCGATTACTGCACCCGAAAGGAAAGGTTGATGAATCGTATACAGTCGATGCCACGATCAAGGGCTGGAAGGGCGACGAGCTTCAGGTTTCGGCGACAGGTGGACTGGACGAGAGCGAAGGCGCGCTGATTGGTTGGGATCTTTCCAAACACAAATGGCGCGTCATCTCGCGCCAGAAGCAGAAGCAGTCTGAGTAAGAGCACCACGCAAAGCCCTAGAGGCATGTTTGATCGGAAATATTCAGAGATGTCGCGGCTTCGCCGCAGTTAATTGGATGCAACGCCACGTTGCCGCTCAACACGACAAAGAAAACAGGTAGCGGCGATTGACCTCAATCGCTATGGCGGTTCAGTGAACCGTCGCTACCTATCCGCCGACGGCTTGATAATGGCGCAGGCCACGGTGCCACATCATCCGCGCGATTGACCAGGTGAGAAGAAGCCAGCCGGTCTGGGTCGCGAGGGCTTGCCAAAGGTCGGCGCCTTTTAAGCGTTCAAGAAAAATCGCGACCGGACAAAACAGTTCGTAATAGAACGGCGCCCATTTCAAGGCCGCCTGGATCCCGGCCGGCATGATATCGATCGGGAACATTTGGCCGCCGAGGAAATATTCGAACGAGTAAACGATGAAGACGATGGTGGTGATTTCCAAGATCCAGAACGCCATCATCGCGAGCGAGTAAGTAATGAAGAATTGGATGAACGCCGCCATCAACATCGACAACGTCGCGAGCAGGTAAGTGAGTGGATCGCGCGGGAGCGTGACGTAGTTGTGAAAATAAAGAAAGATGAGCGCGATCGGCGGCAGAGTGACGAAGGTGTAAACGAGCCGGCCGCTGCAAAAAATACTGAACCGATAAGCGAGATAGCTCATCGGCTTGGTCAGGAGCGCGTTGATCTGGCCCTCGCGAATGTCGGCGGCGATTTGCCATTCGTCCTCGGTGGGCGTGACCAGATTGCTGACGAGGATCGTGAGCAGGTAATAATAGATCATCGAGCCATAGTCGTAGCCGTGCAGACCGGAGCCGCGCTCTTTGAAGACTGCGTTCCAAAGAAACACCGTGCCGGCGAGCGGGATCAATCCGAACGCCGCGCGCAAAAAATAATTCCAGCGATAAACGAACGTGTTCTGGAGCCCGATGTTGAAAACGGAAACGTACTTGGCGGCGCGCGCGTTCATTCGAAAGAAAAATTAATCAGGAAAGCAGGAAAATAGGAAAAGATTTTCAGCTTAACTAATCTGGAAGCCTGGAAGCGAAGATAGTCTAGGCTTTCTTTCCTGAGTTCCCGGTTTCCTGATTCGTCTATTCCGGTTGGCATTGCGCGAGTTCAACTGCGAGGTTAATCGCCGCGATCATGCTGTCGGGCTTGGCAATGCCTTTGCCGGCGATCTCAAACGCGGTGCCGTGATCTGGACTGGTGCGCGGAAATGGCAAACCTAGCGTTGTATTCACGCCGTTGTGAAACGCGTGGAGCTTGAGCGGAATAAGAGCTTGATCGTGATACATGCAAAGCACTCCATCGAAGCCGCCTTCGATTGCGCAGCGAAAAACTGTGTCGGGAGAATGAGGGCCGCTGAAGGCGGCCGGTTGATGGTTGATAGTTGATTGTTGAGACTTCAATTCAGAGACCGCGGGCGCGATGATTTCGATCTCTTCGCGGCCAATTTTTCCTGATTCGCCGGCGTGCGGATTTAAGCCGGCCACGGCGATGCTTGGTGATTGAATGCCGCGTCGTTTCAAGAAAGCGGCGAGCAACAAACCAACGTGCACGATCTCTCTTTGTCTTAGTTTTCTCGGAACTTCGCTGAGCGGAATGTGCCTCGTCACCAGCGCGACGTTCAGTTTGCCGCCGGTCAGACACATCGCGAAGTTCTTTCCTACTCCACAGCGCTCGGCGAAGAATTCGGTTTGGCCGGGAAATTTGAAACCCGCTTGGTAAATCCGCCCTTTGTGAATCGGCCCGGTGACTATCGCGTGCAGTTCGCCCCGTCGCGCGCGCGTGACTGCTTCCTCGAGTGCCGCGGCTGCCGCGCGCGCCGTTTCAATCGTCGGCTGGCCCGGTTTGCAATTCGGGTGGCGACCGATGACGACGTAATCGGCCAAATCCGGGACGCGTCCCGATTTTAGCGCAAGATCGACAATCTCCGGCCCGATCCCCGCGCAATCACCGAGTGTGATTCCGATGCGCGATCTGGTCCTCCTGCTCATGCTCTTGCTCGCAATCGTAATCGAATCTGCTCAAATGCGCACGAGCGCGATCAGGAACACTAGGCGTTCATCGCAGTCGATTAGCCAGGAGCGAAAGATAACTTTCCTGGACGATCGGACCACGACTACGAGCAAGAGCAAGAATCGAAGCAAACGCCGAACGCTCAACGTCCAACGTCGAAAGTCGAATGAAAGCTGCTCAGAAGGTCTTGATGTAGGCCTTCGCGCGCAAGCTGGCGAGCCAGCGTTCCTGCAGATTCTGTGCTTGCTGCTGAAACAATTTCTTTTCGATGTCGGGCCGGGCTTGTTCAAACGTCTTGGTGTCGCCGCCGTGCTTTTCTTCGACTTTGAGAATGTAGTAGTTGCCGCCGAAGTCGATGATGTTGCTAATTTTGCCGGGCTTGATGTTAAACGCGACTTTTTCCAGGGGCGCAGCCAGCGTTTTTCGTTCGATCCAGCCCCAGTCCCCGCCTTTGTCGCGCGTGCTGTCTTCGGAATAAAGCTGAGCCACGCGCTCGAACTCGGCGCCATTGACCAGTTTCCTCAAAATCTCCTCGGCCATCGCCTTTTGAGCAGCAGCATTCCCGTCAGCGGCATGGCTCGGAATCATGATCAGGCGTAGTTTGATCTGTTCCTTGCTGGTGAACTCCTCCCGGTGCGCCTTGTAATATTCTTCCACCTTCACGGGTGAAGCGACGGTGTTCAGTTTCACATTTTTGCCCCGCATCGCCTGGACGATCATTTTTTCCATCTCCACCTTTTTGAACTCGCCCATGGTGTAGTTTTGCGCTTCGAGCGTTTTGAGAAAGGTGTTGCGGTCCCCGCCGAAATCGGTGCGGACGATATCGTGCATCCGTTCTTCGACGAAGTGGTCGGGGATCTGGTAATTTTCCTTTTTGAACGCCTGAAGGATCAACTGGCGATCGATCAAATCCTGAAGCGCAGCGTGGCGCACTTCCTTAACTTTCTTGATGAGCTCTTCGCCCTGGAACTGCGCGCCGAGCAATTTCTCCCGCGGCCCGACCAGCGCGCGCACTTGCGAGTAGGTAATCACGTCGCCGTTCACAATAGCAGCCACTCCGTCGATCACCTCCGGTTCCTGCTGTGCGTAAGCAGCCCGGCACATCGGCGAAACATTCGCGAGGCAGGCTGCGATCAGACCGGCAAAAATTGGCCGCATCATGTAAATTTTTTCGTCAATTCGAGAACTTCCCCGAGATGCATCAGTTTCGCAACTAAACGGGGGAATCTTCCATCGACAAGTATAAGTTCGCCTCGCCGCGTCAGCATCAATTTTCGCTCGCGCACTTCCACGCGACTGATACCGGCCTTGGCGGCGGCGAGCCTGATTTCGGCGAGAAGAAACAGGTTGTCAACCGCTTCCGGAAACCGGCCGAACCGATCGCGCCATTCCTTTTGGATCCGCTCGAACTGTTCGCGCGTGCCGATCTCGGCAACCTCGCGATAGGCTTTGATCCGTAGTCCGGTGTCGTTGACGTAACTCACGGGCACAAATGCGGGGGTGCGTTGTTTCGGACCGAGCTGCGCGAATTCCGCTTCGTTGGTCGCGACAAAATCGATGCGAACATCGACATCGAGCCGCGGCTGGAATTTGCGGCCCTTCAGTTGGGCCACGGCTTGTTTGAGGAGTTGGCAATACAAATCGAAACCGATCGCCATGATATGACCGCTCTGAGCAGTGCCGAGAATGCTGCCGGCGCCGCGGATTTCGAGGTCGCGCATTGCGATGCGGAAACCCGCGCCGAGCGCGCTGTATTGCCTGATGGCGTTGATCCGTTTGCGCGCGGCGCCGACGGTCATCAGATCACGCGGCAAAAGGAGATAAGCGTAAGCTTTGTGCTCTGCGCGACCGACGCGGCCGCGAAGTTGGTAGAGATCAGCCAGGCCGAAGCGATCGGCGCGGTCGATGATGATGGTGTTGGCGTTTGGAATGTCGAGACCGCTCTCGATGATAGTGGTGCAAACGAGCACATCGATCTTTCCGCTGACGAAACGCGCCATCACTTCCTCGAGCTCGTCCGAATCCATCCGCCCGTGGCCGATCTCGATCCGTGCGTTCGGGATAAGATCGACAATTTTCTCGCGGATGCGGTCGATGGTTTGGACGCGGTTGTGCAAAAAGTAAACCTGACCCTGGCGTTCGAGCTCGCGCCTGATCGCATCGCGAATGATCCGCTCGTCATAGCCGCAGACGATCGTTTCCACCGGCAACCGGTTGAGCGGCGGGGTTTCGATGGTGGACATGTCTTTTGCGCCAACGAGCGAGAGATAGAGCGTGCGCGGAATCGGCGTGGCCGAGAGGGTGAGGACGTCGACGAGCTTGAACAGCTCCTTGAATTTTTCCTTGTGCACCACGCCGAAGCGTTGCTCTTCGTCAATTACGACAAGGCCGAGGTTTTTGAAAGCAACGTCGCCGGAAATCAGACGATGAGTGCCGATTACGATGTCGACCCCGCCTTGTCGCAGCAGGTCGAGGATTTTGCGCTGTTCGCCTTGCGATCGGAACCGGCTGAGCATTTCGATTCGCACCGGGTAATCAAGCATTCGCTGGCGAAAAACTTCGAAGTGCTGTTGTGCTAGCACGGTCGTAGGCGCGAGCACTGCGACTTGTCGTCCATCCATCACCGCTTTGAAGGCCGCGCGAATCGCAACTTCGGTTTTGCCGAATCCAACGTCGCCGCAAATGAGACGGTCCATTGGTCTCGGGCGCTCCATGTCAATCTTGGCGTCGATGATCGCCTTCATCTGGTCGGGCGTCTCGCGAAATGGAAAGGAATGCTCGAATTCGAGCTGCCATTTCGTGTCCGGGCCGAACGCGTGACCGGGAACGGTTTGGCGCTCGGCCTGAACCGCGAGCATTTTGCCGGCGTAATCGAAAATTGATGAAGCTGCGTTCTTTTTGGCGCGCGCCCATTTTGAGTCAGCCAAAGAACTGAGATCCGGTGATCGCTTTCCGACGCCGACGTAGCGCGAGACGAGATAGGCCTGCTCGAGCGGGACATAAAGTTTCGTGTCGTCGGCGAACTCGAGCGCGAGCACTTCCTGCTCGCCGTTTGTCGATGTTGGAATGCGTGTGAGTCCAGCGAAACGCGCGACTCCGTGCTCGAGATGAACGACCAAATCGCCTTGGTTCAGCTCGCTGAAATCGATTTGGGCCCGGTGACGCTCGGCGTGATAAAGCCGGCGGCGCGCGTGTGGCGCGAAACGGCCGAACAATTCGGCGGCGGACAAAATGACCAGGTTCGCGGCTGGAAAACAAAAACCGCGCGCGAGCGTGCCCAGAACAAGATCGACATCCTCGAGCGCGTCGGCACTGATCAGTTCGCGGAAACGCTCGGTCTCTCCCTCGGTTTGAAAATAAACTACGACGCGCGCTTTGTTTTTTCGCCATTCGGCTAGTCGTTGGATGAACTGATCGCGCTTCGCTTCCGTGAGGAGAAAATCGCCGACCGCGAACTCCCCGACGTCGCAATCCTGAAACGCGCCGCTGAAATCTTCCGGGCCTTCTTCAATCCAACCTTCGCTGATCTCAACCGAGGCCTGCGAAAGTTGGCCGGTCAAACCAGCGAAGTTCTCCGAGGGTTCGATGTTTATGATGAGATCGTCTTTGCCGATGTAATCGCGGACGAAGCCTCGTTGGTCGTCGGCGGCGCCGAGTAGGATGTCGGTCTTGCGCAGGTCGCGGACCGAAGTCTGCGTGTCGATGTCGAATTCGCGGAGCGATTCGACATTGTCGCCAAAGAATTCGAGTCGTGTCGGCAACGGCGCCTGCCACGAGTAAAGGTCGACAATGCCGCCTCGGACGGCGAATTGGCCGCGAGTGGTGACCTGGGCGATGCGTTCGTAACCAGCGGCGCTCAATCTCTCGAGCAACTGTTCCATCGCCGTGCCCGAACCGCGTTTGATTTTCAAAGTTGCGGCCGGCACTGTACCGCGTTTCGGAGCAGGTTGCTCGAGACTCGCGCGCGTCGTGACGATGAAGTGCGGACCGCGCTCGCTCTCGATCTTTGCAAGAAGCGCGAGGCGCTCGGCTGCGATTTCGGGATCGGGTAGTACGTCTTCGACGGCGGCGAACTCGGCTTCAGGCAGAAATTGTGCGCCCGGAAGCCAGTTCAAGATGGTTTCGTAGACTGAATCCTGCGCGCGGACGCTCGGGCAAAGAATCCAAATTGTTTTTTGGACCTGTTGCGCGATGACTGCGCTGAGAAACGCCTGTGCGGGCTCGATGACGTGGGAGAATTTTGCCGGCTGACGTTGCTTCGCGATTTGCGCGAGCGTGCGAGCAATCGGCTCAGGTTGGGCGACGCGCTCAAGCAATTCGCTGGCGAACGGCTTTTCCACGGACAACGTTGGACGAAAGCAGGCGAACGTTCAAAACATCTGGAGGGACACGCGCCGTCGTGCCCCTAGAAACGTTAGGCGCCGACAGTGCGGCTCCCGCCGTTTAGTGCGTGATAGTGACTGGCGTGCCGGTAGATACCGCCCTGAAGAAATTTTCAGCCATGAACTCGGGCATGCGGATGCAGCCGTGCGAGGCGGGATAACCCGGCAGATAACCGGCGTGCATTCCGACGCCGTCAACGATGCGCATGAAATACGGCATGGGCGCGCCCTTGAAATGCGTGCCCGGCGGTTTGGGATCGCCGACTGCGACATTCGGCTTCACGACATTACCGGAAGAGTCCACGAAATCGCCGTATTTGGTCGAAACGTGGTCCTTATCTTTTTGAATAATCGAAAAAGTACCGGTTGGCGTATTCAAGCCTTCGCGCCCTGTGGAGAGCTGAGAGATGCCGACGAGCATTCCGCTCTTGTAAAAGTAGGCGCGCTGTTCGCGGAGGCTGATTTTGACGGAGGGGTTGCCGCCGAGGTGGTCGCCGTCCCAGTAGGAAACATTGTCGACCGGCGCGCCGGTGGTGGGTCCGCCGCCGTAAATGCCACCGAGATATTGGGTTTGGCCCGAGTAGCGGATGTCCTCTTCGCAGCCGGTCACGATCAAAGTCGCCACCGGAAAGAGCGACAGAACAAGCAGTCGATAAAATGTGGAAGGCATAAAAATTCTTCGGGCGAACCCTCTACCGGTAGCGCATCCAAAGTCAAGAGATGGAGTCGCTTTTCGGGCAGGCAAATTTCAGTTCAGCCTGCGGCTTGAATTGTGCTCTCTACGAGGCAGCATTTCAGGCATGCCGACCTACGAATATCACTGCCGAAAGTGCGACCAGAATTTCGAGATGTTTCAGTCGATGCGAGACGAACCGCTCCGGCAATGCCCGAAGGAGCTTTGCCGGCTGCCGCAATGGGGGCATGGCAAAGTGAAACGCCTCCTCGGCGCCGGCGCCGGAATCATTTTCAAAGGCTCCGGTTTTTACATCACCGATTATCGGAGCAAGTCCTACCAGGAAGCGTCGAAAAAAGAAGCGCCCGCAACCAGCGAAAAATCTTCTGCCGGCAAAGAATCCAAGATGCCAAAAACACCGACATCAGCCCCATCGAACAAAACAAAAAAGGAATCGGCTGCATGACGACAACGACCATAACGACGACGAAACTGGTTTGCACAGAGTGCCAGCGCGAAAACGAACCCGAGCGCATTTACTGCCACAATTGTGGCGAGCGGCTCGATCGTTCCGCGGTGGTCGCGCAGCAGAAAGCTCCGGACCCTCAGGAGACGCACCGGCGCTTGCAGAAGATGCTCGGGCCGCCAAACATGGCGAGACGCAGATTCGTGGCGATCGGCAAGCTGGCGTTGGCAGCGGCGGTCGCAGCCGCGCTGGTCGAAATTGCTTTGCCGCCAGATCTTCCTCCAGCGACGAAGGCGACCCCGACCCAGGTGGACCTGGATCTGGAAAACGCGACTTTGTACCACAAGACTGGAGCGCTGGAATATTCGCAGGACCAGATTAACGCTTATCTGACCTATCGATTGACCAGTAAAAAGACTGTGCTGAACAAGCCGTTGCTCACATTCGTGCGGGCGACCGCTTTATTCCGCGAAGGCGCGTGCACAATCGCGATGGAGCGTTCGTTCTTCGGCTATTCGCTTTTCAGCCGTACGTCGTATCGAATCGAGACGGGTACGGGAAAAGTGACAGCTACGAATGTCGGCGGCTGGATTGGACGGATGCCGGTTCATCCCGCGATCATGAAATTCGGCGATATCATTTTCGCCGATTTATGGTTCGCCCTTGACCGGGAGCGGAAATTGGTCGGAAAAATGGGAGCGGTCAGCTTTCACGACGGCAGCGTTACGATCATGCCGCCGGCGGGCAAAGAGAATGGCCGGGAGCCCGCCACCGGACTCACCGGCCAACCAACCAATCAATTAAATCCTGCGTCTTAGTTTTCCGCTAATAACGGAGACCCATGTTCCGCAGGAGCTGCCCACTGATCATGCCGTCCACACGGAGGCCGTGGGTGCGCTCGTAAGCGCTAATAGCGTAATGTGTTCGCGGTCCCATAACTCCGTCGATGGGTCCGTGGTAATAACCAGCTCGCGCCAGGCGTGTTTGGACCTGGATGACGATTGAGGCGTTGTAAGCGCCGTAAGAGGGCCGGTTATAAGAATAGTAACCGTAGCTGTAGTCGTAGGGGTAGTAGCCGTAGGAATAATCGTAGGGATAGTACCCGTAGGAATAATACGGATAGCCGAAATACGGAAAGCCGAATCCGGACGAAAAAGGGAACGCTGTACCCGTAGTAAAAGACGGGGAGCCGTCCACGAAGACGGTTCGGCCACTTACAGTCCGAGTTCCGACCGCAGTAGTCCCGCTAGTTGTCATATTTCGGGTTCGGACTGCGGTAGTTCCGCTAGTTGTCATATTTCGAGTTCTGGCCGCGGTATTTCCGCTCGTTACGACTCTATTTCGAGTTCGCACGGTGCTAGTATTTCCGGTAGCCATCTCGTGCCGAGACCGGACAACGGCGTTTCCGTTCGCCGTCATATGTCGCGTTCGGACTGCTGTATTTCCGCTGGTTGTCATCGCTGTGGTCTGCTTAGCCGCTCGCACTTTCGTTTTCGAGCGAACCTGGTCGTTTCCCTGGGCCGCGATCGCAAGCGATCCGGTCATCAAGGCTGCCCCTGTGACCACGCTTATTAGTATGCGTTTTGTGTTCATAAGCCTGATTTGGTTCTAGAAATTAGACGGAGGAGCTGCCCGAGAGTTTCATCTTTTTCGCAGGAAAATTTGCAATCGTGCTCGCCATCGCGAGCGATCTGCAACTATTCTCTCGCCAACCCCACTTGTGAGATGAAATCTGATCACGCTATCCGTATTGCACTTATCGCCCTGTCGATCTCCACCTTCGATTCGGGTGCCGGGTTGCCGATTGAGCGGAGTGTGAGCCCGTCCGGGCAATTCGTGATTTACGGGGGCGATGCGGAATGGCGTGGAGCGGTCTCCGCCCTGGCCGAGCGGACCAAAGCCAATCTGCTGGCCCTCTTGCGACGACGCGATCAATGGACGACCGCGGTAGTCATTAATTTGCAGCCGCGCGTGCCGAATCTGCCGGAAATTCCGGCGACCAGTTTACGATTTGGTCAAACCGGCTCCGGATTGAAGCTCCAGCTCGACTTCACGATTTCGCGCGAAATGAAACCAGCGCTGATGGAGCACGAAATTTTGCGAGTGATTCTGCTCGAAATGATTTATCGCAATCAAACTGGAATTCCATCGGGTGCGAATTATGTCGAGCCACCCGAGTGGCTCATTGAAGGTTTGCTTGCGCTAACGCCGGACCGTCCGCGTGAGTCGCTCATCGACGCACTGGCGTCGTCGGAGCAAATACCGCCGCTCGGCGGATTTCTGCGTCAGCGTCTGGAGTTGGTCGATCCCATTGACCGGTCCTTTTACACCGCCTATTCGCTCGCGCTCGTGCAGGTGCTGACCGAAAGGGAGAATGGCGATGTCAGGCTCGGCTGTTACATCGACCGTCTCGCGCTTGCCTCAAGCGATCCGCTCGTGGAGTTGGAAGTTGCGTTTCCTGAGCTTGCCGGAAACGATTTGGAGAAAATCTGGAAATCCAAGATCGCGAGCCTGAAATCTCCGCAGCGCATCGATCTACTGACGTTTTCGCAAACTGATGAAAAGCTTGATGAGCTGTTGCAGACAAAATTTCGATCGGCGGATGGTAACGAGAAGACTCTGTCGCTTGAGGACCTTTGCCAGAAACGGTCGAATCCGACGCAGCGAGTCGGGCTCAAAAAACTTGCTGACGAATTAATCCTGCTGGCAGCCTGCGCTAATCCAGCGCTGCGATCGATTGTCCAGGATTACCAACAACTGGTCGCGCAACTCGCTCTTGGGAAAAATCACGCGGTCGAGACGAAGCTGGGTACTTTTAAAACTCTGCGCGCAAGACTCTCCGCGCGGATGAGTGAGACTGACGATTACTTGAACTGGTTCGAGGCCACCCAACTGCAAACCGAGAGCGGCCTATTTGACAACCCGGTCTCCACCAGTGCCAGCGCTTCGAGGCCGCGCCGAAAAGACGCGTTCTCCGCGTATCTCGATGCGATGGAAGCTCAATTCTAGACCGCGCAGGTTCGAGCGGACCGCGTTAGCGAAAGTGAATCGATCTAGTCCCAGTTGCTCGCGCAAAGTTTGCTGCTTATCATAGCGCGCACCGATTCATGCAGAAAATTGGATTTGCCGAAGCCCTCGATTCGATTGTCGCGAGCGACCCACGTTATCAGCGCGACGCCTACATCTTCCTACGCGACGCGCTCGATTTTACGACCAAGCAGCAGAAGAAAGCTAAGGGCACAGCCGTCCGGCACGTTTCCGGCCCGGAGCTGCTTGAAGGAGTGCGCCAGTACGCGCTGAAGGAATTTGGACCGATGGTG
Organism: Chthoniobacterales bacterium; assembly: GCA_035315805.1. Lineage (GTDB taxonomy): Bacteria > Verrucomicrobiota > Verrucomicrobiia > Chthoniobacterales > UBA10450 > AV40. The sequence goes on from DATFXN010000037.1 coordinate 24,073, forward strand.
GTGACCGTCTTCGACAATTGGGGAATCCGTTCCTGCGAAGACATCGGTCACATGGTCTTCAACCTCATCGGCGCCGGAATTTTTGGGAAAACAGACGAAGATTCAATTGAGGACTTTAAGGCTGTTTACGATTTTCGGGACGCATTCGTGAAACCGTTCGCGCCAGAGAAGAAGATCGAAACGCGCAAAAGTTTACCAGCGCCCAAAATTGTATGATGGGTGCAGCGCCGGGAGTGGCGCTTGTTTGTGCGACTCTATTTAGCATGGTGAATTTGAAAGCGGCTTCCCTAAACGAGTCAGCGGTCATTACTTTTCCGCCGAGTACGGCAAAAAAATGGGTCCTGCCTGACGGCCTGACGTTGATTGTCCAGGAAGATCGAAGCGCGCCGGTCGCGAGCGTCCAGGCGTGGTGCGGCACCGGCAGCATTTACGAGGACGAGAAACTCGGCGCTGGTCTCTCGCATATTCTCGAACATATGCTGTTCAAAGGCACGAAAACACAAAAGGCGAGCGCGATCGCGCAAAAAATCCAGGATGTCGGCGGTTACATCAACGCTTACACTTCTTTCGATCGCACCGTTTTTTGGATCGACGTTCCGAAGGATGGAGTGCCGAGCGCGCTCGCGGTTTTGTCCGATGCGATGATGAATTCGACTTTGCCGCCGGAAGAATACACCAAGGAACAGGAGGTGATCCGGCGCGAGTTCGCCATGAACTTGGACGATCCGGATCGCCAGGCAGGTCTGCTCCTCTTCGCGACCGCCTACCAGCACCATCCCTATCGGCTGCCTGTGATCGGCGAGATGGAAATTTACAACCAGCTCACCCAGGAGCAGGTGATGCAGTATTACAAATCGCGTTACGTCCCGAACAACCTCACCTTCATAGTGGTGGGAGATGTCGACGCAGAAAAAGTGCATCAACAACTCGCCGAGTTTTTCAAAGATTATCCGGAGAAATCGCTCAAACCGCTTTTTGTTCCCGAAGAGCCGCCGCAACTCAGCCGGCGCGAAGTTCACAATGAGTTCGCGACCGAACTGAGCCGCTTGTCGCTCGCCTGGCACATTCCTGAGATCACGCACCCGGACGTGCCGGCGCTCGATTTGCTGTCGACAATTTTGGGCGAAGGCCGCAGCTCGCGCTTGTATCGGCGCGTGCGCGAAGAGAAAGGCCTCGCCTTCAGCGTCGCAGCGTTTTCCTACACCCCGGGCGATCCGGGACTGTTCGGCGTCGACGCGACCGTCGACCCAAAAAAGCGCGTCGACGCCGAGAAATTGATTTTGCAGATTGTCGCCGAAATCAAGCAAGCCGGCGTCACCGCCGAGGAATTGGTGAAAGCAAAAAAATTGTCGCTTGCTCATCATCTGGATGCGCTCACGACAATGCGCGGGCAAGCGTCCGATCTTGGATCGAACTGGTTGCTCACCCGGAATCTGAATTTCAGCCGCGATTATCTGACCGCGGTCCAAAAGGTTACGTCGGACGACATTCACCGCGTGGCGTCAAAATATCTTGTCGATGAAAACCTGACCGTTACTTCGCTGAACCCGAAAGGCTCGCTTGGCGCGAAAGAGGAAACAGCAAAGCCGCCCGCGGTCGCGGAGATCCAGAAATTCGAACTCTCTAACGGGTTGCGTGTTCTCGTGCGCGAAGATCCACGCTTGCCGCTGGTTTCGATGAGCGCAGTTTTCCGGAGCGGCTTGCTCGCTGAAACTCCCGAGACGAACGGAATTACCCGTTTGACCGCGCGTGTTTTGCTCAAAGGAACCAAGACGCGCACCGCCGAGCAAATCGCCAACCAGATCGAAGCGATTGGCGGATCTATTTCGAGCGATGCCGGTAACAACAGCATGAGCGTCTCGGTTCACGTAATGAAGCCGGACCTGAAAACAGGTGTCGATTTGCTCTCCGACGTTGTGTTGAATGCGAATTTTCCGGACCAGGCGGTCGCGCGGGAGAAGCAAGTTCAGATCGCCGGCATCCAACAGGAGGAAGAACAGCTCACCACAGTCGCCCGTAATATTTTGCGCCAGGCGCTCTTCGCTGATCACCCTTACGCTTTGCTCGCGAATGGTTCAGCCGAATCGGTGCAGCACCTCAATCAGAGAGAATTGGTAGCGTTCCGCGACGAGTATCTCGTCGGCAAAAACGGGGTAATCTCTGTTTTTGGAGACGTAAAGGCGGCCGACGTGAAGCAACTTTTCGAGCAGGCCCTTGCCAAAATGAAACCCGGCGCGCTCGCGCTGACCAATGCGCGTCCGTCCGCGCCGATCACAAAGATCGAGAAGGTTGAAAGCAAAAAAGACAAAGCGCAGGGGGTCATCATGGTCGGTTATCGCGGTGTGGACATGTTCAGCAAGGAACGGCATGCGCTGGAGTTGATCGACGAAGCGAGTAGCGACCTCGGCTCGCGGTTTTTCATTCGGATCCGCGAGCAAATGGGCCTGGCCTATTATGTCGGCGCGATCCAGATGCAGGGACTCGTTCCGGGGGTTTTTGCATTTTATCTCGGGACCGACCCGCAAAAGATCGAACCGGTGAAGACCGCCTTTCTCGACGAGATCCGGAAACTCGCAAGCGAAGGTCTGACCGAGGAAGAATTAGCGCGGGCGAAAAAGAAACTAATCGGTCAGCATCAGATCGCGATGCAGAGCAACGATTCATTTGGCTACCAGTGCGCTCTCGACGAGCTTTACGGACTCGGGTTCGATTACTACAAAAAACTCGAGCACGACGTGAACGCGGTGACGATGGACGAGATCAAGCAGGCGGCCGCCAAATACTTTCGCGACCAACCGTACGTTTTAGCAACAGTTCGACCGCCAGAACATCCGGCAGCGGCGAAACAAAAGTGAACCATGGCTGAAGTCCAGACCAGCACCCAGAGCGGCGAGCTCTCCCAGCGTTTCATCGAATTTGTCATGATGCACGCGCAGAACGCTGCGCTTTTTCTCGGGCAGATCCCGAATCCGAAAACCGGCGAAGGCGAAGTGAATCTCGAGCTGGCGAAAATGTTCATTGATCAACTGGCGATGATTCAGGAAAAAACGCGTGGCAATCTGACCAACGAGGAAACGACCGTGCTGCGTAACACGCTTTCTAACTTGCAAATGGTTTACGTCGAAGTATCGCAGCAGGCGCCCATAGGCGCGACGCAACCAAGACCTCCTACGCCGAAAGGGAAACCGGAAGCAGCAAGCTCGTTAGCGGAGCAACCGCCGACCGCACCCCCGACCGAGCCCGAGTCGAAGAAGAAATTCACCAAGACCTACGGCTCGTGAGCGGCACGGGCGGTTTATCGAGCCGCCCCGTGAATTGAAGAGACCGGTTGCCTACGTCGTCGAACGTCAAATGCCGTCCGCTCACTTGGCGGGCTGCGAATTCAATCAAATGCAGACACGCGCGAAAAATGGCAATGGCAACGGCGGGAAACTCCTCGCAGAGGCGATGGGCGCAGCCGAAGGGGCCGGTTTGTGTTACGTCGGCGATGATCGGCCAGGTTATACCCGCAAGGCGAACGGTTCCGGATTTAATTGGCTCGACGTTGAGGGCAAGCCGATTCGCGACGAACAGCGGCTTTCGCGCCTCAAGCGCCTCGCGATTCCTCCGGCATGGACCAATGTCTGGGTTTGCCCAGCGGCGAACGGACACATCCAGGCGACCGGCCGGGACGCGCGCCGGCGCAAACAATATCTTTATCACGAGCGCTGGCGCGAAGTTCGCGACGAGAACAAATACGATCGCATGATCAGCTTCGGCAAAGCGCTGCCAACAATCCGAAGCCGCGTTGCGAAGGATTTACAATTGCCAGGACTGCCCCGGACCAAAGTGCTCGCGACGGTGGTCCAGTTGCTCGAGAAGACTTTCATCCGCATCGGCAACGACGAATACGCACGCGAAAACAAATCTTTTGGCCTAACGACAATGAAAGATCGACATGTCGAAGTGAAAGGCGCGAAACTGCGTTTTCGTTTTCGCGGAAAGAGCGGGCGCGAGCATGAAGTTGACCTGACTGACCGGCGCATCGCAAAAATCGTGTCGCAGCTTCAGGATTTGCCGGGCCAGGATTTGTTTCAATATGTCGATGATGATGGCGAGGTGCGCGACATCAGCTCGCAGGACGTGAACGAGTATCTCCGCGAAATCACCAGCGAAGATTTCAGCGCGAAAGATTTCCGGACGTGGGCAGGAACAGTTCTGACCGCGACGGCGCTCGACGCGCAGGAAAAATTTGAGACGTCGAAGCAGGCGAAAGCCAATATCAAGGCCGCGATCAGCGCGGTCTCGAAAATTCTTGGCAACACTCCGGCGATTTGCCGAAAATGTTACGTTCATCCTGCCGTGCTGGAAAATTATCTCGATGGGAAATCAATCGAAGGGGTAGGGTCAGCGCCCTACGCCGACCGCGCACAGTCCGAGCCGAACGAGCGTACCGACACAGCCTCCCCGCCAAAGCAAGATGTCGATCTTCGTTCGAGCGAAAATGCCGTCTTAAAATTCTTGGAATCGCAAGCCGCGAAAAAGGCAGGTTAGCGATCTAGCGTCCGCGGCCGGAAGGAGTGGCGCTTGCTTTTGGTTTGGCGCTCTTACGGACAGTGATCGTTGCTTCGCTCGGGGTCGGCGATTTCTCCAGAGTTTTTTTGGTCGAGGGCCAGATCAATCGCCACGGCTGCGTTTTTATCGTTTCGCTGAATTCCTTGATGTTCTGACCGGTCGGTCCCAGATCGCTGATCGTCAGTTTCAATTTCTCGGACGAAGTACGCAGATTTTGAAGTGTGATCTCGATGTTATTGTTCTCGGTCAGGCTGCTACTGATTTTCTCGATGCTATTGAGCGAATGGGAGAGCGCGCTGTCGGGCGCAGTGAGGTCGGCCATGTGTTCGCCAAACTGTTTCACTTGGGTGAGCGCCTGACTGAGCTCGGAGTTCTCGTCGGTGAGGTGATTAATGTTATCCGCGGTCTGCTGAAGGTCTTTCATCGTGGTGGTTGCTTCGGCGGCGACGGGCTTGATCACTTCCAGCATTTTGGCGGCGGCTTCGCCGAGGTCGGGATTCCGTTCGCCGGCAAAGATCTCCCCGTTGCGCGCGCGCCCGGAGGCTTCAGTCCCCTGGGTAATGTCGATCGCCATTTCGCCGAGGAGACCGAGCTGCATCAGACGCGTCTTCGCATCGCGATAGACCACGGCGTTTCGATCAACCTGAACGTCAATCCGCGCTTCGTATTTCGGTTTTCCTGGATTTGGCGCCGGACTTGGACTTGCCGCCGGACTTTCCTCCGCCGGCGCGAAGACGGCGGCTGTTTCTTCAGCGCGGCGTTCTTCTTCGCGCGACACCGGCGAGAATAATTTATGCACCTGGCCGATTTTGCGTCCGGCGAGCATGACCGCCGCGCCCTGCTTAATTCCGGCTGCGTTGTCGAAATAAATTTTGTAGGTCACAAGCGGGCGGAAAAGTCCCGGCGCGCCGAGCAAAACCAAAACAAACACGAGGACGGACACAGTCCCGACCACCAGCAGGCCGGTCATGATTTCATTTTTTTGCAATCGCATCTTGGCTTCCTTCCAGAATGGGACCTTCGGTGCTTCCGCTCAAGAACTGATGGACAACTGGATTTTTAGATTGTTTGAATTGGTCCGGCGGCGCGTCTTCAATGATTTTTCCCTGATACAACATAGCCATTCGCGTCCCGATGCGAAAGGCGCTCGCCATTTCGTGGGTGACTGTGATCGAGGTCACTTTCGCTTTTTCGCTCAAGTTGATAATCAATTCGTCGATGACTGAAGCGATTACCGGATCCAGCCCCGCCGTCGGTTCGTCGAACAGAATCAGCTCCGGTTCTAATACGAGCGCGCGCGCCAGACTCACTCGTTTGCGCATACCGCCGCTCAATTCCGATGGCATGAGCTCTCTCGCGTCTTTCATTCCAACCAAATCGAGTTTTTGATCGACAATCTCATCGATCTCCTTCCGCGATTTATCGCTCAACTCTTCCAGCGGCAGCGCAACATTGTCCCGAACGTTGCGGGAACTGAGCAGAGCGGAGTATTGGTAGACCATTCCTATGTGACGCCGAACTTGCTGCAATTTGCGCCGCCGCAGCCGCGTGATCTCGAATTGTTTGAAGAAAACCGAGCCGGCGCCCGGTTGCAGCATACCCAAAATCAATCGCAAAATCGTGCTCTTGCCGCTGCCGCTTTGTCCCATGATGACGAGGCGTTCCTGCGGCTCGACCGCGAGTGAAAATCCGTCGAGCACCTTCTTGTCGTCTTCGAACTGCATCATCACATCGCGCAGTTCCACCATATGCGAATTCTTCAGGCTCATGTCGGGAAGAAGTTCACGTAAACGATGTTATAAAGCGTATCGACCCCAATCACGACCGTGATCGCGGTGACTACGCTCGACGTCGTCGCTGTGCCGACGCCGGCCGCGCCGCCTTTCACGGTGAGTCCGCGGTAGCAGGCGATCGCCGCGATTAACAAACCGAACATGAAACTTTTCAGCACGCCGGTGATGAGGTCGCGAATCAAGAGCGCGTCGCGCACAAGATCGACAAAGTAGGTGAACGCGATGCTGAAGTACGCTTTTGAGATTAAACTGCTGGCAAAGATCGCGGAAATATTTGAAACCGTGGAAAGACAGGGCATCAGAAAAAAGAGCGCGAGCATCCGCGGCGCGACCAAAAATCGGAGTGGACCGATGCCCATTGCTTCGATCGCTTCTACTTCTTCCGAAACCGTCATCGTGCCGAGCTCGGCCGTGAAGGCCGCGCCAATGCGCGCGGCAAGCATAATTCCGGTGAGCAACGGCCCAAGCTCGCGAGTGAAACCGATTGCCACCAAACCGGGAACGAGTCGCTCGGTTCCGAAGCGTTGCAATTGGTAACCGGTCAAGAGCGCCATCGTCAGGCCGAGGAAAAACGAGACGAGGCCGACCAGCGGCACCGAATCTACGCCCGCGCGCTCGGCGTGCCGGAAAAAACTGGTCGCGCGAAACGGCACCCGCCCGTCGCGCAAACGCTCAAAGGTTTCGTCGAAAGTGTGGGCAATGAACCAGAACATGCTTCCGACTTCGCGCAGGAAATTCCGGAACAACTCCCCAATTTCTTGCAAGGCGAAGAACGGCGCCTTGATCAGAACTTCTTCAGTCGTCTCGTGTCTTTGCTCAGCCATGCGAAGGAGGAAATTGCCTCAGGTCGGGAGGTCGAAAAAGCGAAAATTGCCATGGCGCCACTAGAAGCCGCGTTGGTTCTCACTGGCGCTCCGCCGAAGCGCGGACTACTTGTTCGCTACCCAAAAAGTTTATGTCGGCGCGATGTTTTCTGTTGCTGTTCGCGGTCGCTGCGGTAGCTGATGCGCAACAATTTGGCCGGATGAGCTCGGTGAAAGAAAATAAAATCGGATTCGTCGTACACGGCGGCGCCGGAACAATGGAGCGCGGCAAAATGACGCCAGAGCGCGAGCGCGAGTACCGGGCGGGAATCGAGAATGCGTTGCGCGCTGGCTGGGAAATTTTGCAGCGCGGCGGCTCAAGTCTCGACGCAGCGGAAGCCGCGGTCCGCGTCTTTGAAGACGATCCGTTGTTCAACGCTGGCAAAGGTTCAGTCTTTACCGCCGCGGGCACAAACGAAATGGACGCTGCGATCATGGACGGTAAAACGTTGAAAGCCGGCGCGGTCGCCGCCGTGCAGCATGTCAAAAACCCAATTAGCCTTGCCCGTCTGGTGATGGAAAAATCGCCGCACGTGATGATGGCGGGCGAAGGCGCAGAAGCGTTCGCCAAAGAACACGGCATCGAGCTGGTTGACGCTAAATATTTTTTCACCCAGGAACGTTGGGACGCGCTCCAAAAAACCAAAGCCGCTGAAAAGGCCGGCGGCAGCGGCGACAAGAAATTCATCATCACCGATCAGGATTTGCATGGAACAGTTGGCGCAGTCGCGCTCGATCGAAATGGAAATCTCGCGGCGGCGACATCGACCGGTGGGAAAACGAACAAACTTCCGGGACGCATCGGCGACACTCCTGTCATCGGCGGCGGAACTTATGCTAATAACGCGACGTGCGCAGTGTCCGGCACCGGAGATGGCGAATTTTTCATCATGGCGACCGCCAGCCACGATGTTTCCGCGTTGATGGAGTACGGGCACAAAACTTTGGACGAAGCCGGCCTCGCCGTGATCAACAAAATTGGGAAACTCGGCGGCACCGGAGGAATGATCGCCATCGACAAAAACGGCAAGATCACACTGCCGTTTAATACCTCGGGCATGTATCGAGGTTATGTCGATCCTAACGGCAAATTCGTAACCGAGATTTATCGGTAGGACTTTGAAGAAGCGGCTGCGTCAGCCGCCTTTTTATTGACTAGGCGCTTGGCACAAGCACCTCTACAACTATTTGCGATTCAATCACTATGCTTCCAGTTTTCTCCGTAGCCATTCCGTGCTACAACGAAGCCGCACGGATCAGGAACACTGTGCGGGCAACTCTTGATTATTTACTCGCGAAAAGTCCGGATTCGGAATTAGTCATCGTTAACGACGGCTCGACGGATGCAACACCGACAATCGTTCGCGAAGCCTTAGTGGGCGCGAAAATCGAGACGCGCGTGCTGGAAAATTTTCCGAATCGCGGCAAAGGCGCCGCTGTGCGGAGCGGTTTGCTTGCCGCCACCAAATCGATCGGGTTGTTCTTTGACGCTGATCTTTCCACGCCGCTGAGCGAAATTCCCAAAGTAATCGAGCCGATTGCGAATGGAGAGGTCGATGTTGCCTTCGGTTCGCGCGCTCTCGATCGAAAATTGATCGGCATTCGCCAGCCGTGGCGGCGCGAACAGGCCGGCCGTGTTTTTAATTTGATTGTCCGATTCGCGACCGGAATGCCGTTTTGGGACACGCAATGCGGTTTCAAAGCTTTCCGGATGGATGTTTGTCGTCCGATTTTAGAAAAAGCGCACACGATCGGTTTTGCGTTCGATGTCGAGCTCCTTTTTCTCGCTCATCGCGCCGGCTTGCGATTGTGCGAGATTCCGGTTCGCTGGAACCACGCCGAAGGCAGCAAAGTCCACGTGATTCATGATAGCATTGGTATGCTCCGCGAAGTCATCGCGCTGCGGATGTCCTCTTAATGTTGTAGCTGCCGCCGTCTCTGTCGGCAGAGTTGGAAACCCGACGCCGAGTCGGCCAAGCTGACTTGCAGATCCCGCTCGGAATGACAAACGATGCGCGGCAGGTAAATTGATCGTCCGTTTTCGTCATGGAGCGCTTTCAATTTCATCCCGCCGTCGCGCGCTGGTTCGAACAAGCGTTCCGCTCGCCGACCGAGCCGCAAATGCGCGGTTGGCCCGAAATTCAATCCGGCCGGCACGTCCTGATTTCCGCTCCGACCGGTTCCGGCAAAACACTGGCGGCATTTCTTGCTTCGCTCGACCGCTTATTTCGCCAAGCTGTTGAGACTGGATTGCCGGACGAAACGCAAATCGTTTACGTGTCGCCGCTCAAAGCGCTAAGCAACGACATTCGTAAAAATCTTCAGGAACCGCTTCTCGGAATTCGCGAGTTACTGCGGGAGGAAGGAAACGATGTCGATCTTCGCGCGGAAGTTCGCACGGGTGACACGACTGCGGCGCAGAGACAGGCGCTCATCAAAACCCCACCACACATTTTGGTCACGACGCCGGAATCGCTTTATCTGCTGCTCACGTCCGATTCTGGACGAAAAATGTTGGCGGCAGTTCGAACAGTGATCCTCGACGAAATTCACGCAGTCGTGGACGATCGCCGCGGCGCCCATCTCGCGTTGAGCGTTCAGCGCTTGGCCGCGCTGACGACAAGACCTCTGCAACGTATCGGACTCTCCGCGACGCAGAAACCGATCGAAGAAGTCGCGCGCTTTCTGGTTGGTACGCGCAATGTGGTTGCAAACGGCGAGCCGGACTGCGCGATCATCGATATCGGCCATCGCCGTGAACTCGATCTCGCCGTCGAAATTCCGAAGTCGCCGCTCGAAGCGGTGATGTCGAACGAAGTTTGGGAAGAAGTTTATTCGCGACTTGCTGAACTGATTCAACAACACCGAACCACGCTCGTGTTCGTGAACACGCGCCGCATGGCTGAGCGCGTGACGCATCACCTGAGCGAGGTTCTTGGCGCGGATGCTGTTACCTCGCATCACGGGAGTCTTTCGGCGAAACTTCGGCTCGACGCGGAAGACCGATTGAAGCGCGGGGAATTGCGCTCGCTCGTTGCGACCGCGTCGCTGGAACTTGGGATCGACGTCGGATCTGTCGATCTCGTTTGCCAACTTGGAACGACGCGATCAATCGCGACCTTGGTACAACGGGTCGGCCGCGCCGAACATAAACGCGGCGGTTTGCCGAAAGGCCGGATCTTTCCGTTGAGTCGAGACGAACTTGTCGAGTGCGCCGTGTTGCTGCGCTGCGTTCGGCTCGGCGAATTGGATCGGCTTTTGATTCAGGAAAAGCCGCTGGATGTTCTCGCGCAGCAGATCGTTGCCGCAACTTCGAGCGAGGATTGGGACGAAAGCGAACTTTTCGATCTCGTTCCTGCAGCTTGGCCGTACCGAAATCTGTCGCGCGATGAATTCGACAGTGTGGTCAAAATGCTGGCCGAGGGTTTCAGCACCAAGCGCGGCCGGCGTTCCGCATTGATTCATCACGATGCGGTGAATCATCGAATTCGCGGCCGTCGCGGCGCGCGGCTGACCGCGCTCACCTCCGGTGGCGCGATTCCGGACAATGCTGATTATCGCGTCATTCTCGAGCCGTCGGAAACTTTCGTCGGCACAGTGAACGAAGATTTCGCGGTCGAGAGTCTGGCCGGCGACATTTTCCAACTTGGAAACGCGTCGTGGCGAATTTTGCGGATTAATTCCGGGGTTGTTCGCGTGGAAGACGCGAAAGGTCAGCCGCCCGGGATCCCATTCTGGCTCGGCGAAGCGCCCGCACGAACGTCGGAATTATCCAGCGCCGTTTCAAATCTTCGCGGTGAGATCGAGGAATTGCTGAGCGACGGCAAGGATGTTTGCGCGTGGCTTGTTGCGGAAATCGATTTGCCGGCCGAGGCCGCCCAACAGGTCGCCGACTATTTCGCCGATATTTATCGGGCTCTCGGTGCGATTCCAACACAGCAAACGCTGGTGATGGAGCGCTTCTTCGATGAATCGGGTGGGATGCAGCTCGTTTTGCATTCGCCTTTCGGCAATCGAATCAATCGCGCTTGGGGTCTCGCGCTGCGAAAACGTTTTTGTCGATCCTTTAATTTCGAGCTCCAAGCCGCCGCGACCGACGATTCGATCGTGATCTCTCTTGGAACGCAGCATTCATTTCCGCTCGATGAAGTTTTCCGTTATCTGAATTCTAAAACAGTTCGTGATTTGCTTGTCCAAGCGTTGCTCGACGCACCGATGTTCACCATTCGCTGGCGCTGGAACGCGACGCGGTCGCTCGCGGTCCCGCGGTTCCGCGGCGGATCAAAGCTCGCTGCGCCGTTACAACGCATGGAATCGGAAAATTTGCTCGCTGCAGTTTTTCCGGATCAGCTTGCGTGTCTCGAGCACATTGTTGGTGACCGTGAGATTCCGGATCATCCACTTGTGAAACAAACGATCGACGATTGCCTGACCGAAGCGATGGATATCGACGGTCTCGGAGAAGTGCTGCGCAAGATCGAGAACGGCGAGATCCACTGTATTGCCCGCGATTTGCCGGAACCGTCGCCGATGGCATCGGAAATTCTAAACGCGCGGCCGTACGCATTTCTCGACAACGCGCCGTTGGAAGAGCGCCGGACTCGAGCCGTTTACACGCGTCGCGCTTCGGAAAGGAATCGCGGCGATGGCCTTGGAATTCTCGACTCGGCCGCGATCGAGAAAGTGGAAAAAGAAGCGTGGCCGCAAGCCACAAACGCGGACGAATTACACGACGCACTGATGCTTCTCGCGGTCATGACGCGAGGCGAAGTTCAACGCACCGTCCATCACGAAGGCAACGGCACGGGCGCGGAGCAATTAGTGAATGAACTGGTTTCGTCGAAACGCGCGGCGCAACTTTACATCAGCAACAAAAACTTTTGGGTTTGCGCCGAGCGTTTGCCATTGCTGCTAACAGTTTTTCCGGATACCGATGTCGCCCTTCCATTAATCCGGCCGGAATCGGCGCAAAAGCAAGATTGGGAGCGCACCAACGCGGTTCGTGAGTTGCTTCGGGGACGAATGGAAGTTTCCGGGCCGATAACTGTCGGCCAGCTCGAAAATATTCTCGGTCTCTCACGCTCCGAAATCGAGGGCGGATTGCTCGGACTCGAGGGGGAAGGTTTCGTTCTTCGCGGAAAATTTCATCCCGATGCCGCTGAACAGGAATGGTGCGATCGCCGATTGCTGGCGCGAATTCATCGGCTCACGATTGATCGGCTGCGCAGGGGGATACAGCCGGTCTCGGGCCAGGATTTTTATCGATTCCTTTTTGCGTGGCATCGCGCTGACTCCGAACATCGCGTCGAAGGCCCAGAAGGTTTGCAATCGGTTTTGGAACAACTCGACGGCTGCGAGTTGCCGCTCGCGTCGTGGGAATCAGCCGTTCTCAGCGCGCGGGTTTCCGATTACGATCCTCAATGGCTCGACCGCCTTTGTTTTTCCGGGCGAGTCGGTTGGGGGCGTTTGAGTTCGCCGCAACACCCGAACGCGCGCGGGGCTGCGCCGTTGCGCACGAGTCCGATTTCTCTTTATCAGCGCGAAAATTTGGCAGACTGGCTGCTTCTCGCACAGCAGAGATCGATCCACCCCCGCCAAGGCTACGGCGGACAGGTAATCGAACTTTCGACCCCGGCGCAGACGGTTCGCGATAGCCTTGCGACTGGAGGCGCGCTCTT
>DATFXN010000038.1:0-23623 GCA_035315805.1 Chthoniobacterales bacterium
GGAAACCTAACAGAATTGCAATCAGAGCAAACTTTTTGGTCAACATTTTTTCTCCTTTGAATTGCGGCCTAAGCCGCGTAGTTGGATCGCGAGGTGAGCGCCGTTCGGCCCCACTCTCCTCACGACGGCGTCAAACTAAAAAGCGATTGTTACGGACAGATGACGACCAAGTGACAATTGGGTGACTTCGCGAGCTAGAGCGATTGAACTCAATCGCCCGGGAGGCGGCTCGGTGAACCCGCCCCCTACCGCTTCGGCGAAGCCGATGGCACGATCAGCGGAGTCGGCACTACTGAAGCAGTCGGAGCTGCGCTCGTAGCTGGAGCCGGCGGCGCGCTTGGATTAGTCGGCGTCCCGGACGCGGAAGGTTGCGCCGCACTCTGTTGCTTCAACAATTCTTGCCGCAATCCCGTGTCGCGGCTCGTCTTGTGCGAGTACAAGACCGACAACGCAAAGGTGAGCAGGAAAAAAATTCCCGCCAGCCAGGCGGTAAACTTTACCAGGACGTTCGTGGTCTGCGCGCCGAAAATATTTTCCGTCACACCGGCGCCAAACGCCGCGCCAAGACCTTCGCTCTTTGGCCGCTGCATCAAAATGACCAGCAGCATCAGGAGCGCGACCAGCACGTAAATCGCCAGCAGGAAATTAATCAGGATCTGCATCGGGGACGGGGAATATGGCCGCGCTCGCCAGAGAAGCAAACGCCGAACGCCCAACATCGAACGCCGAATATTGAATGCAGAATCTGCATTTCTACCAGTGGGCGTTGGACGTTCAGCGTTGGGCGGTTTTTAATTTGATCTTGTTCCAGATCGCATCCATCTCAGCAAGATCAACATCGCCCAGTTTCTTTCCAGTACGGCGCAGCTCATCTTCCAGCCGGTTGAAGCGAGAAACGAATTTGTTGGTGGCGGCTTGAAGCGTACCCTCGGTGTCGAGCTTGCATTTCCGAGATAAGTTGACGACCGCGAAGAGCAGGTCTCCGACCTCATCCTGGATCGATTGTCGATCTTTGCTTACAATCGCGCGTTTTAGCTCAACGAGTTCTTCTTCCACTTTCGCGATCACGTCGCCCACTTCATTCCAATCGAAATTCACCCGTGCGACTTTGCTCTGCGCTTTTTGCGCGCGGATGAGTGCCGGCAGCGCGTTGGGCAGACTCGCCAAGTAATGCGTGTCCGTTTTCTTTTCCTTGCGTTTGATTGCTTCCCATTGTTTCAGAACCGCGCCGGAATCCTTCGCGTCGCTCTCCCCGAAAACGTGCGGATGTCGGCGGATGAGCTTCTCGGTGATCTCGGTGATGACCTTGTTGACATCGAAACGGCCGGCTTCGCGGGCAATCTCGGCGTGCATCACGACCAGAAGCAGAAGATCGCCAAGCTCCTCGCAAAAGTGGGCGTCGTTCTTCGCGCGGGCGGCTTCCGCCACTTCATACGCTTCTTCAATCAACGCCGGCAACAGCGATTCGTGCGTCTGCTCCCGGTCCCACGGACAACCACCCGGCGCCCGAAGCTTTGCGACGATGTCGCAAAGTCTCGCGAAGCTATTCGTTGGTTGTTGATGGTTGATAGCAAGCGGCATCTCGCATTTCTATCAACTCTCAACTAACGACAATCAACTTCCTCAAATTCGCCACAATGATCGATGGGTGCCGAACTCAGAAATTTCGCCGGAAGATTTTTTACCAACGTAAACTGAGATTCCGATCGAGCTGATGAAGGTGCCGAGCATCACCAACGCAACGAGCCAGGGTGGAATGTGCCCGACCCGCAGCGCGCTGTAGAAATCGCCGATGCCTTCCATCGCGTGCGGCGCGTGAAGAAAAATTTTCGTGATCCACGCAACCAGGATTAGGATGAAAATGAAAACGTAATTGCGTTTTAATCGGCGGCCGATCGCTTCCAGCTTGCTGATCTTGAAACAGGGCAGGATCAAATCCTCGCAGACAAGCTTTTTCCATTCGCCCTGCAAGAGATCGCGATTTTCCATCACCATCGGTACCAGAAAATGCGCTTCCAACATTCGGATGCGCGCGCGGAACGCATCGTAGAAACGGTAACGGCGCGCCTCGATCCAGAGCAGCACCCAAAGGATCGCGAGGTTGAAAAAGAAAATGATATGCGGCACCTCCCGGCTGGAAAAGGCGATGGTGATAATGGCGGTGCTGCTGGTGATGGCCCAGTTCGTGGTCACGTCGAGCCGCTGCCGCCAGACCATGATCCGCCCCATTTCGCCGCGGTAAAAATGCGACATCGCGTTGACATAGCCGGGATCATAAATGCTGCGCTGGAGCGAAACCGTCGTCTCCGTGTTTTCAGCTAATGCGGAATTTTCAGTTGCCACGGCTCATTAATTAACTGGATAACTGGAGCAGAATCCAACAATTCCTGATTCATGGCTATCGCCCTGGCTGATCTGATCGATCCCAAACAAATCACGCTCCGTCTCCGAGCAACAAACCAGGCGGAGGCGATGCGCGAGATCGTTGATCTTCTGGTTGCCGGCGGCAAGGTCGACAACGCCGAGAAATTTTTGGAACAACTGCAGGAGCGGGAACGGACGAACTCGACCTATGCCGCAGACGGCGTCGCCTTTCCGCATGCCCGGACAAAATTAGTGGACGAAATCGTTCTCGCCATCGGCCGCAGCGAATCGGGAATTCCCTGGACCGGCAAAGGCGAAGTGGCGCACCTGATTTTTCTGATCGCGGTGCCGGAAAGGTTGATCAGCGATTATCTCGTCGTGGTCGGCGCGATCGCGCGCATGACCAAAGATCGGCCGCTGCGGACTTTGTTACTCCACGCCGAGACTCTGGACGACTTTGTCGGAACACTTCTTGGCACGCTGTAGACCCGCGCTCGAGGGACGGAGGCGGCTCGCGCGCCTGCTATCGCTTTTATTCTTTTTTCAGCAATCGATTCCGCGCCCGGTCGAGAATTTTTTTCTCGGTCTCGGTCAGACTCCCAATCCCGAACTTTGAAATCTTGTCCAGAATCGGATCGACCGATGCATAGACATCATCGGGCTCGACCACTCGGCGCGAGCTTGCGCTCGCCTTTTGCACGATGGTTAAGC
Source organism: Chthoniobacterales bacterium (assembly GCA_035315805.1). Lineage (GTDB taxonomy): Bacteria > Verrucomicrobiota > Verrucomicrobiia > Chthoniobacterales > UBA10450 > AV40. The sequence goes on from DATFXN010000038.1 coordinate 3,076, forward strand.
GCGGACGCCGGCGAAATGGATTTAATCTGGCAACGTCAACCTTGATCGGAATTCGCCCTTGCACGAAGCGGATATAAAGGAACCCCGCCAGACACATCATCCAAAGCACGGAAAGGTTTCCCCACTCGTGAGCAGGCAGGTATTGCATCGAGGCGAGGACGAGTCCCGCAAAGGCCAGCCATTTTAGAGTGACCCATCCGAATAATTCCACACTCGGATAGAGCGTCGCGAACGCGATAAAAAGCCCGACGGAAATTTCGTACGAGCCGGCATAATTCCATCCTGCCGCCGCCGGACCCCACGCGATTAGAACGATCGGACCGATGAGGAGCAGGAGTCCAAACAGCAAAAGGTAACGCCGGATGCCGAGATACTTTTCCACTTCGGTTCCGGCCCAATAAAAGAAGATGACGTTGAAGAGAAAGAAAAAGGACGCGGTCTGAATGAAGATGCAGGTGAACGGCTGCCAGATTCGTCCATGCAGAAAGGAGTACGGTTGAAACGCAAACGGCATCAAATCCCAACGCGCGCTTTGGGCAATCGTTGTGGCGAACATGCCCAAGACATAAAGAGCGGCAATGATCGTGGTCACGCGCACCGGATAGCGACCCACCCAGGTGACCGGCCGATAATCATCGGAGGTAGTGACTCCGAACATGCTCTAAATTAACAGCCGCCGTTTTCTCTGCGCAAGCAACGTTCGTCAAACACTAAATATTTCTTGGAGAACCGGGCGAACCGGAAGAAATTTGCCTTTCCCGCTAATTAAGATCGACTACGCATGAAGAATCTTGCACCCGCCATTTCGCCTCCATCCGGAATCGGCGACAACAAGCCGGCGAATCAGGCCGTGCTCGATTGGGTCCACGAGGTCGAGCTGCTAGCCAAGCCAGAAAATATTTTTTGGTGCGACGGTTCCGAGCACGAGCACGAGTTTTTGCTTGATCAGGCACTTCAGCACAACGTTTTGATCAAGCTGAACGAGAAAAAAGTCCCGCGCTCTTATTTGCATCGCTCCAATCCCAACGACGTCGCGCGGGTCGAGCAATTCACTTTCATTTGCACGCCGACGAAAGAAGAAGCCGGGCCGACCAATAATTGGAGCGAACCGGCGGAGACTTACACGAAACTCCACGGCATGCTCAAAGGCGCAATGCGCGGCCGCACCATGTTCGTCATTCCTTACATCATGGGCGTGCCTGATTCACCGCTAACCAAAGTCGGATGTGAAATAACTGATTCGATTTATGTCGTGCTCAGCATGCGAATCATGACGCGCATGGGCACGGTGGCAGTGAAACGACTCGGCAAGGATCCGGCGGCGGAATGGAATCGCGGCGTTCATTCATTGTTGGATGTCGATCCTGCGCGCCGATTCATCTGCCATTTTCCGCAGGACAACACCATCATTTCGGTTGGCTCCGGTTACGGTGGCAACGTGCTGCTGAGCAAGAAATGCCTCGCGCTGCGGATTGGCTCCTATCTCGCGCGCAAACAGGGTTGGATGGCAGAACACATGTTGGTCCTCGGCGTCGAATCATCTGAAGGGAAAAAACACTATGTGGCGGCGGCCTTCCCAAGCGCGTGCGGCAAAACCAATTTCGCAATGTTGATTCCACCGAGACATTTCGCCGGCTGGAGAGTGACAACCGTCGGCGACGACATCGCCTGGATGCAGGTTCGCGACGGCCGCCTGTTCGCGGTCAATCCCGAGAACGGCTATTTCGGCGTCGTGCCGGGGACTAATTACAAATCCAATCCGAACGCGATGAAAACGATCGCGCACGATTCGCTTTACACCAACGTCGCGCTCACCGCTGACGACGACGTTTGGTGGGAAGGCAAAGATGGTCCGCCACCGAAACACGCAATCGATTGGCGTGGAAACCATTGGACGCCCGATTCAAAAGAAAAGGCGGCGCATCCGAATTCGCGTTTCACCGCGCCTTGCATCAACAATCCGGTGCTCGATCCTGATTTCGAAAAAGGCCAAGGGGTTCCGATCAGCGCGATCATTTTCGGCGGCCGCCGCAGCACCACGTTGCCGCTCGTGTTTCAATCGTTCGATTGGGAACACGGCGCTTATCTCGGCGCGACCATGGCTTCGGAAACAACTGCGGCCGCGAGCGGCGCAGTCGGCCAGGTCCGCCGCGATCCGATGGCGATGCTGCCATTCTGCGGTTACAACATCGGCGATTACTTCCGGCATTGGCTCGACATGGGGAAACGGCTAACCAAGCCGCCGCTCATCTTCAACGTGAATTGGTTCCGCAAAGGCGTGAACGGAAAGTTTCTCTGGCCCGGTTTCGGCGACAACATGCGCGTGCTGAAATGGATCATCGATCGCTGTGAAGGCAGCGGCGGCGCGGTCAAATCTCCCATCGGTTGGCTGCCGGGCATTCACGATCTCGATCTCGCCGCGCTCGAGATCGACCACAAATGTGTGGCCGAATTGCTTGAGATTGATCATGAAGATTGGGAAAAAGAGCTTGCCGAGCAGAAAAAGTTCTTTGATTCGCTCGCCGGCGTCGTGCCCAAGGAACTGCTAAGGGAGCGCGAACAACTCGCTGCCCGTTTCGCCGAATAACGCGCGAAAATTTGCGAATTTCTTTGCCCTCTGGAATTGTCTCCAGTGGGTTCGAAGGTTGCTGAAAGAGAACGGCTCAGCCAGAGAGCTTTCCGGGTTGCTGCGACTGATTGCGTCGAGATTCGTGGAGCGCGCCAGAATAATCTCAAGGACCTCGATGTCGATCTTCCGCTCGGTAAGTTGACCGTCGTCACCGGCCCGAGCGGCTCTGGAAAATCGTCGCTCGCGTTCGAAACCATTTACGCCGAAGGCCAGCGGCGCTATGTCGAAACCTTCTCGCCTTACATGCGGCAATTCCTCGACCGCATGGACAAACCGCGCGTCGACGACATCCGCGGAATCCCGCCTGCCATCGCGATCGAGCAATCAAATCCAGTGAAATCATCGCGCTCGACCGTCGGCACGATGACCGAGATCAACGATTACCTAAAATTGCTTTGGCCGCGCATCGCGAAAGCATTTTGCCCTACCTGCGGCCGCGAGATTCGACCCGAGACTGCGAAATCAATTGCCAATGAAGTGCTCCGAAACTGCGCTGGCAAAAACGTTCTGATTACGTTCTGGGTCGCAATTCCCGTGAAAACTGAGCCGCGGAGATTTTTTGAATTTCTTCGGCAGCAAGGTTACCTCCGGGTTTGGATCAACAACGAAGTCGTTCGCGTGGATGTCGATCCAAAAAAGATCAAACGCCTCGGCGCACGTGTTCAGGTCATTCAGGATCGAATCGCGATCACTCTGGAGAATCGCGCCCGACTTGTTGAAGCAATCGAGACCGCTCTTCGGTTCGGAAAAGGCAAAGTAAACGTGATCCCAATTTCTTCTGACTCTCATCCTTCATCCTTCAGCCCTCAGCCTTTTAGCACCGGCTGGCATTGTGCGCATTGCGATCTCGACATTCGTCCGCCGACGCCGGGGCTTTTCAGTTTCAACAGTCCACTCGGCGCGTGCCCGGAGTGTCGCGGGTTTGGTCGCACGATCACGATCGATCTGAACAGGGCGATTCCGGACCGCTCGTTGTCGATCAAGCAAGGAGTTGTCCGCGTTTTCCGCGGCCAGGAGTTTGGCGAATCACAGAAGGATTTGCTCCGCGCCTGCGCTCGCGAAGAGATCGACATCGATGTTCCGTTCGAAGAATTGCCGAAACCCGATCAGGACTTCGTCATCAACGGTGAGAAGCGCTTGGGCGAATATACAGAGGACGATTACGAGCACGATCGTTGGTACGGCGTCCGCGGATTTTTCCGCTGGCTCGAATCGCAGGTTTACAAAATGCACATGCGGGTTTTGCTAAGCCGTTACCGCGCTTACACAACTTGTCCGAGTTGCCACGGCGGACGGTTTCAGCCTGAAGCGCTGAACTATAAGATTTCGGAAACCGGAAAACGGAAACCGGAAAGCAAAGCACGGACGAGCGAAGCTCGCGACGAAGAAGTATCTGGTATCCGGTATCCGCAATCCGAAATTAATTTGACGCCTCCTGATTTCGCGGCGCTCTCAATTTCCAATGCGCGCGATTTGCTCGCAAAGATCGAGATCCCGGCGAACGATCCGACTGCGAAAATGCTACGCGACGAAATGTGTGCGCGCCTGAATTATTTGTGTGAAGTCGGCCTCGGTTATCTCACGCTTGATCGTTCCACGCGCACTTTGAGCGGCGGCGAAGTGCAGCGCGTAAATCTCACTACCTGTCTCGGCGCATCGCTCGTGAACACGCTGTTCGTGATGGATGAGCCTAGCATCGGTTTGCACCCGCGCGATATCGGCCGGCTCGTGCGGGTGATGCACAATCTGCGCGACCGCGGTAACACCCTCCTCGTTGTCGAGCACGAAGAACAAGTCATTCGCGCGGCTGACAATTTAATCGACATCGGCCCCGGGCGCGGCGAGCGCGGCGGCGAATTAGTGTTTAGCGGAACGCTACGCGAATTTTTGGGTGGAACGCGTTCTTCGAACGCGTTTAGATCGCGCTCGGAGAGCACGATCCACCATTCGCTCACGCGCGACTATCTGAGCGACCGAAAATCCATTCCGTTCCCGAAATCGCGCCGAACATCGACATCGTCGATCAAGATCACCGGTGCGCGCAAACACAACCTCAAGAATATCGATGTCGATCTTCCGCTCGGTGTGTTTACGTGCGTGACCGGAGTTTCCGGGTCGGGCAAATCGACGCTGATTCACGATGTCCTTTATCGGAACCTGCTCGCAGCAAAAGGGCAATCGACCGACCATGAATTGGGTGCCTGCAAATCAATCAGTGGCGCACATCGAATCAACGAAGTCGTGATGGTCGATCAATCGCCACTCGCACGCACGCCGCGGTCAACTCCGCTTCTTTATCTCGGTCTCTACGATCGCGTCCGGGAATTATTTGCCGCACAACCGGACGCGATGTCGCAAGGTTTGACCGCGAGCGCGTTCTCGTTCAATTCCGGCAGCGGACGTTGCGAACGTTGCTCGGGAACCGGCTACGAAAAAATCGAGATGCAATTCCTGAGCGATCTCTACGTGCGCTGCGCCGAATGCGAAGGAAAACGGTTTCAGCCGCACGTGCTGAAAATCAACGTGCACGGAAAGTCGATTCGCGATTTGCTCGAGCTTACCGTGCGCGAAGCGATCCAGTTCTTCGCCCAGATCGGCGAAACCAAAACGCTTTCTGAACCACTTGATGTGCTCGATGAAGTCGGGCTCGGTTATCTGCGACTCGGTCAGCCGCTGAACACGCTTTCAGGCGGCGAATCGCAGCGCTTGAAGCTGGTTCGGCATTTAAGCGAAACCGGGAACCGCAAAGCGGAAACCAAAAAGAACGGTGAAGATCAGGCGCGCGGGAATCTTTTCATTTTCGATGAGCCGACGACCGGTTTGCATTTCGATGACATCGCGATGCTGCTCCGCGTGTTCCAGCGGCTCGTCGATGCCGACCATTCGCTGATCGTCATCGAGCACAACCTAGAGGTGATTAAGTGCGCCGACTGGATTGTCGATCTCGGACCGGAAGCGGGCGAAGACGGCGGCGAAGTCGTTAGCGTTGGAACACCGGAACAAATCGCAATGATCGACGATTCACGGACTGGAAGATTTTTGAAATCCATCATCCCGAGCGAACCTGGGGGACCTCGCAAAAGCGCGCCGCAATTCGAGAGGCCCTTCGCTTACGCTCAGGATGACAGGGTTGAATTTGCTCGCGCAGCTGAAACAGCTCCGCGCTTTCGAATTAACGGCGCGAACGGCGCAATCCAGATTCACGGCGCGCGTGAGCACAACCTGAAGAACATCGACGTCAAAATTCCCCGAGACCAGATGGTGGTGATCACCGGCTTGAGTGGGTCAGGAAAATCGACGCTCGCGTTCGATATTTTGTTCGCCGAAGGACAGCGGCGATTTCTCGACAGCATGTCGCCTTACGCGCGGCAGTTCGTCGAACAACTTGAGAAGCCGGATGTCGATCTCGTCACCGGTTTACCGCCGAGCGTGGCGATCGAGCAACGGGTCACGCGCGGCGGCGGCAAATCAACCGTCGCGACCGTAACCGAGGTTTACCACTTTCTGCGGTTGCTCTTCGCAAAAACAGGAACGCAATTTTGTCCGGACTGCGACTTGCCGGTCGCAAAGCAAAGTTTGGCTGCGATCGTGAAACAGATCGAGATCGAGGCGAAGCGTGGTCCGACTAAAGTGCTCGCGCCAGTTGTGAAAGCACGGAAGGGGTTTCACACCGACGTCGCGCGGTGGGCCGAGCGACAAGGCTTTGACACTTTGTTCGTCGACGGCTTGCTGATTCCGATTGCGCAATTTCGGAGACTCGAACGCTTTAAAGAGCACACCATCGCAGTTGTTGTCGGCGTGGTCGACGCCAAGCGAATCGCGAAAGCGCGCGATCTGGCGCAGCGTGCAGTGGAGATCGGGCGCGGCACCGCGCAACTACTCGGTTCGAAGAGCCGTCTCACGATCGTGAGCACGGAGATGAGTTGTCCGAATTGCGGTCGCGCGTTTGAAGAGCTTGATCCGCGGTTGTTCTCGTTCAATTCGCCGCATGGCGCGTGTGAAGATTGCGGCGGGTTCGGTGAAATATTTGATCAAGAACTGCAAACCGGGCAAAGCGACGACGGCGACTCGGTCCTGGAAAATGAACTTGCCGCCGAGCGCGAATCGGAATGGGTCGACGCGACGGGAGCCCATGAATGTCTTAGTTGCCACGGCTCGCGCTTGAACGCGGTCGCGCGACATGTGCGCATACAAGGAATGACGATCGATCAGTTCACGAATCTTTCGGCGAGCGAAGCCGCGCGCAAGATCGACAAGCTGAAATTTACTGGCGCCCAACACACGATCGCGGACGATCTGGTGCCGGAAATTCGGCAGAGATTGCGATTCATGGAGAATGTTGGGCTCGGTTATCTCGCGCTCGGCCGTTCGGCGAAAACGTTGAGCGGTGGTGAATCGCAACGAATTCGACTCGCGGCTCAGCTCGGCTCGAATCTACGCGGCGTGCTCTACGTGCTCGACGAGCCGACCATCGGCCTCCATCCGCGCGACAATTTGCGATTGCTCGGCACGCTCACCGCGCTCCGCGAAAAGGGAAACTCGGTCGTCATCGTTGAGCACGACGATGAGACGATGCGGCGCGCGGACCACATTGTTGATCTTGGCCCGGGCGCGGGCGTTCACGGCGGGGAAGTGGTCGCGACTGGAACATTGCGCGACATCGAGCGCACCAAAAATTCTGAGACTGGTCGTTGTCTAAAGGCGCCACTTTGTCATCCCATACGCAAATCGCGCCGGTCACTGCGCGTGGTTGAGAATTGGATTCAGGTTCACGGCGCGCGCGCGAACAATTTGAAGAATGTCGATGTTCGATTTCCGGTTAGTCGGCTTTCAGTCATTACGGGAATTTCTGGCTCAGGAAAATCAACGTTGATGCACGACGTGCTGCTCCCTGCAGTCATCGAGCAATTGCAAGACAGGAAGCGAAGTGGTAACGGCGACTTGTTCAAACTGGTCAGCGGCACGGAAGAGATCGAAGCGGTTTACGAAGTCGATCAGTCGCCGATTGGAAAGACGTCGCGCTCTACGCCGGGCACGTACATAAAGGTCTTCGACGAGATCCGGAATCTTTACGCGCAATTGCCGGTCTCGCGCGTGCGAGGTTATTCCGCGAGCCGATTCTCATTCAATGCTGAAGGCGGTCGCTGCGAAACCTGCAAGGGCCAGGGCGTAATCAAACTGGAGATGAATTTTTTGCCGGAAGCGCTCGTGCCCTGCGAGGACTGCGGCGGGCGACGATATAATCCGCAAACGCTTGAAGTTCTCTATAACGAAAAGTCGATCGGCGACGTGATGGAAATGACGATCGACGAAGCGGCGGAATTCTTCAGCGCGCATCCAAAAATCGAGAAAGCGGTTTCGCTACTAGTCGAAACCGGACTCGGCTATCTCAAACTTGGCCAGCCAAGTCCGACGTTGAGCGGTGGCGAAGCGCAGCGTTTGAAACTGGTCACGCAGCTGAAACGCGGCGTCGGTCGCGCGGAAAATGAGCGGATTCGCAAAATGCGCAAACCGGGCTCGACACTGTATCTGCTCGAAGAGCCGACGATCGGTTTGCACATGGCCGATGTCGATCTTCTGCTCACGGTGCTGCATCGCTTAGTGGACGAAGGCAACACCGTGATCGTGATCGAGCACAACCTGAGCGTGATCGCGGAAGCGGATTACATTGTCGATCTTGGACCGGAAGCCGGCGCGGACGGCGGCAAAGTGGTCGCAGCCGGAACGCCGGAACAAGTCGTGAAAAATAAAACGAGCCGGACCGCGCCATTCTTGCGAAAAGTATTGAACCGTTCGAGCGCGCGGTAACAATCGCGCTCACGAATGCTCGCTTATTACGTTCACGATCTTGATCCTCTCGTTTTGCGGCTGTGGGACAATGTAGGCCCGCGCTGGTACGGCCTGGCCTATGTCCTCGCGTTCGTTTGCAGCTATCTCGTTTATCGAAAATTGGCTCGGCGCGGCTACGCCGACTTGCCGGTCGGAAAGGTTGGCGACTTCATCACCGGTGCAGCGCTGTTTGGGGTAATTGTCGGCGGACGGCTTGGCTATGTTTTTTTCTACAAGCCGGAGATGCTTCGCGCGCCGATGTCGATCTTGCGGGTGTGGGAAGGTGGAATGTCGAGTCACGGCGGAATGCTCGGCCTGCTCGCGTTCACATTTTACTATGCGTGGCGGCACAAAATTTCCTGGACGAATCTCGGTGATAATCTTGTCGTGACCGCGCCGATCGGTTTGTTCTTTGGCCGCTGCGCCAACTTCATCAACGGCGAACTTTACGGCCGCGCCACGAATGTTTCGTGGGCGGTACAGTTTCCGAAGGAGCTGACTGAAAATATTGCCGAAACGCAGCGGGCAGTCGTCGCCTGCACAAAAATTGATCCCTCGCTGACTTCCTCGGACGCGATTGTCGCCGCGGTCCGGTCTCAGCCGCAGGTGAAAGAAATTCTGCGCGGAATTTTGACGCCGCGGCACCCATCACAACTTTACGAAGCGTTTTGCGAAGGAATCGTCCTGTTCGCGATCCTTTGGTTCGTCCGGACGCACGTACGACAACCAAACGGGGTACTCACAGGTTTGTTTTTTATTGTCTACGCGATCTTTCGGATTGTGATCGAGAATTTCCGGGAACCGGATTCAACTCTCATCGCCGGTTTTACCAGGGGGCAGTTCTTTTCGTTTTTTCTGATCGCGATCGGACTCGCGTTTGTCGTCGTTGCGAAAGTGCGACCGAGGTTTCCTAAAAGGATCACCGCACACGACTAGCCCTTTCACTTTCGCAAGAATCCGCTAATAGTTCCGCAGGTGAATTGATTGATAGCGTCGTTGATTGCGGCCGGCGGTCTGGTCTTTGCGTTTGAACACGCTACCATTGCCGGCAAGCTTGTTCTGCTTCTGCTGGCAGTCGCTTCGATCTTCAGCTGGTCGGTCATGGTCACGAAACTGCGCGTCATCCAGTTCGCCAGCAAACAAAACGCGCGCTTTGTTTCTGCGTTCCGGCAAGATCGACAACCTCTGCGTCTCTTCGAAAAGAACGCTCGCTTCCCCGGCTCGCCGATTTTCAATGTTTACCGAGCCGGTTGTCAGGAAGTTACGTTTCAATTGCTCGGTTCGGCCGAAGTAGACGAAACCTTCAAAGCGCGGCTTGGGATTGCCGACAAAATTTCGCCCGCGCAAATGGGCGCAGTCACGGCGGTAATGGAGCGCGCTGTTGGCGAAACCGCGCTCGAACTCGAGTCACAAATGATTTTGCTGGCGACCGCGGTGAGCGGTTCGCCGTTTCTCGGATTGCTCGGGACAGTTTGGGGTGTGATGGACGCCTTTACTGGAGTCGCTGAGGCGGGGGCGCCGAATCTCGCGGCGATGGCGCCAGGCGTTTCCGGCGCGCTCATTACCACCGTCACCGCGCTCTGCGTCGCGATTCCGGCGATGTTCGGCTACAACTTTTTGGTCACGCGCATCCGCGGGATGATTGTGGAGATGGATAATTTCGCGGCTGAGCTAGCGTCCGAATTCGAACACAAATTCGTCGATCACGCCGTGCGGGACTCGGGGTTTCGGAGATGAGGCGTTACTCGCAACGCCAAAGTCTTTCGTCGCTGTCCGAGATCAATATCACGCCGCTGCTCGACCTTGCGTTTGTGTTGCTGATCATTTTCATGATCACGACGCCGCTGCTTGAGAGCAGTATGAATCTCATCATTCCGTCGCGCAGCGCAAAAAATCCGCCCGTGACATCATCGCAGGTGCAAATGATTTCGATCGATCGTAACGAATCGATTCGGTTGAACAACCGAGTTGTCGATCTTGACTTGTTGAGCGCGCAACTAGTCGAGATGAAGCGCGCGAATCCTGATGTTGCAGTGGTCATTCGGCCCGATCGAGAGCTGCCGGTGCAACGGCTCGTGACGCTCATGGACGCGTTGCAACGCGCGCAAATCATGAAGGTCGGCATCGCGACCAGAGCGGAGAGCAGATAGCGATGCCGAAAAATCTCCGGTTCTGGAGCAACCTTGGGTTGATCGCAGCCGCGCACGTCGCGATTATTGTTGGTCTGATTCGTTGGAGCGGTAAACGCCAAGACGCAGGCGGGCAAAGCGTCATGTGGCTGAACGGTGGCGCAGCCGACGGCGTGGGGCTGGAAAAAAAGAATCCGGCAATAGACAAGTCGCCGGCGCCGCGGAAGGAATCCAAAACGGAGCCGCTCAAAGACCGAGACCCGGACCAAGATCGGCCATACTTGGCATCTGCGCCGAGCGACATTCAATGGCCAACACCAACCGCGAGTCCGGCTCCGACGCCTTCCCCAAGACCGACACCGACGGCCACTGCGACGGCCGCGCGCAGTCTAAAGCCGACTCCAACAGCCCAGACAAAAGCAACGCCAAAACCGACTCCAAAGCCAACTCCAAAGCCGTCACCCAAGAAAATCACGCTCGCCAAAGCTTCGCCAAAACCGACACCGAAAGCGACGCCGGACAAAACCGAGAGCGAGCAAACCGATGCTCAAACGGAGAAAAAAGAGAGTGCAACAGCGATTCCGGTAAGGGATGAAATCGGAGAGAAACAGTCAAAGAAATCTGCGGCAACCCAGACTGGCACCGGCAAGGGAAATGCGACCGGCGCTGGCGCTGGTCGCGCCGGCGGCAGCACAACCGAGGCGCAGTTCGGCTGGTACGGCAGCATGTTGCACGACCGTTTTTACAGCGAATGGGTCCAGCCGGAGACTGTCCCTGGCGCCGGCTCAAAGAATTCCGTCCTGGTAAAACTCCGGATCGAAAAAGATGGACGCGTTTCTAATTTCGAAGTTGTCCGGCCGTCAGGAAACGCCCAGCTCGACGATTCAGTCAAAACACTTGCGAATCGCGTGACCCACGTTGAGCCGTTGCCGGACGGACTTGGCAAAGGCGACCATTACGACGTGAAGATCAATTTTGAGCTCAATTCGGAATGAGTTCTTTTTGTCTGGCTTTGGCGCGCGCGCGATTGGCTTGGAGCTCAGCAAGATGTTTTTCTGACCAGCGGCAAAGCGCACGCAGCGGTTCGATCAGAGTTCGGCCAAGACGGGAAAGAGAATACTCGACCCGCGGCGGAACGACCGGATAAACCCTGCGCTCGACCAGGCCGTCGCGCTCGAGGCTCCGAAGCGTTTGCGTAAGCATTTTTTGCGAAATCCCGCCGATCTCGCGATGCAGCTCGGCGTAGCGCATCGTTTTTCTTGCGAGTAACTGGATGATGAGCGCGGTCCATTTGTCTGCGATACGATCGAGCACCAAGCGGGATGGGCATTGCGCATCCATCACTGAAGCAGTCGGGGGAGGCTTGGCCATGCACTTTTGTAAACCGGCCCTTCTTTACCTGCAAGCTTGGAGGTAACGATCCATAAAGATAGTATAAGCCAAATCCGCCTATATTTGACTGCCAGCGCGCACGGCCGAGATTTGTGCATGCCTCTGGAATTGCTTTTAGACGAGCCAGACTCTGACAGGGATGTACGTTCCGCCGGCGGCACAGCAAACCCAAGCGATTTGGCTTTGCTCGATGAATACTCCCGCACGGTCGTCGCTGCAGTTGAGCGCGTTGCGCCGGCAGTCGTGAACATCGATATCAAACAGCGAGTGAATGGCCGGCGCGGTCCGCGCGAGGTTGGTGGAAGCGGCTCAGGATTCATCATCGCGCCTGACGGTTTCATATTGTCCAACAGCCACGTCGTTCATGGAGCGACGGCGATCAGCGCGAACTTGCCCGATGGCCGCGAATATCCCGCGCAATTAGTCGGCGACGATCCGGACACTGATCTCGCCGTGATTCGGATTGATGCGCCCCAATTGACGCATGTTCGGCTGGCTGAGTCGGAAAATCTGCGCGTCGGGCAGATCGTGATCGCGATTGGCAATCCGCTCGGCTTCCAAGCGAGCGTCACTGCTGGGGTAATCAGCGCGCTCGGCCGTTCTATGCACGCGCAATCCGGGCGTTTGATCGACAATATCATTCAAACCGACGCGGCTTTGAATCCAGGCAATTCCGGCGGGCCGCTCGTAAATTCCGCCGGCGAAGTGATCGGCGTGAATACGGCCATGATTCGACCGGCCCAGGGAATTTGTTTCGCAATCGCCAGCAACACCGCAAAGTTTGTGGCCGCCTGGCTGATCCGCGACGGGAAAATTCGCCGCAGCTACGTCGGTGTCGCCGGACAGAACGTCCCGATCCACCGCCGCGTAGTCCGATTTTACAATCTGCCGCTCGAAACTGGCGTGCTCGTCATCTCGGTGGAGAAACAAAGTCCAGCGGACAAAGCCGGCTTGCGTGAAGGCGACGTGATCGTGGCCTTTAACGACGAACCGATCGGAAGCATTCACGAATTGCACCGGAGATTGATGGCAGAACAAATCGGCGTTGAGTCCAAGCTTGTCGTTATCCGGCACACTGAAAAATTGGAATTGGCGATTGTTCCGGCAGAATCGGCCTCGCGCGATTGATCTCCGGCTTGCGTTTCACGTTGCGCTGACGCACGCTCGCGCTTCCGGTGAAAGTTCTAGTGATCGGAAGCGGCGGCCGGGAACACGCCCTGGTTTGGAAACTGAAACGATCGTCGGCGGTCGATCGCATTTTTTGCGCGCCCGGAAACGCTGGAACTGCGACGATCGCCGAAAACGTAGCGGTCGCGGCAACGGACTTGGAGCAGTTGCGCGCGTTCGCCAGGCAGAACGATGTCGATCTAACCGTGGTTGGCCCGGACGATCCGCTGGCGATGGGGATTGTCGATGTTTTCACGGCGGACCACTTGCGAATCTTCGGCCCGACCAAATCCGCCGCGCGTCTGGAATCGTCCAAAATTTTCGCGAAGGAATTGATGCGTGCCCAGAACGTTCCGACCGCGCAGGCGAGCACATTTTCGGACAGCAAAGGAGCGCTCGCTTATTGCGAGGAGTTGAAATTTCCGGTGGTGATCAAAGCCGACGGGCTCGCGCTTGGAAAAGGCGTGATCATTGCGCCGGACGCAGCAACCGCAAGATCGACAATCAACGCGTTGATGAACGAAGCGCGATTCGGCGAGGCCGGACGGCGGATTGTGATCGAAGAATTCCTGCACGGCACGGAATGTTCGTTGCATGCGTTGGTGGACGGCAAAAATTATCGATTGCTCGAGTCGGCACGGGACCACAAGCGTGTCTTTGATGGCGACGAAGGTCCAAACACTGGCGGAATGGGCGCCTTCAGTCCGGCAGACAATTGGAATGCTGACTTGCAGTCGCGTTTGGAGGCCCGCGTGATGCAGCCGGTGTTGCGCGGCTTGACCAGAGAAAAAATCACCTATCGAGGTTTGCTATATCCCGGTTTGATGATCACGAGCGACGGCCCACGCGTCCTCGAATTCAATTGTCGCTTCGGCGACCCCGAGACGCAGGCGTTATTGCCGCGGATGAAATCCGATCTGCTGCCGCTTTTGCAGGCAACCATCGACGGCAAGATCGACAGTTACACGATCGAGTGGGACAAACACGCCGCGGTAGGAGTGGTTCTCGCTTCCGCCGGTTATCCGGGAAAATATGAAACTGGCAAAGTGATCTTCGGCCTGGAGGAAGCGGCCAAAATGGAAGGCGTTCGGGTTTTTCATGCCGGAACAAAAATTGCGGACGACAAAATCGTCACTTCTGGCGGACGCGTCCTCGCTGTGACTGCGCTTGGATCGACAATCACCGCAGCGCGCCTGCGCGCTTATGAAGCGGTCTCCCGCATTCATTTCGACGGTTGCCATTACCGGCGCGATATTGCTCTGGGCGCGGCGACCAGCTAACAATAGTCCCAATGTTGAATCGCGGGGCCGCAACTGTTATTTCATTTTTGTTCATCACCAATCTGCTGGCCCAATCACCCGCGCCATCTGGTGCGCCAACGGCGAAAACCCCAGCGAGTAAATCTGTCACGCCATCAGTATCGCCGACTCCGTCGCCAACACCAGGCACGCAGGAGATCATCAACTCGCTAAACGAGGGCGATCTGCAGGCTACAATCTCGCTTTTGAAAAACAATTTCCCAAACCCGGAGGCAATCACAGAAACAGAATTGAATCGCGCGACACTAACCGGGCTGCTCGTGCGAATGCCCGGCGGGTTATTGCTTTTGCCAAACCGTGACAGCGCACCGCCGGAACCAGCCGCTTCATTTTACAGCGAAGTTTTCGAAGGCCATATCGGATACCTGCGGCTTGGCGCTTTGAACAGCGCGAATTTGAAGGAAGTGGATAAAACCCTGCAAGATTTGTCGAAAAAAGCGGTCGATGCAGTGATTGTCGATCTTCGCGCCAGCGATGCCGGGGATTTCGCGACCGCGTCGGAATTCGCAAAACGTTTTTGTCCAAAAGGCAGAGCGCTCTTCACTTTGCGCAAATCGGCGGCGCGCCAGGACCGCTCTTTCAATTCCGACCGGGATCCGTCGTTTCAAGGTTTGCTCGTGGTGCTGACTGATAGCGACACCGCCGGAGGCGCAGAAACACTGGCGGCGGTGCTCCGGCTCTACGACAAAGCCCTAATTATCGGCCAAACCAGCGCCGGCCGCGCGGTCGAATACTCCGATCTGCCGTTGCCGAGCGGAAAATTTTTGCGCGTCGCGTCGGCCGAGGCAGTCCTCCCAGACGGCCAGCCATTGTTTCCCGGTGGAGTGAAACCTGATTTGCCGGTCGAGATGCCGGTCGCAGACAAACGTGAACTTTTTCGCTTGAGCAGTGAGAAGGGAATGTCGGCCTTTGTTTACGAGACAGGCCGGCCGCATTTGAACGAAGCGGCCTTGATCGCGGGCACCAATCCCGAGCTCGACATCCCGGACGCGCTGCGGCGCAATCGCGTCCGGGAGAAACAACCCGCGCGCGATTCCGTCTTGCAGCGCGCACTCGATGTCATCACCTCACTCAAAATTTATCAAAAGCACTAACGTGCATCCGCTCGAGGAACGAATCGCTTACAAATTTCGCAACCCGTTACTTCTCGCCGAAGCGCTGACCCACCCGAGCCTTGGCCACGAAATGCAGCAGCGCCATTTTGATAACCAGCGGCTGGAATTTTTGGGCGACGCAATTCTCCAGCTCGTCATCACTGAATATCTTTTCGGACATTTCGGCGATCAGCCGGAGGGGCAGCTCACCAAATTGCGTTCCCGCCTGGTTTCGCGCGACGCGCTCAAAGCCCACGCCGCCGCCCTCGATCTTGGACAATTCTTGCTGATGGGTCGCGGCGAGGAAGCAAGCGGAGGGCGCGCCCGCGTTTCCACGCTGGCCGACGCCTTCGAAGCATTGATCGGCGCGATTTACCTCGACGGCGGTTTGGAGGACGCGAAAAAATTTATTCTGGCGCAGGCGCGACAAGACCTCGCTCAGCTCGCCGAAGAACCTGTCGATATCAATCCGAAGGGACATCTCCAGGAGCTGCTGCAAAGCATTTCCCCGCGCAGCCCGGTTTACGAGGTGCTTTCGCAAAGCGGGCCCGAGCACGACAAGCGATTCGTTGTCCAAGCGGTCTGGGAAGGAATCGTTTTGGGAAAGGGGAGCGGCCGAAGCAAGAAGCAGGCGGAAACCGCGGCGGCTGAGGAAGCGATGGGGTTGAAGCGCTGGAAAAAAGCAAAACGCCCCGGAAAGATCGACAAGAAGAAACGCTAGCGATTTTCCGGCGAATGACGCAGCGCGTCGATATTCGAACCCGAGACTGATTGCCAGCGAAGTCGATCCGCGATGCAAGCGGTCACGAATTTTTTGGCGCTGGCAATTGAATCCTCGAGTTTCATTCCGGATGCGAGACCGGCGGTGATGGCCGCGGAATAACTGCAGCCGGTTCCATGCGTCGCGACATCGCGCACGAACGGTGCGGCGAATTCGGTGACTTTGCCATTCGCGAACAAAAGATCGACCGCTCGCTTGCCGGGCAAATGGCCGCCCTTGAGCAGGATCGCGGTGTTGAATTTGCCCCCTAATTCTTTGCCTGCACGCTCCATCGATGCGCGATCGACAATGGTCTCTCCGAGCAATTGCGCCGCCTCGTCGAGATTTGGCGTGATCAACGTCGCGAGCGCGAACAATTCGCTTTTGTACGTTTCAACCGCGTCGCACTCGAGGAGCGGATCGCCGCTGGTCGCCGTGATCACCGGATCAACCACCAACGGAACTTTCCCCTCAAGATCCACAATCGCCTTTGCGACCGTCGAAATGATCTCCGCGGAACAAAGTAATCCGGTCTTTATTGCGCTGATTGGGAAATTTTGGGCCAGAACTTGGATTTGTTCCTGCACCATCTCCGTTCTGACTGGTTCGATCCGCGAAACTTTGCCAGGAATTTCAGCAACGACGCACGTAACAGCAGTCAATCCGTAAACTCCGAGCGCGTTGAACGTTTTCAGATCCGCCTGGATGCCGGCCCCAGCGCTGCTGTCCGAACCGGCTATCGTGAGCGCGACGGGAACGGATTCAGTCACGCGCCGTCGTTGCCGATCGCTTCGACCGGGCAACCTTCCATCGCTTCTTTGCAACGGTCTTCCTCTTCCGGATTTTCGGCCTGTTTATAGACGTAAGAGTGCCCGCCGTCATCGTTCCGCTTGAAATTTGCCGGCGCGGTTTCCCGGCACAAATCGCAGTCGATGCACTGTTCGTCGACGTAAAATTTCCCGGGAGCGTTCTCCGGATATTTATTCGCAGCGTCCGCCATATTTTACCCCTGCTGAAGCTTAAGAAAACGCTACGGTTGAAGGCACTGTGGCGCAACGGGCATTTGCTTTTTGCCACGGTTCAAGGCGACCTTGGAAGCGTCTAGTTGCGATGAGTTTGGGATAATGAAAGCGGAAACGGCTAAAACACTGCGGGCCTTCGCGATCGAGCTGGTGATCTACGCGGTGCTTGTGGTCGCGTACTTTTTCCTCGTCCTTCATTTTCTTGGCGAAAGCCTGCATCGGCTGGAGCAGACCCACCGTTACGGCTACGCCGGTATCACGCTTTTGCTGATGATGGGACAAGCCGTCCTTCTCCAAAACGTCACCACTTATTTGTTGCGACTGATTCGGGGCCGTTCCGAATAATATGTTTTTCCCAATCTCCGACGCGCATATCAGCCCGCTTTACCTCGTTTTGGTCGGGTTCGTGATCGGAATTCTCGGCGGCTTTTTCGGTGTGGGCGGCAGCTTTATTGCGGGCCCGGCTCTGCGTGTCGTGGGTCTGGATTGGAACTTTGCCGTCGGTACCGATCTCGCCCATATCGTCGGTAAATCGGTCGTGGCCGTCCGGCAACATCGCGCCTTCGGCAATGTCGATCTTCGCCTCGGGATGATTATGGCCATTGGCACGGTCACCGGCGCCGAGGTCGGAGCACAGCTGATTCAGATTTTCAAACGCGCCGGCAACGTAAACCTAGTGGTAAGCGTCGTCTCGATCGCGGTCTATCTCAGCATTTCCAGTTTCATGATTTGGGAAAGCCGCAAATCGCTTGCTGCCAAGAAACCAATGCCGCCGGCTTCAGCGCATGGCGCCAAAAGAGATCATTCCGCATTCATGCATGTCACGCGTGCCATTCAGCGGCTGAAAATGCCGCCGATGATTGAACTGCCAACCTCCGGTGTGACGATTTCGCTCTGGGTGATTTTGTTGGTCGCGTTCGTCGGCGGACTTTTCAGCGGTTTTCTTGGCGGGGGTGCAGGTTACATCCGGATGCCGTCGATGGTTTATGTGCTTGGGATTCCGACCCATCTCGCTGTCGGCACCGATTTGTTCGAGATCATTATTTCGGCTAGCTACGGTACGCTTACGCACGCGATCAAAGGCAACGTTGACATTTTAATCGCGTTGGTCATGCACACCGGCGCCGCCATTGGCGCACAGATCGGCGCGATTCTCACTCAATATTTTGCCGGACCAAAGATCCGGCTCGCGTTTGTGCCGCTGCCGTTGCTGGGCGCGGCCATTGTCGTTTACACACTCTTTAGCGGCCACAAATGGTAACTGAGATGAAGATTTTGATTTGCAGTGATGGGATGCCGGCGGCCGAAAGCGCGATGCGACTCGGCGCATCGTTCGCGGCGCCGCTCCACGCGGAGACCAACGTTCTCGGCGTGGCCGAAACAGCCGAAAACAAAGCTTCATTGCAGCTCGCCCTCGAAAAACAGGCGGAATCGCTTCGGGCTCAAAATATTTTGCCCAAGATCAACATCGGCATAGGCGATCCGGTTCGGCAAATCAAAGACGAGACCGCAAAAATAAAATACGATCTCGTCATCGTGGGCGCGCGCGAAACCGGGTCGACCGGGCTGCATTGGCGTTCGGAAACAATGTATGAGCTTATCAAGGCTATCTCGCCGCCAGTTCTGGTGGCGATGGGCGAATGGGCGCAGTTGAAACGGTTTCTGGTTTGCACTGGAGGAAAAGAATTCATCGAAGAAGCGGTGCAATTGACTGGCAAATTGGCGAAAGCGGTCGGGGCTTCGGTCACGTTGCTTCATGTTATGGCCGAGCCGCCCGCGATTTACGCCGATCTTGTCCGGCTCGAGGAAGATGTCGATAGATTGCTGCAGTCCAAATCCGAGCTTGGAATTAACTTGTCCGAACAAAAGGCTGACCTCGAGAAGCTCGGAGTGGTGGCTGAAGTGCGAATTCGTCACGGAATCGTCACCGAGCAGGTCTTTGCCGAAGCGCTCGAGAAAAGTTACGACCTGATTGTCACCGGTTCATCGCGGGCGCGCGGAATGTTGCGGCATTATATCATGGGCGACCTCACCCGCAGCATTCTCAATCACGCCAATTGTCCGGTGTTGGTCGCGCGCGCGGGTAAAGTTGCCGGGCCACGCGGTCTCTGGCGCTCAATTCGACGCTCACTCGCGGCTGCGAAGCCGGCTAAGTAACCGCGCGCACTTCTTCGATCGAAACGTCTCCGCGGATCAACGCTTCGCCGACAAGAATCGCGTCCACGCCGCATGCTTTCACGCGCGAAACATCCTCCGGCGTTTTAATTCCACTTTCGCTGACCAGAATAATTTCGTCCGGAACTTCCCGGCACAGTTTTTCCGTCACTGCGAGATCGACATCGAACGTCGCCAAATTGCGGTTGTTAATTCCAACAATGTCGGCGCCGGCTTCGAGTGCGCGTTGCAGCTCGTCGACGCTGTGGACTTCAACGAGCGCTTCGAGTCGGTATTCCTTCGCGTTCTTGAGGAGGCGAACCATTTGATCTTGAGTCAGCGCCGCCACAATTAAGAGAATCGCGTCCGAACCGTTCGCGGCCGATTCCGCAATTTGCGCTCGATCCCAAATGAAATCTTTCCGCAACAGCGGAAGAGAAATGGCGCGGCGGACATCGACAAGATCCTGCAGGTTCCCCTGAAAGAATTTTGTGTCGGTCAGAACAGAGATCGCATTCGCACCGGCACGCTCGTAATTCTTCGCGATCTCAACCGGCTCGAACTTTTCCGCGATCACTCCCGCCGATGGCGACGCCTTTTTAATTTCAGCAATGATCGCGAGTTTCCTCTCGCCTTGCTGCAGCGCGGCGCGAAAATCACGAAAATCAGTTCGCTCCCGCGCTTGTCGATCCAGGTCCGCAGTGCGCAGCCGCAACTGCTCGATCTCATCGCGCTTGGCCGCGAGAATTTCCTCCAACCGATTCATTTGTTTCAGGCAGGGGCGATTGCCGTACCAGTCCGGCTCGGACTCGCCCGCGTTTCTTCGAGTTTAAGCCGCTTGAGTCGGATGCCAACGGATGTAATCTTCCGGCTCCGCGCCGACGTAGCTCAGCTGGTAGAGCAACGGTTTCGTAATTGCCTAACGAGTTTTTGCGCACGTTTGCGCGGCGTTGCGTAGCGTGTTTCTCAGAGGTAGACCCAACAAGTCCGATTTGCGCCGCGTTGCGCCGAATTGCGCAGTTTTACACGAAAAAATTGGCCGACCGTAGAAGA
>DATFXN010000039.1:0-3529 GCA_035315805.1 Chthoniobacterales bacterium
GAATGTAGGAGAAAGATTGAACAAACCCAGCCCGTCTACTGTCACTATTCCGAATATTTAACCTTGTTAAATAGTTTCCCTGATGTTAAGCAATCCAATCAAGGAGCCAGCCACGAACACAAAAGCCGGCTTTTTGCCGGACCAGCCCCCAGTTTTTCATGAAGAGAGGTTATATGGCCGCTGAAGATAGCGATACCGGAATTAAGATTTACCTGCGCGAGATCGGGCAAATCCCGCTCTTGACCCCGCAGCAGGAGATTGAGCTCGCCGCTAAGATCAAAAAGGGCGATCGCGAGGCACGTGCGCTTATGATTCGCTCCAACTTGCGCTTGGTAGTCAAGATTGCGCACGATTACGCGAACCTCGGGCTGCCGCTGCTCGACTTGATTTCCGAAGGCAACATCGGTTTGATGAAAGCGGTCGAACGTTTTGACCCGGCAAAAGGCGGCAAGCTCAGCACTTACGCGGCGTGGTGGATCAAACAATCGATCAAGCGCGCGCTCGCGAACCAGTCGAAGACGATTCGGTTACCAGTGCATCTGGTGGACAAAATTTCCAAGATGCGTCGCGTGTCGTTGCAAATGAGCGAGGAGCTCGGCCGCGAACCGACCGATGACGAGCTGGGTGAGGAAATCGGAATCGCTGCCGGAAAAGTTTCGCAGTTGAAGACGGTCTCGATTCGCCCGGCTTCACTCGACGCGCCAATCAGCGACGATGATTCGACCGAGTTCGGCGAGATCGTCGGCGATGAGGACGCGCAAACGCCGTTTGAGCTTCTGCGCGACAAGAATCTGCGCAACGAAGTCGGCGGTTTGCTTGACGTCCTCGACGATCGGGAGAAGAAAATTATTTTTCAGCGCTTTGGACTCGACGGCGGCAAACCGAAGACACTCGAGGAAGTGGGCAAGAAATTTGGCGTGACCCGCGAGCGCATTCGTCAGCTGCAAAATATTGCGCTCTCGAAGCTCCGCCGTGCCTTGAGCAAGAAGGAGAAGCCAATCGACGTCGAATTACCGGTCGAAGCTTAAGATCGACATCCAGTGTAGCGACGGCCCCTTGGGGCGTTAATCTTTCCCCCGACCCGCCACAGGCGCGTGGCTACAACTACTTTGCTGTCCGCAGCTGCACACAGTCGACCAAGGCGTCGCGCGCCCGGACATCGCTGATGATGACGAGACTGTCACCTGGTGAGGTCAGTTTTTGGTCCCGCAGAAATTTTGCCGCGGTCTCAATCGTCACGTTCGGGTCATCGCTGAATTCGATTAGCACCGGACACACGCCCCAGCAGATTGACAACTGCCGGCGGACTTCTTCGGTCGGAGTGAACGCGAAAATTGTCGCGCGCTGAGGACGAAGATTTGACGTATTGCGCGCCATTCTTCCATGTCGGGTGAAGACAATGATCTTTGATCGCGCGAGAGAGTTGGCCAATACAACCGCCGCGGCGACCGTTTTTTGTCGCGCATCTTCCAGAATAGCGGACTCCGCATATCCGGCGCCGCCGCTCCGTTCGATCCGCGCCGCCACCCGATTCAAAACCTCCACGCATTCGAGTGGATGATTGCCAATACTCGTTTCGCCGCTGAGCATGATCGCGTCCGCTTGTTCGAAGACGGCATTTGCTACATCGGTAATCTCCGCCCGCGTCGGTAGGCGATTGATGATCATTGATTCGAGCAAGTGGGTCGCGACGACGACCGGTTTACCGAGCCGAATGCAACTTTTGACAATTCGCCGCTGAATAATCGGCAACTCTTCCATCGGCACTTCAACCCCGAGGTCGCCGCGCGCAACCATGATGAGGTCGGCGGTCTTGATGATGTCGTCGATCGATTCTACCGCCGCCTGGTCTTCAATTTTCGCCAACACCCGTGCTTTGCTCTTCTTCCGCGCGAGCAAATTGCGCAGCTCTACGAGGTCGCTCGCCTTGCGTACAAAACTCAACGCCACAAAATCAACGCCGAGCTTCACTCCAAGATCGACATCCGCGATGTCCTTCTTCGTTAGTGGTGGAAGGCTGACATGAACACCAGGTAAATTAATGTGGCGTCGTGAGCCGAGCGCCGCCGGCGTGATAACTTTGCAAAGAACCCGGTTCTTTTTCTTTTCGACCACCGCGAGTTTGATCAGTCCATTATCGACCAGGACGGTGTCGCCTACGCTGACGTCGTCCGCGAACTTGTCGTAATTTACTTCCACCGACTTGGGCTGCGTTTTCTTTGTGCGGCCGACCGTGAGCTCGAGGACATCGCCTCTCTTTAGTTCCAACGGCGCCTTCACGGGCCCGGTCCTGATGGCTGGACCTTGCGTGTCGAGCAGAATTCCAATGGGCCGCTCGAGTTCTTCGGCGAATTTGCGAATTCGCGGAACGATTTCGCGGACCCAGTCAGGTGCAGCATGACTCATGTTCACGCGAAAGACGTCCGCCCCATTGGCGATCAATTGACGAATCGTTTCTGATTTTTCTGTGGCAGGTCCAAGTGTGCAGATGATTTTCGTCTTCCGCATCGATCAAAACCTCCAGTTTGCTTTCGGGCAAAGCAAAGCTAAAAAAAGCGGCGCGCCGTGAAGGCGTGCCGCGCACAAGCTGATCGTGACTTTTACTTCAGCTTGCCTTGAGTTTGCTTGGCCACGTTTAGGTGTTCCTGGACGACCTTGGAGTACTTGGCCGCGAACGCCTTCAAGTCAGGATCAGTTCCGCTTTGCGCTTCCTTCTGGAACTCCGCCAGGTCCGCTTGATGGTCTTTCACCATCATGTCCATGTAATCTTTATCCGAGTGCCATTTGCCAGGCGCTTTTGCTCCCGGGAGGGAGACGCCTTCCTCTTTCGCTAGCGCCATCAACTCGCTGTTCGCTTTCGAATGATCAGTCACCATCCGGTTGCCGAACTTCTTCACATCCGCATTTTGCGCGTTTTGCGCCGCGAGTTTGCCCCACTCAACTTCCATCATGCCGCCCTTGGCCGCGTTCATCATGAAAGTTTTGTCGGCTGCGCTGAGTTTGCTTCCAGCTTTTGCCGCACCAGCTGCAGGCTTGGCAGTTGGCGCAGGTGCGTTCGCGCCGGTTCGCAAAGGTGGATAGGCGTTAAGTGCGCTGCCCGTCGTAGCCAGACAAAGCGCTCCGAGTCCCAGCGCCACAATGGCAATTCGTGGAATGATAAGATTTTTTTTCATAGGCTTATAGAGGTTCAGATGCCGTCGTTCGACATCGAGCTTTCGCATTTTGACATAGCTTTGGACGTGCGTGCAAGTTAGCGATTCGAGCTTGCGAAAACTGAGGGCTGACCGCGTGTCGGTCGCGGGGTTAGTCCTGTTGATATGAGCTTTCGACCCGGTCAGCCACATCTTTGTAGCCGTAGTCCGCCTCGTAAATTTGTTTCATACAACCGAGCGATTTCTCCCGCTCGCCAGTTTTCTCGTAAACGATTCCGAGATTGTAAACGATTTCCTTTTTCATCGCGTCCATTGTCAGAATCTCTTTGGCCGCGTCCTCGAACTGCTTTGCCGCAAGGTCGAGCATGCCGAGTTCG